>DATCWR010000194.1:0-12634 GCA_036566245.1 Mycobacteriales bacterium | reverse complement strand
CAGCAACGGGTCACCGCCGCGCCGATGGAGTCGCGTGCGATCCTCGCGGACTTCGACGTGTCCGGCGGCGAACTGACCGTCTGGACCTCCAGCCAGATGCCGCACTTCATCAGGATGTATCTGGCCGAGGCGCTGGACGTGCCCGAGAGCCGGCTGCGTGTGGTCTCACCCGATGTCGGCGGTGCGTTCGGTTCGAAGATGGGCCCGTACTCCGAGGAGTACCTGCTGCCGGTTGCGTCCAAACTGGTGGGACGCCCGGTGAGGTGGGTGGAGTCACGGACCGAGAACCTGACGGTCACCACGCACGGACGCGGGCATGTCTTCGACGTCGAGGCCGCCGCGTCGCGGGACGGAGAACTGCTCGGCCTGCGGGTTCGCCAACTCAGTGACGTCGGCGCGTACGTGAGCCGGGCCGGGGCCAACGCGGTGATCGCGGTGAACCTGGCCGGTGGCTGTTACAGCTGGGGTGCGGTCGAGGGTCGGTCGGTCGGGGTGCTCACCAACAAGATGTCGACCGGTCCCTACCGTGGCGCCGGTCGTCCTGAGGCGACACACCTGTGTGAACGGGTGGTCGACCTGCTGGCGGCGAAGCTGGAGATGGACCCGGCCGAACTGCGCAGGCGCAACTTCGTGCAGGAGTTCCCGTTCGAGAACCACTTCGGCCTGGTCTACGACTCCGGTGACTATGCCCGGGCCCTCGACGAGGCGTTGGCCGCGGTGGGGTACCAGGAGTTCCGCGAACAGCAGCGGCAGGCCAGAGCGCAGGGGCGATACCTGGGCATCGGCATGGGGTCCTATGTGGAGATCGCCGGCTTCGGCCCCAGCCAGGCCACCGCGGCCAACATGGGCGAGGTGGGGCTGGTCGAGTCGGCGACGGTACGGGTGCACCCCAGCGGTTCGGTCAGCGTCAGCGTGGGCACCCACTCGCACGGGCAGGGCCACGCCACCGCGTTCGCCCAGATCGTGGCGGACGAACTCGGGGTCGCCCTCGCCGACGTGCAGGTCAGCGAGGGGGACACCGCCAACACCCCGTTCGGGCACGGCACCTACGGCAGTCGCAGCGTCCCGGTGGGCGGTACCGCGGTGTGCCTGGCCGCGCGCAAGGTGGTCGACCGGGCCAGACGGTTGGCTGCGCACCTGATGGAGGCGGCCGAGGAGGACCTGGACTTCCGGGACGGCGTGTTCCGGGTCCGAGGCTCCGAGTCGGTGTCGCGAAGCTTCCGGGAGGTGGCGTTCGCCGCCTACAACAAGGACCTGCCCGCGGGCACCGAGCAGGGGCTGGAGGCGGTGTCCTTCTTCGACCCGCCCAACTTCACCTGGCCGTTCGGCACCCACGTCTGCGTGGTCGAGGTCGACCCGGGGACCGGTCAGACCGAGATCCTGCGGTACATCGCCGTGGACGACTGCGGCACGGTGATCAACCCGTTGCTGGTGGAGGGCCAGGTGCACGGTGGGGTGCTCCAGGGGGTGGCGCAGGCCCTGTTCGAGGAGGTCGGCTACGACGCGGACACCGGCCAGGTGATGGGCGGAACCTTCCTGGACTACCTGGTACCCACCATCGGGGAGATGGTCCGGACCGAGGTGCGGCACACCCACACCCCCACGCCGAGCAACGTGCTGGGCGCCAAGGGGGTCGGCGAGGCCGGCACCATCGCGTCCAGCGTGGCGGTGATCAATGCCGTCTGTGACGCGTTGGCCCCCTTCGGCATCGAGCATGTGGACATGCCGGCCAGCCCGCAGCGGCTGTGGGGACTGCTCCAGGACCGACAGCCGGTCGGCGCGGCAGGACCCGGCCTGGGCTGAGCGGACCGGCTCGACCGGGCGCACAGGTGATCGCGGCGCCAACCCCGATCCAGGAAGCGGGACCGGGGTCGGCGCCGAGGATCAGTCCAGGTACTGCCCGGTGGGCGGCAGGTCGGCGACCTGGTCGGGGTCGTGGCTGAACAGCAGTTCGGCTCCGAAGAAGTTCTCCAGGGTGGACAGTCGGGTCAGCGCGGACAGGTAGGTGCCGACGTTCCAGGCCACCGAGGGGATGGACCGCCGGTCGAGCATGCGCCGGTTGTACGCGGCGTCGCCCACCACGCAGACCAGTCGGGAGGGCAGTCGAACCAGCACCGACTGGTGTCCGGGGGTGTGCCCGGCGGTGAACACGGTCTGCACACCGTCGGCGATGGGAGTGTCCCCGTCCACCAGGTGCAGGTCGATCCCGTCCAGGTCGTACTCCTGCCGGTAGTACCCGCCCGCGGCGTACCGGTCGGGCGCCTGACCCCAGCGGTGTTCGGCCCGTTGCACCCACACCCGTGGCCGGTCCAGCATCCGCAGGCCGCCGACGTGGTCCATGTGCAGGTGGGTGAGCACCACGTCGGTGACGTCACCCACCTCGAAACCGGCGGCGCGTAGTTGGGCGTCGACCAGGTCGGGTGCGCCCACCGCGGGGTGGTAGAGGTCGGCCAGCTTTCCCCAGGCGGCCCCCGGGTCCTGGGCCACCACCGGAGAGCAGCCACAGTCGACCAGGACCAGTTGGTCGCCGGCCACCACCAGGAACGCCAGCAGCGGAACCGACCTGGCCTCGTCGGAGCCACCGACCCTGATCCACCGTTCGGGCATCGAGATGCTTCCGGTCCGGAGAACGTACAGACGTTCGGCCACGGTCTGCTCCCTTCGCGACCCGTCCGGGACGCGGTGGCGGGTGGACAGGATGTCACTGGTATACTACCATATCTTTGGTCACGCCGTGACTCTGATCGGGCACGCCGAGGAGAAGTTGGGAGCCGGATGGATCTGCATCTGCGCGGCAGGACCGCCCTGGTCACCGGGGCGGGACAGGGCATCGGCCGTGAGATCGGGGCAGCCCTGGCCCGGGAGGGTGCGAACGTGGCCTTCCACTATCTGAGTTCCGGGGCCGGTGCCACCGAGGCCGCCGACCAGGCCACCGAACTGGGCGTGCGGGCGTGTGCGGTGGCCGGTGACCTGGCCGATCCGGACAGCGTCACCGCACTGGTCGACGAGGTACACCAGCGGTTGGGGTCGGTCGACGTGCTGGTGAACAACGCCGCGTACACCAACATGGGGCCGTTCCTCACCGACGATCCGGCCGACTGGCGACGTCAGGTGGACGTCACCGTGCTCGGGATGCTGCACGTCACCCGGGCGGTCCTGCCCGACATGGTGGAGGCCGGGGGCGGCGCCATCGTCACCATGGCCGGTGACTCCGGTCGGGTCGGTGAAAGCCGTGCGGTGGTGACCTCGACCTGCCGGGCCAGCGCATACGGCTTCACCAAGGCGATGGCCAAGGAGTTCGCCCGCAACGGCATCCGGGCCAACTGTGTCTCGCTGGGCCTGGTGCGTTCCCCGTCGGTGGACCGGCACATGATCGCCGGAGCCAGCGACGAGTTCATGAACCGGCTGATCAGGGCCTATCCGCTGCGCCGGCTCGGCGAGATGGACGACGTCGTTCCGGCCGTCCTGCTGCTGGCTTCGCCGGTGTCCGGCTGGATCACCGGCCAGGTGCTGTCGGTCAACGGCGGCTTCGCCACCGGCTGAGAGAGGGAAGAACTCGATGACAGACCCATGCCGCGACCGGACCATCATCGTGGTGACCGGAGCGGGTTCGGGCATCGGCCGGGCCACCGCGCTACGGCTCGCCCGTGGCGGCGCAACCATCGTGGCCGCCGACATCAACGCCGAGTCGGCCGGGCACACCGCCGAACTCATCGTCCAGGCCGGCGGGACCAGCCGTTCGGCCACAGTGGACATCAGTGACCCCACCTCGGTCGAGGCGTTCCACCGGTCCGTGCTCGAGGTCGAGGGCAGGTGCGACGTGCTGGTCAACAACGCCGGCTGGGAGGACATCCGGCCGTTCGTGGACACCACCCGCGACTTCTGGGAGCGAATCTTCTCCATCAACCTGCTCGGGCCGATCACGGTGACCCGGGCGTTCCTCACCGAGATGATCGAGCGGGGCGGGGGAGCGATCGTCAACGTCGCCTCCGACGCGGGCCGGGTGGGCAGCACCGGCGAGGTGGTCTACTCGGGCGCCAAGGGCGGGGTGATCGCCTTCTCCAAGGCGCTGGCACGGGAGATGGCCCGGCACAACATCCGGGTGAACTGTGTGTGTCCCGGCCCGACGGACACACCCGCGTTCGCCCGGGTGCCCGAGCGGCTACAGCAGGCCCTGATCCGGGCAATCCCGCTGCGCCGGCTGGCCGCCCCCGAGGACGTGGCCAACGCCATCGAGTTCTTCGCCTCGCCGGACTCGTCGTATCTCACCGGGCAGGTGCTCAGTGTGAACGGCGGCCTGACGATGGTCGACTGATGGCCGGTCCCGTGGCCGCCCAGACCGGCGACGACGATGCCGTCGACCACCGCGGTACCGGTTGGTGGCGTGACACCCTGATCATCGACGACCTGCGCCGGCATGCCCTGGAGCGCCCCGGCGCCGAGGCCGCGGTCACCTACTCGACCGACGGAGGGTGGTCCGAGCGACTGACCTTCGCCGAGTTCGCCGAGGCCGTCGACAGCATCGCCGCGGGTCTGCTCGACCTGGGCGTGGACCGGGGTGAGGTGGTCTGTTTCCAACTGCCGAACTGGTGGCACTTCAACGCCGTCTACCTGGCCTGCAACCGGATCGGTGCGGTCGCCTGTCCGCTCATTCCCATCCTGCGTCGGCGCGAGGTCGAGTTCATGGTGGGGCTGGTCCGGGCCCGGGTGTACATCGCACCGGCCCGGTTCCGTGGACGTGACTTCGCCGCACTGGGGCAGGAACTGCTGTCCAGCCTGGACACTCTCGAGTACGTGCTCACCGTGGGCGGGCCGAGGGACTCGGGCGGTTCGTTCGAACGGCACCTGCTGGCCGGTCCGGCAGACGCGACGGCGCACCGGCGGTTCGCCGAGCGTGCGCCGCGGGCCGACGAGGTGGCCGCGATCCAGTTCACCTCCGGGACCACCGGTGAGCCCAAGGGTGTGATGCACACCCACAACAGTCTCTACGCCACCACCCGGCTCGTCCCGTACGCGGTGGGGTTGGACAGTTCCGACGTGGTCATGATGCCCTCGCCGTTGGCACACGCCTCAGGATTCCTCTACGGGTGCCTCATGCCGGCCAGTTGGGGCATGAAGGTGGTCCACCAGGACCGGTGGGATGCCCGACGCATGCTCGACCTGATCGACGCCGAGGGCGGTACCTGGACCATCGGATCACCTCCCTTCGTGATGGACACGATCAGGGCCTGTCAGGAACTGGGTCGCGACGCCGCCCCGTTGCGGCTCTTCTCCTGCGCCGGGGCCCCGATCCCACGTCACCTTGCCGAGGAGACTCCCCGGGTGACCGGTGCCCGGCTGGTGGCCATGTGGGGGATGACCGAGACCGGCGCGGTGACGATCACCCCGGCGGACCGACTGGACCGGGCTCATGACAGTGACGGGTGCTGCTCGCCGGCCATGCGGGTGCGGATCGTCGACGAGCAGGGCAACGACCTGCCCCCGGGGCGGTCCGGCCGCCTGCTGACCCGGGGTGCGTCGCGGTTCGTCGGATACTTCGAACGCCCGGCACTGACCGACGCGGTGGTCGACGCGGGGGGCTGGCTGGACACCGGGGATCTGGCCTCGATCGACGACGAGGGGTTCGTCACGTTGACCGGGCGGACGAAGGACATCCTGATCCGCGGCGGGGAGAACATTCCCGTGGTCGAGGTGGAGGCGGCCCTGTACCGGCATCCGGCCGTGCGGGAGGTGGCCGTCATCGGGGTGCCCGACGAACGCATGGGCGAGCGGGCCTGCGCGGTCGTGGTGCCGGTGGACGGGCAGGTGCCGACCCTGGCCGACCTGGTCGGGCACCTCGACGAGCTGGGATTCGCCCGCCAGTTCTGGCCCGAACGCCTGGAACTCGTGGTGGCCCTGCCCCGCACCGCGGCGGGCAAGGTGCAGAAGTTCCGCCTCCACGAACAGATCGTCGGGGCCGCGGATGAGTAGGCACCTGCACCGGCCCACGATCCGCTTCTTCGAGGCGGACCAGCAGCGGGTCGTCTATCACATGTGGTACTTCGCCTACTTCGAGGACGCCCGCAACGACATGCTGGCCCGCAACGGACTGTCCCTGCGGTCGCTTCTCGACCGCGGTTACGACCTACAGGTGGTTCACTTCGAGTTGGACCTGCTGGGTGCGGTCCGCTGGGAGGACGAACTGGTGGTCGGGGTCGACGTCGAGCGGATCGGCACCACCAGCTTCACCCTCGGCTACGAGGCGTTGGTGAACGGGCGGCGCCAGGTCACCGGCCGGGTGGTGTACGTGGTGGTGAGCCGGGGGGCAGGCCACAAGACCCCGATCCCCGACGAACTGAGGAAGGTTCTGGGTTGAGACGCGTGTCTGTCCGATGGCAGGGGTCCGACAACCACCCACACGACGGGTTCGACGGGGCGATGAGATGAGTCCTGATGCGACAGTGCCGGCCAGGTCAGCCGGGTCAGCCGGGTCAGCCGGGGCGGCCGGCGGACCGGTGACCGTGGAACGTCGCGGCGCGGACGGTGCGGTGCTGTGGGTTCGCATCAACCATCCACCGGTGAACGCGTTGGCCCGACCGGTGCGGGCCGGGCTGGTCAGGGCTGCCGAACAGGCACGCGACCAGCGGATCCGGGTGGCGGTGTTGGTCGGAGGTGACCGCTGTTTCAGCGCCGGCGGTGACATCGAGGAACTCGCCGCACTGACCGACGAGGACGACGCACGCCGGGCGCACTCGGAGTACCTGGACCTCTACCGCGCCTGGTTCACCGTGCCGGTCCCGACCATCGCGGCGATCCGCGGCTACGCGCTCGGTGGCGGGTTGGAACTGGTGCTCAACTGCGACCTGCGCTACGCCACTCCCGACGCGTTCTTCGCCGCGTCGGGAGTGCGGATGGGACTGGTGGAAAGCGCCCACTCACTGCCCACGGTGGTGCCCGACACGGTGGCCGCCGAGATGTTGTTCACCGCCCACCGGGTGTCTGCCGGGCAGGCCGCGGCCAGTGGCCTGGTCACCGGTGTGGTGACCGACCTGGAGGCGCAGGTGTTCGCGGTCGCCACCGAGATCGCCCAACATCCGACCACGGCGGTGCGGGCCACCAAGGCCGTTCTGCGCAGCGCGCGCGGTGCCGGTCGGGCCGAGGCGGCGGAGACGGCCACCGCCCTGTGGCGGGTGCTCCAGCGTGCCGACGCGCACCGGAACGCCGCGGCGACGTTCCTGGCCAGGCACGGCCGTTGATGCGGGCGGTTGGTTCCGGACCTCGGACGGGCAACGGGCGGTCAGTGCCCGTCGGGCGAACCGAGACCGTCGGACCAACCGAGGTGGTCGGGGTCGTCCGACTCGTCGGAGGTGACCTCCTCCAACGCCTTGGCGTGCACACCCAGGACGTGGTGGGACATCACCGCCCGGGCGGCCTCGGGATCGTGCCGGCGCAGTGCCTCGAGGATCTGCTCGTGTTCGGCCACGATGTCGGCTGGCACCGAACGGCTGATACCGGCGTACTGGAGCCGACGGACGTCGCGGTAGATCATCACGATGGTCTCGGCCAGTCGGCGCGACTTCGACGCCTCGCCCACGAGGTGGTGGAACCGCTCGGAGTACCGGTCGAAGTCGAGGTTCAACCCGTCTGTGGTCGGCGGGCGCAACGCGGTCAGCCGGGCCAGGTCCTCGTCGGTGATCCGCTCGGCGGCCAACTCGGCGGCCTTGCTCTCCAACAGGTGCCGCATGAAGATCACGTCTTCGATGTCGCGCTTCTCCAGGGGCCTGATCCGGTAGCCCTTGTAGGGGATCGCCAGCACCAGTCCGGACTGTTGGAGCTGGGTGAGCGCCTCCCGGATCGGGGTTCGGGACATGCCGTAGGTGTTCGCCAGGTTCTTGAGTTGGACGATGGCCCCGGGTCTTAGCCGACCCTGGAGGATGTCCTGCATGATCTGCTCGCGGGCCACGTCCGCGAGCGTGCGGTGTACCAACTCGACCATCTGCTCTTGTCCGCCTCTTGTCCTGGGTGCGCTGACACACTACATTGTGTGAGTCTGATATACTAGCACAACACCCTGTCCCCTCTGACCTCACGGAGACTCCATGGGCCGAGGCAACGTGTCATCCACCAGTTACTTCGTCCCTCGTGAAGTGGTGTCCGGCGCCGGTTCCAGCGCGAACCTGGGCAGCCTGTTCCGTCGATGGGGAGTGGCACCGGGCGCTGTCCTGGTCGTCCGGGACACCCAGGTGGCGGCCCTCAACCTGGGCGAGCAGATGATCGCCGGCCTGGCCGAGGCGGGGTTCGAACCCACCTGCTACGACGGGATCACCTCCGAACCCACCCTGGAGATGGCGCGCGCCGTGCTGGAGCAGGCGCGGGCACACTCGGTCGTGGCCGTGGTGGGGCTCGGCGGCGGTAGCTGTATGGACATGGCCAAGCTGGGTGCCGCCTTCGCCGACGGGCCGCACACCATCGAGGCTGCGGTGGACAACCCCGCCCTCGCGTCGGGCGCGCTGCCCCTGGCCCTGGTGCCCACCACCGCCGGAACCGGGTCGGAGGCGAGCCGGGTGTCCATGGTGTCGGTGGACGGGCACAAACGGATCCTGGTCAGCCAGTACTTCATGCCGCTGGCCGCCGTTCTGGACCCGGAGTTGATCCAGTCGCTGCCGCCGTCGGCCACAGCCTCCTCGGGCCTGGACGCGTTGGCGCACGCCTTCGAGGCGTTCATCTCGACCAACGCGACCACCCTCACCGACACCGCCGCCCGGTCGGCGATCGGACTGTTGGCCCCGGCGTTGCCCCGGGCCTACCACGACGGCGGCGACCGGTCCGCCCGTGCGCGGACGCTGACCGCCGCGCACCTGGCCGGATGCAGCCTGAACGCGAGCGTCACGCTGGGACACTCGATCGCCTACACCATCGCGGCGCGAACCCGGCTGCCGCACGGCATCACCGCCGGGATGGCGCTGCCCTACTCGCTGGCCTACGCCCTGCCCGCGGTGCACCAGCGGCTGGCCGGTGTCGCCGCCGACCTCGCGGTGGGTGCCTCCACCGTGGTCGAGGACCTGCTGCGTTGGCTGCTGGACCTGGACCGCGAACTCGGCGCGGCGACCAGCCTGCACGAGGTCGGCATCGGCGAGGACCAACTCGCCGAGATGGCCGCCGAGTGTGTGCACGACTACCCACGGCCGAACAACCCGGTGCCGCTGGAGCAACGGCGGCTCACCGAGTTGCTCTCGTACTTCCACCAGGGAGACCTGGACGGCGCGATCAAGGCAATGAGTCGGTAACCAGGGAAGAGGGACGGGATCATGCAGACCCGAGCGAACCTGATCGCGGGTACGTGGGTGGCCGACGGCGGCGACGGTTTCGACGACGACATCAACCCCAGCGACGTGCACGACGTGGTGGCCGCGATTCCGCAGATGGCCGCCGAACAGGCCGCCGCGGCCGTCGACGCCGCCGTGGCGGCCGCCCCCGGTTGGCGGGCCACCTCACCGGTGGAGCGCGGAGAGATCCTGCGGCAGGCCGGCGGGCGGTTGCGGGCGCGTGCCGCCGAGGTTGCCGACCTGCTCCGTCGGGAGGCCGGCAAACCACAGGCCGACGCCATGGGCGAGGTGTTGAAGTCCGCCGAGTTCCTGGAGTACTACGGCGGCCTGGGCCGGGCTCCGATCGGCGACCTACTGCCCGACGCGCGACCCGGCGTGGTCAGTTACAGCCGGCGGGAACCGCTGGGCGTGGTCGTTGCCATCACCCCGTGGAACGACCCACTGCTCACACCGGCCCGCAAGCTCGGGCCGGCCCTGATCACCGGTAACACGGTCGTGCTCAAACCGGCGTCCTACACCCCGATCGTCGGGCAGGAACTGGCCCGGGCACTCACCGAGGCGGGCATCCCCTCCGGTGTGATCAACACCGTCACCGGGGCGTCCGGCGTGGTGGGCCCGGTGCTCACCGACCACCCGGCCGTGGCGGGAATCACCTTCACCGGGTCGACCGTCGTGGGCAAGGCCCTGCGCAGCAGGGTGGTGGCCACCGGGGCCCGGTTGCAGACCGAGATGGGCGGCAAGAACGCGGTCGTCGTCCTACCCGACGCCGACCTGTCCGCGGCGGCGGCCACGATCGTCGCGGCGGCCTTCGGCGGATGCGGACAGCGGTGCACCGCGGCCAGCCGGCTCGTCGTGCACGCCGACGTGCACGACGACCTGCTCGACGCGCTGTCGGCGGCCATGGGTGGTATCCGGGTGGGGCCGACCTCGGCCAGCGAGACGACCTACGGGCCGGTGGTGTCGCAGTCGCAACTCGGTACGGTGCTCTCAGCCATCGAACAGGCCCGGGCCGAGGGCGGCCGGGTGGTGCGCGGTGGCGACCGACTGACCGCCGAACCGCTGGACCGTGGCTTCTACGTCGACCCCACGCTGGTGGAGGTCAACCCGGAGTCGACACTGTGGCGGGAGGAGGTGTTCGGTCCGGTGCTCGCCATCACCACCACGGGTGACCTCGACTCGGCCATCGACCTGGTCAACGACTCGTCGTACGGGCTGTCCGCGGCGATCTTCACCCGCGACCTGGGCGCCGCCCACACCTTCGCCGACCGCGTGATGACCGGGCAGGTCGCGGTGAACCTACCGACCTCAGGTTGGGACGTGCACCTGCCCTTCGGTGGGTTCAAGGACTCGGGTTCGCCGTTCAAGGAGCAGGGGGTCGAGGGGATGGGGTTCTACACCAGGGTCAAGACCGTCGCGATGCGGACCGGCTGACCGGTGGACGTGGGGATTGTCGGGGGAGGGATCGTCGGGCTGACCCTCGCCCGCGAGTTGGTCGGTACCGACGGTTCCTGCCGGGTGACGGTGCTGGAGAAGGAGGCCGTACTCGGCGCCCACCAGACCAGCCACAACAGTGGCGTGGTCCACGCCGGGCTGTACTACACACCGGGCTCGCTCAAGGCGACACTGTGCGCGCGTGGCCGGATCCTGATGCGTGAGTACTGCCAGGACAACGGGATCACCTACACCGAGTCGGGCAAGCTGGTGGTGGCGGTCGACGACGCCGAACTCGGCCCGCTGCACGAGATTCATCGCCGGGCCCAGGCCAACGGCGTGCCCGACCTGCGCTGGCTCGAACGCGACGACATCGGCGCGGTCGAACCACACGTGCGCGGGGTGGCCGCGGTGCACTCACCCCGGACCGCGGTGGCGGACTTCGCGGCGGTGGCCGCCACGGTGGCCCACGACGTGCGGCAGGCCGGTGGGCAGGTGCTGACCAGCAGCCCGGTGACCGCGATCCGCCGCCACGGTGGCCGGATCGAAGTCGTCGCCGCCGGCCGGCAGCACGTCTTCGACCGCCTGGTGACCTGCGCGGGGTTGCAGTCCGACCGGGTCAGCCAACTGGCCGGCGGGTCGGCGGACCCGCGGATCGTGCCCTTCGTCGGTATGTACTACCGGCTGGTTCCCGCCCGGGCGGATCTGGTCCGTTCCCTGGTGTACCCGGTACCCGACCCGCGTTACCCGTTCCTGGGGGTGCACCTGACCCGGAACGTACGCGGCGAGGTGTTGGTCGGGCCCAACGCGGTGCTCGGGTTGGCCCGGGAGGGCTACCGGCCCGGCCGGGTGAACGCACGGGACCTGGCCACCACGCTGCGGTGGCCGGGTTTCTACCGGCTGGCCGCGCGGCACTGGCGGGCCGGGGTCACCGAACTGAACCACACGGTCCGGCGGCACGCGTTCATGTCCCAGGCGCGGCGCTACGTGCCGGAACTGCGTGACCAGGACGTGGAACGGGCCGGCGCCGGGGTGCGCGCCCAGGCGGTGTCGGTGCGCGGTGCCCTGCTGGACGACTTCGCCATCGCCGACGTCGACGGGGTGCTGTCGGTGCGGAACGCACCCTCACCGGCGGCCACCTCCTCCTTCGCCATCGCCGAGTACCTGGCTCCGCAGGTACTGGGGAGGAGCTGATGGCGACCGGTCGGGTTCGGGTGGAACGACCTGCCGCGCAGGTGGCCGAGCTGGTGGTCGACCGGCCGCCGTTGAACGTCCTGGACGAGACCGTCCAGGCCGAACTGACCGGTGTGCTGCGGGACCTGCACGAGGCCGGGGACGTGCGCTGCCTGTTGGTCCGGGGCGAGGGCACGACCGCGTTCAGCGTGGGCGCCGACGTCAAGGCACTGTACGGGGCGACCGACCCGGATCCCTGGCTGGGAGTGGACCTGTCCGGGCACTGGACCCGGCTGCTGGAGTCCTTTCCCGGTCTGACCGTGTCCTGCGTGCGGGGGCACTGTCTGGGCGGTGGCCTGGAGTTGGCGCTGTGCACGGACGTGCGGATCGCCTCGCCGGACGCCCGTTTCGGGTTTCCCGAGGTTCGGCTGGGGCTGGTACCCGGTATGGGCGGTACCGCGCGACTGCCGCGGGTGGTCGGTGAGTCCTGGGCCAAGCGCATGATCATGACCGGGGCGCCGGTGTCGACCGAACAGGCGGTCCAGATCGGCCTGGTGCAGCAGATCGCCGCCGATCCGAGGGCCGCCGGCCTGGAACTGGCCCGCTCCTGCCTGTCCGCCGCGCCGCTGGCCCAGCAGGCCGCCAGGGCGCTCATCTCACGCCCGGCCGATCCGGACGCGCTGCGGGCCGAGCGGGACACCTGGTCACGGCTGTTCGCCAGCCGG
>DATCWR010000178.1:0-17547 GCA_036566245.1 Mycobacteriales bacterium | reverse complement strand
TCGGTGACCGCCCAACCCGGTACGCCGGGCCAGCCGGGTTCGCCCGGCGGCGGCACCCCGGGCGTGCTGGGGCCGGATGACTGGCCGACGTACCACCGGGACAACTCCCGGCGTGGGGTGGCCGCGCATGCGGCGCCGCGTTCGGCGCTGTCGGTGTCGTGGTCGGCGAAGCTGGACGGGGCGGTGTACGGGCAGCCGCTGGTGGTGGGTGACCGGGTCTATGCCGCCACCGAGAACAACACGGTCTTCGCGTTGGATCCGGCCACCGGGCGCCAGGCGTGGGCGGCGCATCTGGGCACGCCGGTGCCGCTGGACGACCTGCCGTGCGGCAACATCGACCCGCTGGGCATCACCGGCACGATGGTGTATGACCCGGCGACGCGCCGGCTGTTCGCGGTCGCCGAGACCACCGGGGGCCGCCACACGCTCTACGGCCTGGACGCCCGCACCGGCAGGGTGGCCCTGCAAGTCCCGGTGGAACCGCCCCGAGGCGTCCACATCGCGCACCAGCAGCGCGGCGCGCTGACGCTGTGGAACGGGCGGGTCTACGTCCCCTACGGCGGGTTGGCCGGCGACTGCGGCCAGTACGTCGGCGCAGTGGTCTCCGCGCCCGCCGACGCTGCCGGCCCGGTGCGCTCCTACGCCATCCCGACCCCCAAGGAGGGCGGGATCTGGGCGCCGTCGGGCGGCGTGGTGGACGGTGACCGGCTGCTCTACGCGGTGGGCAACGGGGCGGCGACCACCTTCTACGACGGCAGCGACTCGATCATCGCGCTCACCGCCGACCTGGTCCGCACCGACTTTTTCGCCCCGTCGACCTGGACACTGGACAACCAGTCCAACGTGGACCTCGGGTCTATGAGCCCGGTGCTGGTCGGCGGGTACGTCTACGCCAACGGCAAGCGCGGAGTGGGCTACCTGCTGCGGCGGGACGAGCTCGGCCACATCGGAGGCGAGCTGAGCCGGGTCGAGTCGTGCCGGGCGCTCGGCGGCAGCGCGGTGGATGGCGACACGGTGTACCTACCGTGCGCGGACAGCCCGATGGCGGTGCGGGTGGGTGCCGGCCGAATGTCGAGGGTGTGGAAGGCGCCGGTGCGCGCGGCCGGTTCGCCGGTGGTCGGCGGCGGCGCGGTCTGGGTGGTGGACTACGACGGCGGCGTGCTCTACGCGCTGAACCCGCGGACCGGCGCGGTGCTCGACCAGGTGCGGATCGGCACCGCGCCGCACTTCGCCTCACCGACGCTGTCGGGCCGGCACGCCTACGTGGGCACGATGGACGGTGTGGTGGCCGTCGCCGGAGCGTGACCGCCGCTTCGACCGCAGCGACGATCCGTCCTGCCTGCTCGGGGGTCGGCGGGTCCGGTTCCGGGTGTGGCTGGCGTGGTTTGCGGGCGACCTCGGCGGGGTTGGACTTGATCCAGTCCCACCGCACCGCCGCGCCCAGAGCAGCGCTGATCGTGAAGTGGATCTGTCGGATCGTCGACGCCGACAGCGGCCGGCACACGTGCGGCTTGCACTCCACGACCACGCAACCCATGGCCTGACAGTCGTGTCCGCTCTCGGACTGCGGCGTGGGTCGACCTGGTCGGCGACGGTGCCGCACGACCCGGCACTCGTGCGGGCGGGTGGTGCGATGGTCGAGCGTCGGGCGGCCACCACAGCGGGACCGGCACCGGCGTAGTTCGGCGTAGAACTCCTCCAGGACCTGGGCGGTGACCTTCCCGACCTCGAGGTGACCCAGGGCCGGCCCGATGTGCAGACGGATGTAACCCTCGTACGCCTGCCGGGTGGTCTCCTCGATCTCGTGGACCCGCAGCCAGGCCTCCAGCGCGGCGCCAAGGGTGGCCTTGGTCCGGGCGTTGCGCCTCTCGTCGACCTCGGCCTGCAACCGGGTCAGGATCTTCCCGGCTTCCCGCTCATCCATGCTCGAACCGGTCAGGTAGTGCTGCTGGCCGGTCAACGGGTCGATCCCGGCGTAGACGCGCACCTGGTAGGACGCGCCACGCCGGCGGATGTTGCCCCTGGCACGGGGCGACACGCCGGTCTTCCTGGCCATGACTCGACGCTACCTCATGGACACCGTCATGGACACGGCCCTGTCGGGCGACCAGGTGGAGGAGGTAAAACCGCAGGTCAGAAGGGGAGCCGGCGAGGGGAATCGAACCCCTAACCTCCCGATTACAAGTCGGGTGCGCTGCCAGTTGCGCCACGCCGGCGTCGCCGGGTCGCGACCCGACCTGCTCAGGGTATCCGCACCGGACAGCAACGTGGCCGCGCGGTGGAGTGTCGGACCACCAACTGGGCGCTCAGCCGGACCGTGCGGGGTTCCGCCCCTTCCGAGGGTTCCAGCAGCAACCGGCCGGCGGTGCGGCCCTTCTCCACCATCGGCTGACGCACCGTGGTCAACCCGGCTCCGGCAGCCTCGCGCACGTCGTCGAAGCCGGTCAGGGACAGGTCCTCGGGCACCGACAAACCCCGGCGGCGGGCCTCGGCGAGCGCGCCCAACGCCAACACGTCAGTGGTGCACGCTATCGCGGTCAGGTCTGGATACCGGTCCAGCAACGCCCGGGTGGCGTCCGCGCCAGCCTCCAGGGTGTGGTCGAACCGTTCCTCCACCGGTACCGACGCCCAGTCCACCCCCCGGGCGGCCAGCCCGTCGGCGAACCCGGCGAGGCGCAGCCGCTCCAACGCGTAGATGGACGCCTGCTGGCGGGCCAGGTCGGCCGGCCCGTCGTTGCGGACCGAGGACAGCCGGGCGCAGATGACACCCAGCCGCCGGTGTCCCAGGTCAGCCAGGTGCCGGCCGATCGCCGCACACACCGCGCGGTCGTCGATGCCGACGAAGTCCACCCCGGGCAGCCCCACCGGTTCGTCCACGATCACCGCGGGTAGGGCGCGGCGCAGCACCGCGGCCAGGTGGACGTCGTTGTCGGGCATCGAGTACACCACGAACCCGTCCACCGCGGCCCGGTGGACCACTCGGGCGTCCACGTCAGAACCGGGCCCGGCCGGTACCAGCAGCAGCCCGGTGCCGTCCTGTTCGCAGGCCAGGGCCAACCCCTCGAGGAACGCCACCGCGGCGGGGTCCCGGAACGCGTACGACAGCGTCTCGGTGAAGATCAGTCCGACCGCCCCGGCCTGCTGGGTACGCAGACTGCGTGCCACCGGATCGGGTCCGGGGTAGCCGAGTTGGCGGGCCGCGTCGAGTACCCGGGCTCGTAGTTGGGGCGACAACTGGTCCGGCCGGTTGTACGCGTTCGACACCGTGGTACGGGACACCCCGAGTTCGGCGGCAAGAGAAGCAAGAGTCGCCTTACGGCGCTTGGCAGGCGGACGCGGCATGCCCGCACCGTATCGACCAGAGGCGTGACAGACCAGACTTTACGCCTTTCATTTCGTGTTCACCTGTCACATCCGGTCGCACTCGATGTGAGACGCGGGTCACTCGCATTCAGCCGACATGCTTCCGGGGTGGCGCAGTGGAATCCCGGATGACCAGAGTAGGTCGGAACACCCGGGAATCCGTCGGAACGGTACCGCCGGCCAACGCGGCGAGCAGCCCGTCCACGGCCGCGGAGGCCATCTCGGTGATGGGCTGGGCCAGCGTGGTCAGCGCCGGAGTGCAGTACCCGGCCATGGGGATGTCGTCGAACCCCACCACGGACAGGTCCGCGGGCACGGTCCGCCCACGTCGTCGGGCCTCGCTGATCACCCCCAACGCCATCAGGTCGCTGGCACACACCACCGCGGTGGGCGGGTGGACCGACTCGAACAGGCATGCCAACGCGGCGGCGCCACCGGCCGCGCCGTACTGCCCGTGTGCGACCAGTTCGGAATCGGCGGACAACCCGGCCTCGACCAGCGCCAGCTCCCAACCGGTGCGTTTGAGCCGGCTGGGCATCGACCGCACCGGCCCGCCGACGAATCCGATCCGGCGGTGCCCCAGGTCCAGCAGGTGCCGGGTGGCCAGGTAGCCGGCCGCATGTTCGTCCACGCACACGTCCGGAACGGCCGCCGAGGGCAGGCACCCGTTGACGAAGACCATGTGCACGCCCTCGTCCCGAAGATCCTGGTAGTGGTCGTGCCGCGCCCCGGAGTCTGATGCCTCGGGCGAGACGAACACCATCCCCTCAACGCCTCGGGCGAGCAGCATCCGCACATACTCGGCCTCGCGCATGCTGGCCGCTCGGGTGTTGCACAGCACGCTGGAGTACCCCCGGCGGGCCGCGGTTGTCTCCAGGGCCTCGGCGAAGGCCGGGAACACCGGGTTGGACAGTTCCGGCACCAGCAGGCCCAGCACGCCGGTGCGGTGCAACGCCGCCACCCCACGCCGGGTGTAGGGCATCTCGGCCAGTACCGCCAGCACCCGCCGGCGGGTCTGGTCATTGACCCCCGCCCGCCGGTTCAACACCCGGCTGACCGTCGAGATGCTCACGCCAGCCGCCGCCGCGATCTCGGCGAGACCTGACATGGCGCTCTCCTCGGTACCCGGTGGTCGGCCCGCGCGACCAGATGGACATGACCAGGTGACGGGGGCGGCTGGACGTGGCCCTCGACGGCTGACTGCGGTTCGGGTAGGGACCGGCGACACCGCTCCCGGACCGCAATCATCCCTCATCGGCGTCACCGCACCGTCAGTGCCCGACCGGTGGATCGGTGCCGAACGACGAACAATCCGATAGCGTGATTTTGACCATTCCACATGTCCGGACACCGCAGCGCCAGACAGGAAGCCGGAAAGGACACCCGATGGCTGAGGTCGCCTACGTCAATGCATCCCGAATCTATCCGGGCAACCCACAGCCCGCGGTCAGCGACCTGAGCCTGGAGATTCCCGACGGGGAGTTCATGGTGCTGGTCGGTCCGTCTGGTTCGGGCAAGTCCACCGCGCTGCGGATGCTGGCCGGACTGGAGGACATCGACGCCGGCGAGGTGCGCATCGGCGGCCGGGACGTGTCCGACCGGCCGCCCAGGGACCGGGACATCGCCATGGTTTTCCAGAACTATGCGCTCTACCCGCACATGACCGTCGCCGAGAACATGGGTTTCGCGCTCCGGTTGAAGAAGGTGCCGCGGACCGAGCGGGACCGTCGGGTCCGCGAGGCAGCCCAGATGCTGGACCTGGAGCCCTACCTGAACCGCAAGCCCAAGGCATTGTCCGGCGGACAGCGACAGCGGGTGGCCATGGGACGGGCGATCGTGCGGGAACCTGCCGTGTTCCTGATGGACGAGCCGCTGTCGAACCTCGACGCCAAGCTGCGGGTGGAGACCCGGGCGAACATCGCCGCGTTGCAGGCCCGACTGGGCACCACCACGATCTACGTCACCCACGACCAGGTCGAGGCGATGACCATGGGGCACCGGGTCGCGGTGCTCCGGGACGGCCTGCTCCAGCAGTGCGACACCCCACGACGGCTCTACGACGAACCGGCCAACGCCTTCGTCGCCGGCTTCATCGGCTCGCCCGCGATGAACCTCAAGACCGTCCCGCTGCACGAGGGCGCCGCCCGACTCGGCGGGCTGGCGGTGCCGCTGCCCACGTCGGTGCTCGACACCGCGGCCAGGGCCGACCTGACCGAGGTCACCCTGGGGGTGCGACCAGAATCCTTCCGGTTGGCCGAGGACGATTCCGGGCTGGCGGTCCGGGTGGACCTGGTCGAGGAACTGGGCGCTGACGCCTACGTGTACGGCAGCGGTGAGATCAACGGAGCCCGCGAGCAGTTCGTGATCCGCGTGGACGGGCGTACTCCGCCGCGGATGGGCGATACGGTGCGACTGTCGGTGCGGCCCGGTGAGCAGCACGTGTTCCACCCGCAGACCGGCGTCCGGATGGGGTGACCCAGCGCGCCGTCGGGCCCTGGACGGGCCCCTTGGCGACGCCTCCGGCCGGCACCGAACAACGGGGCCGGCCGGCCGCCGGTGCCCGGTCAGGGCCGTCCGGCCGGAACGATCACCGAGAAGCCCGCGCCGAACGGGTCGACCATCGACGCCATCCGCCCGTGCGGGGTGTCGACCGGCCCGTAGACGACGCTGCCGCCCAGTTCCCGCGCTCGCTCGGCTGTCCGGTCGGTGTCGGACACCGCGAAGAACGTCATCCAGTGCGGAGGCATGTCCCGGGGCCACTCGTCGGTCAACCGGACCCGGCTCACCACGTTCGAGCCACCGATCGCGTAGACGGCCTCCTCGGACACCTGCCCGTCCAAGGGCTGCACGTCGTAGGGGAACAGCGCCCGGTAGAACTCGTCGGCCCGCATCGGGTCCCGGGTGACCAACTGGTGCCACACCATGGCGCCTGGTTCTGCCACGAGTTGGGCGCCGGTGTGCCGCTCGGGCTGCCAGAACCCGACGGTGGCACCGGTGGGATCGGAGGCGTAGAGCATGCGGCCCTCACCGGGAACGTCCTCCGGTCCCATCAGGATGGTGCCCCCGGCGGCGGTGACCGAGTTGGCGGTGGAGTCGACGTCGTCGGTGTTGATGTAGACGCTCCACATCGGCCGCTGCGGCGAGTCCGGGGCCAACGGCATCATGCCGGCCACGCGCCAGCCGTTGATCTCGCACATCGTGTACTGGCCCATCTCTTCGGGCATGGTCTGGAAGTTCCACCCGAACAGTCCACCGTAGAACGCCTTGCCCGCCTCCAGATCGGGCACGGTCACGTCAACCCACGTCGGCGTGCCGGCGTCGTATCCGCTGCGCTCTGGCATGTCGCATCCCCTCCGATCCGACACCCGGGACAGCCCCGGGCGGTGAGGACCGCAGTGTCGCTCAGGAGGGGCCGAAACCCGGGGATCAGCGCGCGCGTTGGGCACGTCGCCGGCGCGCGATCTCGGCCAGCGCCACGGCGGCGGCCACGCCCGCGTTCAGCGACTCGGTGACCGAGCTCATCGGGATGGACACCAGCAGATCACAGGTCTGCCCGACCAACCGGGACAGTCCACGCCCTTCAGAACCGACCACCACCGCCAGTGGATCGGTGGCGGCGTCCAGGTCGTCCAGGGACACGTCCCCGTCCGCGGCGAGCCCCACCACGGTCAGACCGGCGTCGCGGTATGCCACCAGGGTGCGGGTCAGGTTGGTGGCCCGGGCGATGGGCAACCGGGCAGCCGCCCCGGCGCTGGTCCGCCACGCGGTCGCCGTCATGCTGGCGGCCCGCCGTTGCGGTAGGACCACGCCATGTCCGCCGAAGGCCGCAGCCGAGCGCACCACCGCGCCCAGGTTGCGCGGGTCGGTGACCCCGTCCAGCGCGACGATCAGTGCCGGGTCCGGTGACTCCAGCGCGGTGGCGAGCAGGTCGTCCGGATGCAGGTAGGAGTACGGGGGCACCTGGATACCGATTCCCTGGTGCAGGGCACCGCCGGTCATCCGGTCCAGTTCGGCGCGGCCGACCTCCAGGATGGGGAGCCCACGGTCACCTGCGAGGCGGACCACCTCGGTGACCCGGTCGTCCAGTTCGATGCCCAGGGCGACGTAGACGGCGGTGGCCGGCACATCAGCCCGCATCGCCTCCACCACCGGGTTGCGCCCGACGAGTATCTCGGGGGCCTCGGCCGCGCTCCGGCGAGCGGCCTCCTTCTTCGCCGCGGCGGCTGCGCGGCGCTGGGCCGGGTGCCCGGTGCGCTGCTCCGCCCTGGGGGTGGGTCCCTTTCCTCGCAGCGCACGCCGCTGCTGCCCCCCCGTGCCGACGCTGGCGCCTTTCTTGCTGCCGGGGGTGCGCCGGGCGCCGCGCCGGGCCGAGTTGCCCGCCATCAGGCCTCGCCCCGCAGTGTCCACCGAGGACCGTCCGGGGTGTCCTCGATCAGCACACCGGCCGTGGCGAGTCGGTCCCGTATCTCGTCGGCGGCCGCATACTCCCGCCGGGCCCGGGCGGCCTGACGCTGCTCCAACGCGACCGAGACCAGTGCGTCGACGACCTGCCGCAGCCCGACCTCACCGCGCTCCCGCCACATCGGGGCAAGCGGGTCCAAGCCCAACACACCGAGCATCGCACGCACCTCAGCCGCGATCCGGCGCACCGCTGGATGATCACCCTCGGCCAGTGCGGTGTTGCCCTCACGAACCGCGGTGTGCACGAGGGCCAGGGCCTGCGGCACACCGATGTCGTCGTCCATCACCCCGGTGAACGCTTCGGGCAGCCGCTCGGCGGGGGCCACCTCACCAACCCGTTCGACGGCCCGCCGGACGAACCCCTCCAGCCGCCGGTAGGCGGCAGCGGCCTCGACCAGGCCCTCCTCGGAGTACTCGATCATGGAACGGTAGTGGGCCGCGCCCAGGAAGTAGCGCAGTTCGACCGGCCGGACCCGCTGGCACACCTGGGAGACCAGCAGGGAGTTGCCCAGCGACTTGCTCATCTTCTCCCCGGACAGGGTGACCAGGCCGTTGTGTAGCCAGTACGAGGCGAACGGGTCACCGGCCGCCCGGGACTGGGCGACCTCGTTCTCGTGGTGTGGGAACACCAGGTCCAACCCGCCGCCGTGGATGTCGAACGCCGAACCGAGGTAACGCTCGGCCATCGCCGAGCACTCCAGGTGCCAACCGGGCCGGCCGGGCCCCCACGGGGTATCCCAGTACGGCTCACCCGGCTTGGCCCCCTTCCACAGGGTGAAGTCCTGCGACGCACGCTTACCCACACCCTCGTGTTCCTCGGCAGGTTGCATCTGGTCCGGGCGCTGGCCCGACAGCGCGCCGTAGTCCGGCCAGGACGACACGTCGAAGTACACGTCACCGTCGGCCGGGTAGGCGTGCCCGGTGTCGATGAGCCGCCGGATCAGGGTCACCATCTCGGGCACATGACCGGTGGCCCGCGGCGCCACCGTCGGCGGCAGACAGCCGAGTTGGTCGTACGCCTCGGCGAAGGCCCGCTCGTTGCGCTGCGCCACCACCCAGTACGGCACCCCCTCCTCGGCCGCCCGGGCCAGGATCTTGTCCTCGACGTCGGTCACGTTCCGGCAGAAGGTGACCCGGTACCCCTGGTGCTCCAGCCAGCGACGCAGGATGTCGAAGTTGACCATCGAGCGGACGTGACCGATGTGCGGCGGAGCCTGCACGGTGGCCCCACACAGGTAGATCGACGCGTGCCCGGGGTGCAACGGAACGAAGTCGCGGATCGAGCGGGTGCTCGTGTCGTACAGGCGCAGATTCACTGGTGGATCCTACGGCGAGGCGGGTGGCGGATTCGCCCGGTCAGGCACGACGCTACGCGACCGCGGCGCCCGGCCGCACCGACCATCAGGGCGGCTGTGGACAACGAACCGGGCCTGTGGACAACCGCGGGCGACGCTGGGACTGTCGTCCTGGTGGTGGACACTGTGCCGTTGCGCGGCGGGTGGCGTGGTGGTCGTGTGGTGGTGGCCCCCAAGGGCGGGTGGGTCGTGTCCGGCGGCGGATCGCATCCGGGACCACGTGTTTCGGTGGCCGTACCCGGACGTGGGTTGTGCCGGACGTGGACCGCTGGTGCTGTGCGGTTGACACCGGTGTGCGTCTCGGTCCGGTCGCGGTCAGCCGAACAACCGCTTGACCGTCTGCACGGTGACGATGCCGTGTTGGATGGCGAACTCGACCAGTTGTTCCTTGCGGGCACTGCGTCGGGGCGCGCCAGACTCCATCCGGGCCATCGCCTGGGCCTGCTCGGTGGGCGTGGCGGTGCGGGCCCGGTCGGCCGTCCAGGGCTTCTCCCCGATCGGGAGCTTCTCCCGCACGTCGTCCAGCCGGCGGTCCACCCAGTCCCCACTACGCGGTCCGGGCAGCAGCCGACACTGCCAGAGCCGGTCGGCCACCTGCTGACTGGTCGGTATCCACGGGCTGTCCGGGTTCCGCAGCGTCGGCTCGCACAGGGCGACCAGACAGTGGAAGTACGCGGTGTCCTCGCTCAGCGACCAGGCGGGCCGGGTCCGTTCGTCCACCGCCCCGCTGTCGGCCAACGGCACCGGCTCGGGTTCCCGGTCAGGTTCGTGGTCGCCGGTGACCTCCACCTCGAACGAGTCGGGCGTGCCGGCGAAGGACACCCTGGCCCGTCCGGCGAGCACCAGTTGGGCCCCGCCCCGGCGCAGCGAACTACGTACCGCCCGGCGGCCCTCCTCGAGCAGCAGCGGGTTCGACCCGGTGTTGGTGACCAACACGCCGTAGGGAGTCAGTTCGAGGGTTCCGGCCCGGCGACTCACCAGCACACTGTCGCTGACCTCGAGGTCGACCTGCTGGCCAGACGCCCTGCGGCCAAACGTCATCGTCTCGCCCTCGACGAGCGAGACGGCTTCTTGCCCGGGCACATGCACCCGAGCAGTGACTGAATGCGGCGGCACGGATCCTAGTGTCTGTGAGTGGTCGAAGAAATCGCGTCAACTGCCCTGGAGAGTATGGCCCACGCGTCATCGTAGAGGATCTGCGATGCCAACAGGGCCCCGACGACGGCCCCGACCAGGATGACGAGCAGGCTGCGGACCAGGCGTCCGAACAGTGACCGCCGCTGGACCAGGACCCGCGCCACCGGCGTGGCCGGTGCCACCGGGGCCGAACCGGCCGGCGGTCGGTAGCCGGCGGCTCGTTCCTCGGATCGTTCCCGTTCGAGTAGTTCCAACCGGTAGGACAGGTCGGCGTGGCGCTGGGCCAGCCTGTCCCGTTCGGCCGTCAGGACGTCGTTGCGCCGGATCGCCTGATCGCGGTCGCGGACCGCCTGGTCCCGTTCCCGGACCGCACGGTCGCGATCACGGGCGGCCTGGTCCCGCTGGCGGGTCACCTCGGCCACCGCGACCGCCAGTTGTCGACCGCGCTGCGCCTCACTCGGTGGCAGCACCCTGGTACGGGCCAGGCCGTTGTTGGCCGCCTCGGCCATGACGTGGCCCATCCGCTCCTGCAACTCGGCCAACCGCACCGCGGCCCGCTGGCTGTCACGCACCTGCTGGGCCAGCGACGGCACCACCACGTGGTGCAGGTGCCGGGCCACGTCCAGCAGCAGGTCGCCACGGGACGCGAACAGACTCTGCGCCCGACCGCCCTCCTGGTCCAGGTAGAACACCAGAACCTGCTCATCGGTCACCCCGTCGACCAGCGCGGCCAACCGGGGCTGCCCCTGCCGCCAGAACACCGGCTGGTAGTCCTCGGGCACGGCCAACTCGGCCAACCGACGGCGCAGGTCCGCGGCGGTGGTGACGACCCGCTGGCCGGGGTCGTGCACCAGACAGTCGGACAGCAGCCGGCGCCATCCGGGGCCCAACCGGTCGTCGATGGTGTACCGGCCCGCGCACACCAGTTCGTACTGCCGTTCGGGGTTCGAACTCGCCGCGATGTGCCGGCCTGTGAGCAACCGGTGCATGCTGACCGCCAACGCCCACACGTCACCCATCTGGGTGGCCCGCCAGCCCTCCGCCGGTGCGCGCCGAACCCCGTTGGCGTCCCGCACGCCCTGACTGCCGGACTCCGGCGGCCAGAACGAGATGGTGCGGGCCCACCCGATACCGGCCGAACGGGTGGTCTCCAGCGGTGCGGACAGCCCGAAGTCGGCGATGGTGAACCTGGGGCCGACCCGAAGCAGGTTGGTCGGTTTGATGTCACCGTGCACGATCCGCCGTGCGTGAATGTGCTCCAACCCGGCGGCCACCTGTTCGAACACCGCCGCCCAGGCGTGCTCGGACGGACCGAGTCGTTCACCGAACCGGTAGAGGTCCTCCCCGGCAAGTTCGAGCACCAGGCCGACATGGTGCGGAGAGAAGTCGCCGATGCGGTCGAACCGGAACGAGGTGACCAGGCCGAGCACGTTGTCGTGCCCCTCCACCGCGGCCATCCGGTCGGCCTCGCCGTTGAGCTGGGACAGTTCGGCCGGGGTGCCCCACAGGCACTTGAGGGCCCGGTGCTGCGCGCCGTGGGCCTGCTCGGTCTCCCGCGTGGCCGGGCGCACCTCGTACACCGAGGCGAAGCCGCCCTCGGCGAGGTGGCGCAGTATCCGCCACCGGCAGTCGCGGGCGGTACCGACGGTGGTGCCCGGGTCCAGATACACGTTCCGTCGTCCCACCGGTCCACCGGCGTCGGCGGGTCCGACCTGGGCGGGTTCCGCCGAGGCGGGCTTGGCAGCAGGTTTGGCCTGGGCGGGGGCGGCCTCGGCATCGACGGCATCGACGGCGTCGGCGGCGTTGTCCGGGTCCGGTGTTCCGGCCGACTCCGGTGTTCCGGCCGACCCGGGGGAACCCGCGGACCCATCCGCATCGGGTGGCACATCGGGCCCGGGTGGCCCCTCCGGGTTGTCCGACCTGGTCGGCGGTACCGATCCGAACGGTTCGGCCCGCCCGGTCGAACCGACAGGTTCGACGCTCACGGTCTGGCCCACCGGACCGCCTGGACCGTCTGGAGGGCCGTGCTCGACCGACCCAGCCTGCTCTGTTGGTTCGGGTGGTTCGAGTGATTCGACTGGTTCAGCCGGCTCGGGCGTCGTCGTCGCCGCCGTCACGCGGAAGCCACCTCCCGACAGGGGTCCCGGGCGGGACCGCCCCTCCCGTGCAGGGTAGCCGCGCCGGCACGCCGACCCACGACACGCCGTCTGTCGGGCCGGCCGGTGGAGCCTCCGGGCATGACAGCAGGACCCTACGTGTTGCGATGGTTGCCGAAGGTAGTTCCCCTCATCACAGGAAGGCATCCCATGCCGGTTCCACTCAGTGACCATGTCCGGGCGCTGGTCGACACGACGGCCTACGTCACCCTCGCCACACTCAACCAGGACGGCAGCCCGCACCTGTCCGTGGTGTGGGTGACCCGGGAGGGCGACGACCTGCTCGTGTCCACCACCCAGGGCCGGCAGAAGGAACGCAACCTGCGCCGCGACCCCCGGGTCAGCATTCTGGTGCCCAACCCTGAGAACCCCTACAACTACGCCGAGATCCGCGGCCGGATCGCCATGTCCACCGAGGGCGGTCGGGAGTTGATCGACACCCTGTCGGAGAAGTACCGCGGTCGGGAGTACGACACCGAGCCGGAGGGAACCGTCCGGGTCGTGCTGCGGCTGACCCCCGAACGGGTCATCGAGTTCGGTTCCTGACCCGGTAGGTCGGCTGGCCGCGACGGCTCTGGATCGGCAAGCGCCACGCGCATCCGGTCCAGGGCCCGTCGCCGCAGCGTCCGCACGGTCACCGGCTGGATGCCCAACGCGGCGGCCACCTCGGCGTCGGTGTAGCCGTGCAGGAAACCCAACGTGATCACACTGTGCTGCCGCGGTGTCAGCGCGGCCATGGCCTGGCGTACGGCCAGCGCGGCGACACACCGTTCGGCGTGGTCGTGTTCGGTGCGGTCCGGTGTGTCGGGCACCGCCCACTCCCGGTGCCGACGCCAACGGGTTACGCATTCGTTGGCCACCGCCTGACGCAGATACGCCGCGGGCCGACTCACCCCCCGTGGGTCAGGACCGCGCCGCACCATCCGCAGGAACACCTCGTGCACCACGTCCTCGGCGTCAACGCCTGACACGTCATGTCGTATCCGCAGATGGGCGATCCGGACGAGGTCGGCCCGCTGGTCCCCGATCAGCGCGGCCCAGTCGGCGGCCCAGGGAGTCTGTGGCGCACCCGGGTCGACCGTGCCAACGGCGGCTCCGGTCGGGGAGTCGGTCGAACCGGCCGAAACGACCGAGGAAACACGGCCGGGGTCAGGACGCCGTTCCGACGTCCGCTCGCGGACGTCGGTGAGGTCCTCGTCGCGCCGTTCGGTGAGGTGCTCGGGTGGCCGGGCGAGGGCCCGAAAGGTGGCCGACTCGGCCACCCGGGTGACCGCGGTGCGCTTCCCGTGCACGGTCACGTCGATCATCGTCATCCTCCCAGGTGGGTCCTGGGCAGGAGCCTGGCGGTCCGAACCGCTCACGCGAAGGGGGGAATCCCCCCTTTCCGCCGGTGATCTCCGCTCTCAGTCCTCTCGACGGACAGCCACCCGCACCACCAGTGCGGTGGCGATCGCCGCGACACCCTCGCCGCGACCGGTCAGGCCCAGTCCGTCGGTGCTGGTTGCCGACACGCTGACCGTGGCGCCGACCGCACCGGACAGCGCGGCCTCGGCCTCGGCGCGCCGGGTCCCGATCCGTGGCGCGTTACCGATCACCTGCACCGACACGTTGCCCACCTCGAACCCGGCCGCCCGCAGCAGCCGTGCGGTCTCGGTCAGCAGGGCCACTCCCGAGGCGCCGGCCCAGCGTGGGTCGGCGGTGCCGAACACCGACCCCAGGTCACCCAGTCCACCGGCGGCCAGCAGCGCGTCACAGGCCGCGTGTGCGGCCACGTCGCCGTCGGAGTGGCCGGTGCATCCGGGCACACCCTCCCAGTACAGCCCGGCGAGCCAGCACGGCCGGCCGGGTTCGACCGGGTGCACGTCGGTGCCGGTGCCGACCCGGGGCAGTCCAGCGGTGTTCACCGGCCCATCCAACCACCCGTTCCCACGATCACCCGATCGTGCGACCCGTGGGGCCGACGCAACCTGGTCGGTCCCGGGCGCCCGGCCCTGGGCAGGTTCGCTCCGGCCGAGGCCGGATACCGTCAGACGGTGGACGGTTACGGGTCAGCGGCCGGAGTGGTGCTCGCGGGCGGCAGCGGAAGTCGGCTCGGCGCGGCCGGGAACAAGGTGTACCTGCCGTTGGCCGGACGACCACTGCTGGCCTGGTCGCTGTCCGCCTTCGCCGCCGCCGGCGTGGGTCGACTCGTCCTGGTGGTACGGGCACAGGACCGGGAGCTGGCCGAACAGGTCGCCGTGAAGGTCGCGGCTCCGGTCGAGATCGTGCTGGGCGGGCCGAGTCGGCACGCATCCGAGCACAACGGGCTGGCCCGGCTCGCCACCCAGATCGACGCCGGCGGCCTGGACGTGGTGGCCATCCACGACGGCGCACGGCCGTTCGTGCGACCCGCACTGGTACGAGCCTGCCTGGATGAGGCCCGACGGTACGGCGCTGCCGTGCCCGGGGTGGCGATGGACGGGGTCGGCACCACGGTCGGGAGCGAGGTCACCGAGGTCACCGAGGGCGGCGAGGGCGCGGCGGATGGGCGGCCACGACTGAACCCTCTTCCGAAGGACACCGGGCCGCTGGTCCGGGTGCAGACCCCGCAGGCGTTCCGGGCCGGCCCACTGCTGGCGGCCTACCAGCGGGCCGCCGTCGACGGGTTCACCGGCACCGACACCGCGGCCTGTGTCGAGCGGTACACCGGCATTCGGATACACCACCTCACCGGAGATGTCCGAAACATCAAGGTCACGTTCCAGCACGACCTGGCGGTCGCCGAAGCGCTGGCGCAGGTCCTACCCGTGTGTTCGTGACCGCACCCGCAGCACCGCACCAGCCAGGTCCAGGTCGGCCGGGCCACGCAGCGCGAACGCGTCGGGGTGGCCGGTGACGGTGGCGACCCGGTACCGGCCGAGCGACCACAGCGGCCCATCCGGACCGCCGATCCGTTCGACACCGCACCCGACACCGGCCGGGGAACCGGTGGCGACGTCGGCCCACACCTCGGCCAGGACGCCCCCTCGGACCCCCCACGGAGCCTGGGTCTGACCCAGCGTCTCGCGGGCCACGGTGCGCACGATCCAACCGCCGGGGTCCAGTTCCTTCACGGTTTCCGTGACATCCACCACCGGTACCGCCACGTCCACGTCACTCTGTTCAACGGCGGTCAGGACCCGGCCGACCAACTCTGGCGGGGCAAGTGGGTGCCAACAGTCATGCACCACCACGAACCTGGCAAGCGACGACATCCGTGCCAGCACGCCGTGGTCACACTCGTCCACCACGGTCACCGGACCATCGGGGGCGTCCACGCCGAGCGCGGCGCCGATCTGGGGCGCCGTACCGGAGGGGGCACACACCACCACGGCGTCAACCGATCCAGAAGCACGCATCGCGCGCACCGCATGGGCGACGAGGGGAACGCCGTCAAGCGCGCACAGTGCGTCAGGCCCCTGGCCCGACAGGCCGTACCCACGCCCCGTGGCGAGCACCACACCCACCACGTCGGTGAGCGCGGGCGCCTGTCGGGCACCCATGCCTACGACGCGAGAACCTCGTCGAGCAGTACCTCGGCCTTGTCCTCGTTGGTGCCCTCGGCGAGCGCGAGCTCGCTCACCAGGATCTGCCGGGCCTTGGACAGCATCCGCTTCTCACCTGCGGACAGTCCCCGCTCCCGGTCACGGCGCCACAGGTCGCGTACCACCTCGGCGACCTTGTTGACGTCCCCGGAGGCGAGCTTCTCCAGATTTGCCTTGTACCGTCGCGACCAGTTCGTGGGCTCCTCGGTGTGCGGGGCGCGCAGCACCTCGAACACCTTGTCAAGGCCTTCCTGTCCCACCACATCGCGAACGCCGACGATCTCGGCGTTGTCGGCAGGTACCCGGACCGTCAGGTCACCCTGCGCGACCTTCAGAACCAGGTAGATCTTCTCCTCGCCCTTGATGACGCGGGTTTCGATGGCCTCGATCTTGGCGGCCCCATGATGGGGATAGACGACGGTCTCGCCGACCTTGAAAGCCATGTGTCTGTGACCCCTTTCGCTGTACCAAGGGTAACACGAACGACCAGTCGGCCCTACCTCTTGTCGATGCATAACCGCAGGTCAGGGGCATAGTTCCGAAAACAAGAGGGCTTGACAGGATGGTGCGTGGCGTGCTCCGCCCGACCTGTGGTGGGTCGGAGCGTCGGCACTCTGGCGAACTACGGCTCGAGGGAGCAGTCTGGGCATATGACACGGGACGACGACGGGCGTAGCCCTGACTCTGGCGGCAGCCCGGTCGGCGGAGAACCGTTCGACTGGCGGCATTTCGTCGTTCCCGACGACGCACGGGAACTCCAGGGTGATATTCGGGCCTACCACCGTGAACAACGCGCGAATGCCCGGTCCGAACGGCTTCGCCGGCTACTGCTGTGGAACAGGTTCGGACCGGCTGGACCGGTGGTGTTGACCACCCTCTTCCTGATGATCGGATTCATCGCTCTCATGGTGCTCTTCCCGGCTCCGGAGCGCCACGCGGCAACTGCGGATCCGCTCGCCACGGCGGTGAGAACCGAGGGTCAGGAAGGGGGATTGGTGCCGGATGTCGTAATTACCCCTGACCATGGCGACGCTCGGTCGCTACGCGCGTACCGACCCTCGGTGGTCATGCTCCTCCCGGAGCGCTGTGACTGCGCCGAGCGGATCCGTACGGTGACCACGGCCGCGCAACGACACCAGGTACGTACGGTGCTGGTGGCATCGGACACGCCCGGACAGATCTCCGGGGTGTCCGACACCGACGTGGTGCGCGCCGCCGACCCAACCGGAGCGCTGGCCGACCTGTTCAGGCTGGGCGACCAGCCGATGCTGCTGTTGGTCCGCTCCGACGGCGTACTCAACCGGGTACTGCTCGACGTGCCCAGTGACAACGCCCTGGACGGCGAACTGGTCGTGATCGGCGCGCACGAGCAGCCCCGGTGAGCATCGCGGCGAGGACGCCGGAGGGTCCTCCATGACGCCCTCCCGGCCGGCGCCGGCCGGACACGCCTCGCCGGTCCCGCTGGCCGGGCCACGCCGGTCGGCCCTGGTTGCCGCACTGGCCCGGGCCTGT
>DATCWR010000176.1:0-13931 GCA_036566245.1 Mycobacteriales bacterium | reverse complement strand
TGATGACCCGAAGTGCCTCGATCCGCCTCACGCCCGCCGTCCTCCTGCCACGCCGTCCCAGAACTCCATCAGCACCACCACCGGACGGAAGGTCATCCGGGCGTGCCGTCCGGCCTCGTACACGGTCTCCCGCCAGTCGTCCGGGCTGTTCCGCCGGTCCAACCGGAAGGTCGGGATACCGACCGCGGCCAGCAGGTCGGGGACCCCTCCGCTCACGGCGTGGATCATCGAGTTGTACTCGCCCAGTCCACCGCGGGTGTTGGCCACCACCAGCAGTGGCAGGTGGTAGGCGAGACTGAACGTGGTCAGCGCGGTCAGTGCGTTCCCGAACCCGTTGTCCTGCATGACGATGGCACCGAACGCGCCGGTCAACGGCAGCGCGCCGATGATGCCGACCGCCTCCTCCTCCCGGGACACCGGAAACACCCGACGGGTGCCTCCCCGGGCCCGATCGGTCTCCTCGAGTCGGAGGATGATCGGCGCGACCGTGTTCGACGGCACGTAGCCAACCCGTCCACACTCGAGGCGGTCGATCGCCTCGGCCACCCCCCGGGCACGATCCTCAGTCACACTCACGGACCAACTCCTTACTCACGGCGCGCAGAGCCTCGGCCACCCGGTCGAGGTCGTTCGGGGTCAGGTCGGCACGGCCGGTCAACCGGAGGCACGACCGTCCCACCGGGACGGATGGGGGGCGGAAACATCCCACCCGAACGCCGTGGTCCGCGCAGATCACCGCACCCCGCAGCGCGCGTTCGGGCGTGCCGAGGGTGACCGGAACCACGGCGGCGGCCGGGGTGGGGGCGTCCAGACCGGCCTCCAGGGCCAGTCGGGCCACGGTGGCGGTGCGCTGCCGGGCCCGCACCGCGAGATCCGGGGCGGACCTGACCAGGTTCAGCGCGGCCAGCGCGGCGCCCGCACAGGCGGGGGCCAGGCCGGTGTCGAAGATGAACGCCCGGGCCGAGTCGACCAGGTGCGCGACCACCTCGGGCGCGCCCAGCACCGCCCCACCCTGTGCACCCAGGGACTTGGACAGGGTGACGGTGAGCACCACGTCGGGTTCACCGGTCAGGCCGGCCAGGTGCGCACAGCCACGGCCGCCGGCACCCACCACCCCGAGCGCGTGCGCCTCGTCCACCACGAGCAGCGCGCCGTGTCGGCGGGCGGTCCGGTGCAGTTCCGGTAGTGCGGCCAGATCACCGTCCACCGAGAACACCGCGTCGGTGACCACCAGGGAGGTGTCCTCCGGACGGTCGGCCAGCGCACGTTCGATGGCGGCCAGGTCACCGTGCGGGGTGACCACGACCCGGGCTCGGGACAGTCGACAGGCGTCCACGATGGAGGCGTGGTTGGCCTGGTCGGACACCACCAGCGTGCCCGGGCCGGACAGTGTGGCCACCGCGGCGAGATTGGCGAGGTAACCCGACGAGCACACCAGGGCTGCCTCGGTGCCCAGAAAGTCAGCGAGGGCGAGCTCCAACTCGGCGTGCAGTTCGGTGGAACCGGTCACCAACCGGGAGCCGGTGGAGCCGGCGCCCCAGATCCGGGCCGCCTCGGCCGCGGCCCGGATCACCCGGGTGTCGCGGGCCAACCCGAGGTAGTCGTTGCTGGCCAGGTCCAACAGGCTGCCAACGGCCGGACGGGGTCTCAGTTGGCGGCGCAGCCCGGCGGCGGTTCGGGTCGCGGCGATCGCACGCAACCGGCGCAGCGGTCCGGTTCCGTCCGGCGACGTGGTCAACCGGCGACCTCACGCACGCAGTCGGAGACGACACCGACCAGTTCGTCGAGTTCGTCGTCGCCGATGGCCAGCGGCGGCATGAGCACCACCACGTCACCCAGCGGTCGGATCAACACGCCCCGCCGTCGGGCTCGCCGACACACCTCGAACCCGGTTCGCTCGCCCACCTCACGTACCTCGATGCCGGTCATCGTGCCCACCCGGCGGATCTCGCGCACCGCGTCGTGTTCGGCCAACGGAGCCAACAGGTTCCCCAGTCGCTCACCGACCTGTGCGGCCCGGGCGACCGTGGACCGTTCGTGCATGAGCGTCAGGTTGGCCAGCGCCGCGGCACAGCACAGCGGGTTGGCGGTGAAGGTGTGACCGTGGAAGAACGTCCGGTTCGACGAGGGCGACCCAAGGAACGCGTCGTACACCCAGTCCCGGGCCAGCACCGCGGACAGCGGCAGGTACCCGGCGGTCAGTCGCTTACCGCACACCAGCAGGTCCGGCGACACCCCGGCGTGGTCGGTGGCCCACCATCGGCCGGTGGCCCCCACCCCGGTGGCCACCTCGTCGGCGACCATCGCTGCCCCGTGACGGTCGCACGCCTGGCGCACGCCGCGCAGAAAGTCCGGGTGGTGGGTGAGGATTCCGCCGGCCGCCTGCACCATCGGTTCCACCACGACCGCGCAGACCCGGTCGCCCTCACGTTCCATCAGCTCGGCGAGTTCGGCCACCACCTCCGCGGCCCGCTCGGCGGGGCTCTGTCCGGGCTTGCGGACACCCGGGGAGGAGATCATTCGGGTTTCCAGCAGGATCGGACGGTAGGTCGCGTGGAACAGGTCGATCCCGCCCACACTCACCGCACCCAGGGTGTCGCCGTGGTACCCCTCGGCAACGTGTACGAAGTACGGCCGGTCCTCACCACGCTGGGCCGCTGCCTGGAAGGCCATCTTGATCGCCGCCTCGGCGGCCGAGGACCCGTCCCCGGCGAAGAACACCCTGGTCAGGCCCTGCGGCGCGATGCGCACCAGTTCCTCGGCCAGCCGGATGCCGGGTTCGTGGGTGAGACCCAGGAACGTCGAGTGGTCAAGGCGGTCCAGTTGGTCGCGCAGCGCGGCATCGATGGCCGGCTCACGGTGCCCGTGCACGGTGACCCACAGCGACGACACACCGTCGAGGTAACGCTGCCCGTCCACGTCGAACAGGTAGGGGCCCTCGGCCCGGTCGATCACCAGCGGGCCGTCGGAGGGCCAGGCGGCGTGCTGGGTGAACGGGTGCCACACCGAGCGTAGGTCACGGGCGACAAGGTCAGGGGCGCGTCCGTCGGTCACATGGCGGAGTCTCGCACGTGCCCCGTCGGTCGGGTCAGCCGGTCCACGCACCGGGTTCGGGCGCGGGGCCCGCCGGTCGATGTGGCACCCTCGCTGGTGTGTCGACCCTGAGCGACCTGCTCGCCGAGCACACCACCCTGACCCCGGCCGATGTCACCCACCTGCAACGGCTGGTGGGTGAGTGGCAACTGCTCGCCGACATCTCCTTCGCCGACCTGCTGCTGTGGGTACCGGTGGACGACCGGTTCCTGTGCGTGGCGCAGGTGCGGCCGACCACCGGTCCCACCGCACACCAGGACGACATGGTGGGTGCGATCGCGGTGGGACAGGCCGCCTACGCGCTGGACGTGGCCATGGCCGAGGAACGCATCTTCCGGGAGGCCGACCCGGACTGGCAGGAGGGCGTGCCGGTGCGGCGCGAGGCACTGCCGGTGCGGCACCGGGATCGCACCATCGCGTTGCTCGGCCGGGACACCAACCTCTCACCGGCCCGCAGCCCCAGCCAGCTCGAACTGGCCTACCTGCACAGTGCCGCGGACCTGTGCCAGATGGTCGCCGACGGCACCTTCCCACCACCCGGTCAACAGGTGGAACCACACTCGGGCCCCCGGGCCGGGGACGGGCTGCTGCGGCTGGACGCCGACGGGGTGGTCGTCTACGCCAGCCCCAACGCGTTGTCGGCGTACCGCCGGATGGGAGTGGCCGGCAACCTCCTGGACACCAGACTGGCCACCCTGACCCGGTCCCTGGTCACAGACCCGTTCGACGGCGCGGAGATCGCGGAGCGGATCAACCTGGCCCTGGCCGGGGAGTCTCCGTTGCGGATGGAGATCGAGGCGCGGGGTGCGACGGTGCTGTTCCGCACCCTGCCGCTGCGGCCACGAGGGGAAGCGCTGGGCGCGCTGGTCCTGTTGCGGGACATGACCGAGGTGCGCACCCGGGACCGGCAGTTGATGAGCAAGGACGCCACCATCCGGGAGATCCACCATCGGGTCAAGAACAACCTCCAGACCGTGGCGGCACTGCTCCGGTTGCAGGCCCGCCGGATGGGTGTGCCCGAGGCGCGGGCCGCCCTGGAGGAGTCGGTGCGCAGGGTGATCTCGATCGCCCTGGTGCACGAGACCCTGTCGTTGTCGTTGGACGAGCGGGTCGACTTCGACGGGATCGTGGACCGGTTGGTGGGCATGGTCGGGGATGTCGCGGTGGCCGAGTCGAAGGTCACCCTGTACCGGGAGGGCTCCTTCGGGGTGCTCCCGGCGGATGTGGCCACCCCCCTGGTGATGGTGCTCACCGAGTTGATGCAGAATGCGGTCGAGCACGCGTACGCCCGCGGACAGTCAGGCGACGTGGCGGTGGTGGCCCATCGGACCGGCAGGTGGCTGGACGTGACGGTCCGGGACGACGGTCGTGGGCTGCCGGAGGGCTTCGTTCTGGAGTCCAGTGACCGGCTCGGGCTACAGATCGTACGCACGCTGGTCGCCGCCGAACTGCGCGGCAGTCTGGAACTGGTTCCGCGACCCACCGGCGGTACCGAGGCTGTCATCCGGGTACCCATGACTCGTCGGACGGAGCACTGAAAAATCTGGACTTTCCACAGGCGTGATCGACCGGTGACTGCTACGCTACCGAGCGTGTTCGGCCTCAGACAACCAGCGACCCGGCACCCATCAGGTGCCGGGTCACCGGATGTACGGCCGCGAGGGTCAGGCCGTCCGGGCTCGGGTGCGGGCTCCGCGACGCTTGAGGGCGCGACGCTCGTCTTCGCTCATACCGCCCCATACACCGGCATCCTGGCCGGTCTCCAGCGCCCAGCTGAGACATTCCTGCATCACGGGGCAGCGGCGGCAGACAGCCTTCGCCTCGTCGATCTGCAGCAGGGCCGGACCCGTGTTGCCAATTGGGAAGAACAGCTCCGGGTCCTCGTCACGACAGAGCGCGCGGTGGCGCCAGTCCATGCTTCTACTCCTAGCTGGTTATGGGTGTGTGCGACCGCCGCCGGCGTGACATCGAGGCATGCAGCCCTGACACGGCGGACGCTGTAAACGTTCGGCCTTGCTTGTGAATCCTTTCACGAGGGACGCCGTTGTCAAGGGTGTGGCGCGAACTTGGGTCCACTCGTGAGGCGCGTCACCGCCGGTCGGCAGTACGCGACCCGTCAAGGGTGACAGTCTGATCTCGGTCGCGCAATGACCCGATCGGGGTCAATTCATGATCACCGTCTCTGGTGGTGCTCGAAACAGCCGGTGACCGTGGCAGCCGGTGTGTGTCCACGCTGTCGACCGATCAGGCGAGTACCCGAAGCGCCTCGGGCACCGAACCGAACCGAACCTGGCGCCGTTCGCCCAGGTAGTCGCCGTCGACCTGGAGCCCGAGCGGTCGGTCCGCGGTCAGGGTGAACTCGGCGGCGTCGTGCACCCGCAGCAGGTGACGTCCACGCAACCGTGGCTGCTCACGCAGCGTCTGGCCCAGATACCACAGCGTTCGCACCGTTCCCATCCGCTGCGGCGCGAACACGTCCAGAGCCGTGTCGAACGAGGCCTGCGGAGTGGGGCGCAGCGGTCGGGTGCCCAGATAGGTCCAGGGTGAGGTGTTACACACGATGGCGAAGTAGATACCGCGACGCGGTTGTTCCCCGGGCCGTTCGAACGTCACCGCCGGGTGTCGCCGATCGGTGCCCAGCAGGAAGTGCGCGACCGCGGCCCGCACATACCTGGCGTGGGTGATGCCGTGACCCCGTTGACGGCCTCGTTCTATTCGCCGCACCACCTCGGCGTCGAATCCGAAACCCGCACTGAAGGTGAACCACCGGTCGTTCGCCCGGCCCAGTCCGATTCGACGGCTACGCCCGGCCCGCAGTGCGTCCAGGATCTCTCCGGTGGCCTCGATCGGATCATTCGGGATACCCAGGGTGCGGGCGAAAACATTCGTGGAGCCGCCGGGAACCACCGCCAACATCGGCAGGTCCGGTCCGGGACCGTCGGTGAGTAGGCCGTTGACCACCTCGTTGACCGTGCCGTCGCCACCCTGCGCCACCACAAGGTCAACGCCGTCGCGGGCCGCGTGGCAGGCCAACGCGGCGGCGTGCCCCCGGTTTCGGGTCTCGGTGACCTGCACGTCCATGTCGCTGGCCAACGCCCTGGCCAACACGTCGCGTCCTCTGGGCGTGGTGGTGGTCGCCTTCGGGTTGACGACGAGTAGGGCGCGCATGGAGGCGAGACTACCCAGGGGTAGGCTCCCGACCGTGCCCCAGCCCGGCAGAATCGCTCCCTCACCACGTCCGGTCCGCCTGGCCGCACTGGTGGCGGCAGCAGAGGGTCTGGCCCTGGTGGGACTGGCCACGTTCTTCGTGGTCGAGCTGGTGACGGCCTCGCCCTCCGACACCGACATCGCCCTGGCCACGGTCGGGTTCCAGCTTCTGGGCGGGGTGCTGCTGTTCGCGGTGGCCTGGGGGCTGTATCGGGTCCGGCGGTGGTCCCGGTCACCCTCGGTGGTGCTCCAGGTGCTGTTCCTGCCGGTCGGTTACACGTTGACCTTCCAGGCTGGGCAACCATGGTGGGGTGTGCCGGTGCTGGTCCTGGCGGTTGCCGAGTTGTACCTGCTGTTCACCCCGGAGGCGCGTCAGGCGTTCGACGACGGTTTCCGGTCCAGGTGATGGTCTGTGGGGCGTGGGGTGGAGCGAGGCTCCCCCACAGGAGGCAACACGGCACCGCGCCACGTGACCACGGAGCCGGGGCCTGGCCCCGGCGAGGGCTGGACCCACCCAGCTAGTCCTCGACCAGGAGCCGTTCGCGGAGCTGACTGAGGGTCCTGGCCAGCAGCCGCGACACGTGCATCTGCGATATCCCCAGTTCGCTGGCGATCTGCGACTGGGTCATGTTGCCGAAGAAGCGGAGCAGCAGGATCCGCCGTTCCCGCTCGGGCAGGGTGTCGAGCAGCGGCTTGAGTGCCTCCCGGTACTCCACCCCCTCCAGGGCGTCATCCTCCACGCCCAGGGTGTCGGCCACCGACTGGCCGCCCTCGTTGTCGTTGGCGTCCAGCGACAGCGCGGCGTAGGCATTCGCCGATTCCAGGCCCTCGAGTACCGCCTCCTCGTCCACGCCCAACTTGGCGGCCAGTTCCGCCACGGTGGGGGACCGGCCGAGACTCTGGGTGAGTTCGGCGGTGGCCGCGGAAAGCGACGCGCGCAACTCCTGGAGACGGCGGGGTACCCGGACGGTCCAGCCCTTGTCGCGGAAGTGCCGCTTGATCTCTCCCACCACGGTGGGTGTCGCGTAGGTGGAGAACTCCACCCCCCGTTCCAGGTCGAACCGGTCGACCGCCTTGATCAGGCCGATCGTGCCGACCTGTACCAGGTCGTCCAGTGGTTCTCCTCGACCGGAGAACCGGCGGGCCAGGTACTCGACCAGGGGCAGGTGCATCTCGACCAGCCGGTCTCGGGCCCGCTGTCGTTCCGCGGTGCCCTCCGGAAGGCTGACCAACAGCCCGAACAACTCCCGGGCATGCTCCCGGTCGTCCAACGGCGAGGTTGTCGCCCGGGCTGCGGACGCCGACCCCGGGGACTCTGGGGTGTTCACCGCGCACCGCCTCGACGCTTGCGCAGGATGATCGCCACGGCCCCGGTCGCGGTGGTCTCGGTCTGCACCTCGCCGGCCAGCGAGGTCAGCACGGTCCAGGCGAACGTGTGCTGACGGGGTAGGCGACCACCCTCGGTGGTGGTGCTGACCCTGATCACCAGCACCTCGGGCAACAGCGTGTAGAGGCAGGTCAGGTCGGCTCCGGGAGTGGCATCGCCGAGCAACAACGCGGACGCCTCGTCGACGGCGATGCGCAGGTCGTCGATCTCGTCAAGGGTGAAGTCCAGGCGGGCCGCCAGACCGGCCGTGGCCGTACGCAGGATCGACAGGTACGCACCGCTGGCGGGTATGCGCAGTTCGACGGTGTCGTCCCGCCCAACCGCCGGCTGCCCGACCTCGGGGGCCTCCTCCGTCATCATCGCTCCCTCAGTACGTGGATTCGCTGGTGCGCTCTCCATCCGGTGTACCGAACCGCTCGAGGGCGTCACCGGTCAGCCTGTACACGGTCCACTCGTCCATGGGCCTGGCACCCGCCGCACGGTAGAAGCCGATCGCCGGAGCGTTCCAGTCCAGCACCCACCATTCCAGTCTCCGGTAGCCACGCCGCACACAGACACGCGCCAGTTCCGCCAGAAGCGCCCGGCCGAGGCCGGTGCCACGGTGCTCCGGGCGAACGTACAGGTCTTCCAGGTAGATGCCGTGGCTGCCTCGCCAGGTGGAGAAGTTGAGGAACCACAGCGTGAAGCCGACGACCTCGCCTTCCGTGTCTAGTCCGACATGTCCGAAGAGAGCGGGATGGGGATTGAACAGAGCCTCGTGTAGCTGCGCCTCGGTGATCTCCACCTCCTGTTCGGCCCGCTCGTAGGCCGCCAGTTCGCGGATCAGTTGACACACGGTGGCCACATCGGCCGGTGCGACCGGGCGGACCTGCGAGGTCACCTCGTCCTCCTTCGGATGATCTCCCCCGGGTCAGTGAGATTCCAGTGCAGTACCGCGGGCGAGCCGTACTCGTGGCCCAGCACACACGGCGCGGCCGGTCCGAGGATGAACATTCCGCCGGCCGAGGCGGGTAGCCCCAGCCACCTGGCGGCCAGAACCCGGAAGAAGTGGCCGTGGCCGAACAGCAGCACGTCACCGTCGGTCAGGCTCGCCCGAACCCGCACGAGGAGGCGGTCGGCGCGGGCCGCGACATCACCGGCGGTCTCACCACCCGGCGGGTCACCGGTCCAGATCGTCCAACCCGGCCGACCTTCCCGGATCTGCGCGGTGGTCAGACCCTCGTAGTCGCCGTAGTCCCACTCGACCAGGTCCTCGGCGACGGTGACCGCGAAGCCGGCCAGCCGGGCGGTGTCCATCGCCCGCCGACGGGGGCTGCACAGCACCAGTTCCGGCCGAAGCCCGGACAGCATCGACGCCAGTCCGCTGGCCTGCTGTTCCCCGAGCCGGGTCAGCGGTAGATCGGCCCGACCGGTGTGTTGGTGGGAACGGCTCCACCTGGTCTCCCCGTGCCGGACCAGCCACAGCAGACCCGACGGCTGGTCCCGGCCCGAACGAGGCGGGGCCGGCCCCTGGTTGGGACCGGCCCCACTGACAGCCGACGTCACGCCTGCTTGGTCTCCCAGAAGATCTTGGCGATCTCGTCGATCTTGTCGAGCAGCTTCTGACCCTCCTGCGGGTCCACCGAACCCTTGCCGCCAGCGGCACCGGCCAACTTCGTGGCCTCGTTGAACAGGGTGTGCAACTGGGGGTACTTCTCGAAGTGCGCGGGCTTGAAGTAGTCGGTCCACAGCACCCACAGGTGGTGCTTGACCAACTGGGCCCGCTCCTCCTTGATGATCAGGGCACGGGTGCGGAACACCGGGTCGGTGTTGCTCTGGTACTTCTCCATGATCGCCTTGACCGACTGGGCCTCGATCCGGGCCTGCGCCGGGTCGTAGACGCCACAGGGCAGGTCGCAGTGGGCAAAGACGGTCGTGCGTGGGGTGAGCATGCGGGGAAGCCGCATCAGTACCTCCGTTGAGGTCCTCACCGGTCGCGAGGACCGGGCTGGAGGATGATTTCCTACGGGTCGATCTCTCTGGCGACCCTACTCCGGGGACCCTGTTCACGCAGAGCGGAGGTAGGTGTGCGTTGGCCGTTGGGGGCCGGACTTGTCGCTGGGATGTCCATGAGCCCGACCCTGCTTCCCGGTGACGCCGTGTTGCTGTGGCGGGGTCTGTCCGACCGGGGCCCCCGGGTACGGCCGGGTGATGTCGTGGTGGCGAGGTTCCGCACCATGCCGGACCGGCTGGTGATCAAACGTGTGGTGGACGCCTGCCCCGGCGGCGGATGGTGGTTGCTGGGTGACAACCCGGCACACAGCGACGACAGCCGAAGTTACGGTGCCGCCGACGTGGTGGCCACGGTGGTGTGCAGGTACTGGCCGCCGGTACGGCCACGGCGGTGACCCGGGTGATGACTCCCGAGGCCACCCGGCGCCGTGATCAACCGACGGTGTGCCCGGTCAACCGTTGGTAGTAGTCCTGGCAGTCCTCGTAGCGGGGCAACGCGCCCTGCTCCTGTGCCTCGGCCAGGGTCGGAGCAGCCCGGTCGCGGGGAGAGAGCAGCAGTTCCAGGTCGGTGGGCCAGGGCAGCGCCAGCGCCGGGTCCAGCGCGTTCACGGTGTGCTCCCGGCCGGGGTTGTACGGCTCGGAACACAGGTAGGTCAGCGCACTGTCGTCCTCCAGTGCGACGAACCCGTGTCCCAGTCCCTCGGCCACGTACACCGCGCGGCGGTCCGCCTCGTCGAGGAGCACCGTGTCGTACCGGCCGAAGGTGGGCGAGCCGACCCTGATGTCCACCACCACGTCCAGGATCCGGCCGCGTGGACAGTAGACGTACTTGGCCTGTCCGGGCGGGACGTCGGCATAGTGCACGGCCCGCACCGTGCCCCGGCTGGAGATGCTGTGGTTGGCCTGGGCCAGCCGGAACCGGTGACCGATCGTGGCGGTGAGGGTGGTCTCCTGCATCCACTCCAGGAAGAGCCCGCGGTCGTCGCCGTGCTGCTTCGGAGTGAACTCCCAGGCCCCGGCCACGGCAAGTTCTCGAACGTTCATCGACCGTGACGTTATCAGCAGGTGTCCCAGCTCACGGTGGCACCTCCCGGTCCTGTGGCAGACTCAGGTCACCTCGGGCGATCCCCGAGCAGATCAGGCATGTCACCGCGGGACAAGGCCGTGGCGACAGTGCCGCCACACGGATCGCATCTGTCGAGGAGAGGCAACGAGCGTGACCGGGTACGACGAAGAGTCTGTGTTCCGTCTGCACGAGGGCGGCAAGCTGAGTGTGGTGAGCACGGCGGAGCTGCGCGACCACGTCGACCTGTCGATGGCCTACACGCCCGGTGTGGCAGCGGTCTGCACGGCCATCGCGGCCGACCCGAAACTCGCCGACCGGTACACCTGGGCCAGCCGGGTGGTCGCGGTGGTCAGCGACGGCACCGCGGTGCTCGGGCTCGGCGACATCGGACCGCGTGCGGCGCTGCCGGTGATGGAGGGCAAGGCGTGCCTGTTCCGGCGGTTCTCCGGGCTCGACGCGGTGCCCATCGTGCTGGACACCACCGACGTCGACGCGATCGTGGACACCGTGGTGCGGTTGGCCCCGTCGTTCGGTGCGATCAACCTGGAGGACATCAGCGCGCCGCGCTGCTTCGAGGTGGAGCGCCGACTGCGTGAGGCGCTGAACATTCCGGTGATGCACGACGACCAGCATGGCACCGCGATCGTGGTGCTGGCCGCGCTGCGCAACGCGGCGAGGCTGACCGGCCGCAAGTTCGGCGATCTGCGGGTGGTGGTCTCCGGCGCCGGCGCCGCCGGGGTGGCCTGCACCCGCATCATGTTGGCCGCCGGGATCGGTGACGTCACCGTGGTCGACTCCCGGGGGATCATCCACCCCGGGCGGTCGGGGCTGACCCCGGTCAAGGTGGAACTGGCCGGACAGACCAACTCTGCCGGGCTCACCGGCTCGTTGGCCGACGCGATGCGCGGCGCGGACGTGTTCGTGGGGGTTTCCGCCGGCACGGTGCCCGAAGACGTGGTGGCCACCATGGCTCCCGACGCCGTGGTGTTCGCCCTGGCCAACCCGAACCCCGAGATCCATCCGGAGGTGGCCGGTCGACACGCCAGCATCGTGGCCACCGGGCGCAGCGACTACCCGAACCAGATCAACAACGTGCTCGCCTTCCCGGGCGTGTTCCGGGGCGCCATCGACGCGGGGGCACACCAGATCACCGAGGGGATGAAGCTGGCTGCGGCAGACGCACTGGCCGCGGTGGTGGGGGACGACCTGCGCGCGGACCGGATCATCCCGAGCGTCTTCGACGACGGCGTGACCGAGGCGGTGGCCGCCGCGGTGGCCAGGGCGGCGACCACCGAGAACGTGGTGGCCTGAGCGGATCGGTGGTGAGCCGCGTGGCCACGCCGGCACCCAGGGCCGTAGGTCCGGCGTGGCCACGCGGCCGTCTCGATGGCGCTACAGGCGGAGCCGGTGCCGGCCCTGGGTACGCCAGCGGCGTTCCCGTTCGGCCAGGCGGACCGGGTCACGCCAGAGCGCGGAACAGATGACGATGGTGCAGACGGCACCGGTGGCGATGCCGGCGAACATGGACCACATGTAGGTCACGGCCGGTTCCCTTTCGGCTGCCGCGAGGCGTCGAGCACGGACGCGGCGGTGAAGGTCGGCACCCCTCCATGCCCACTCACCGCCGCGTCCGGCTGTTCACCCGGCATCGGAGCAGACCGCGTCCGCGGCCGGGGAGTACAGGAGCTGGTCGGCCAGCGCCGTGTACTGGCACAGCGGGGCCGGCTGACCACACGAGCACATGTCCACACCACACCGCCGCATCGGCACCGGCCGGTGCAGTGCCAGTACCGCGAAGGAGAAGACCCGGAACATCTCCGGTTCGACGTCACAGTTGGACAGAGCCGGGAGAACGTCGGGACCCGACCTTCCGGCCAGGTTGGGTACGTCGGTCATCACGTTGCCTCGCCGTCGAGGCGATGTGCGGAACTCCTGGCCGCCGCGACATGCGGGCGGCGGGTGGAGGCCGCCGCAGAGCCATGCTGCCTACCGCACACTCCCTACCACACCCTTTCTGGACTGTGACGCTTCGGACACGCCACGTGATGGGAGTCAAAGGTAGAAGCGCTCGCGGGCCGCTGCGGACACCGGTGGTGTCCTCTCCGGAGGCGCTGCGGAGTGTCCCGTCGAATTCGACGGTGGACAGGGCGGTCAACGGTCCAGAAACCGTTTACAGGTCCTTCCCGGCATGCTCTCACACCTGTTGTCGGCTCGGCTGGGAAATGCATCATGTGCGCCGATGCGGACCCACCGTGTCGACTCACCCAGTCTTTCGGAGATGAATGCACCCGGATTCGTCACTCTGGGTGGTCGTACGGGTGCGGTACGTTTCAAAGAGTTGCCCGACGGGGGATAGACCTGTCAACGATCACGGTGAGGTGATCAGGTGGTCCTCCCAGTCTATGACGACAATCCAACACGTCGGCCCGCATATGTGACATGGGGACTCATAGCTTTCAATATTTTTATCTTCCTGTTCTCTCCGGTGCGTTCTCCATTCCTTGGCAGTCCCTCGGCTCGCCAACTGTGTGACCAGAAGGCGTTCTACGAGCGCTATGCGGCGATTCCTCGGGAGTTGGCCCACCTGGCACCGTTGGACTACACCTACGGATCGGCTCCCGGCCAGGTGTGTCACCTGGTCGCCCGGACGTTCGACAAGCACATCCTGCTGTCGTCGGTCACCTACATGTTCGTCCACGGAGGGGCCCTGCACCTGCTCGGGAACATGATGTTCCTGATGGTGTTCGGCAACAACGTCGAGGACCGACTGGGCAGGTTCCGGTTTCTGGTGTTCTACCTGGTTGCCGGGGTCGTCGCGGCCTTCTCCTACGCGGTGGTCAATCCGGCGGGACAGGCGCCCCTGGTGGGTGCCTCCGGTGCCATCGCCGGTGTGCTGGGTGCCTACCTGGTGCTCTATCCCCGCGTCCCGGTCACCGGGCTGCTGTTCTTCGTCATTCCCCTGCGCCTGCCGGCCTGGATGGTGCTGGGTGTCTGGTTCGCCGTCCAGGCGTTCTATGCGCGTGGTACCGGTGTGGCCGGTGGCGGGGTCGCCTACTTCGTACACGTGGTGGGGTTCGCCCTGGGGGTGGGCTACGCCGCGGTGAACCGACGACGGTTCCGGGAGGAACCGCCGGAGCCCCGGGCCAACTCCTCACCTGTCCACCCATGAGCGAGGTGGCCGGGTGT
>DATCWR010000170.1:0-6214 GCA_036566245.1 Mycobacteriales bacterium | reverse complement strand
GCGCCCGTCCGGGCCGCCGCCGGCGCCCGAACCGCTGGATGCCGAGGTCTTCGACAGCCACTGCCACCTGGACGCGATGGGCTGCCGCGAACCAGCCGACCTCGCCGCCGCGCTGGCCGTCGCCCGGGCGGTGGGGGTGCGGCGGGTGGTGACCGTCGGAGACACGGTCGAGTCGTCCCGGTGGTGCGCGTGGGCCGCCGGTTGCCACCCGGACGTGTACGCGGCGGTGGCGATTCACCCGAACGAGGTCGGCGACATCGGCGAGGAGGACTACGACGAGATCCGCCGGTTGGCCGTCGACCCGCGGGTGCGGGCGATCGGTGAGACCGGACTGGACTACCACTGGGGCCGGGTGGACCCGGCGGTGCAACAGGAGGCGTTCCGTAGGCACATCGCCATCGCCAAGGAGACCGGTCGGGCACTGGTGATACACGACCGACAGGCCCACGACGACGTACTGCGGATACTCGCCGAGGAGGGTGCTCCGGAGTGGACGGTGTTCCACTGCTTCTCCGGAAACGCCGACATGGCAGCGGTCTGCGTCGAACGGGGTTACGTTCTCAGCTTCGCCGGCCCGGTCACCTTCACCAACGCGCCCGGACTCCGTGAGGCGGTGCGGGTGGTGCCACTCGACCAACTCCTGGTGGAGACCGACGCACCGTTCCTGACCCCGCACCCACACCGTGGCCAGCCGAACGGACCACAGATGATTCCGCTGATCGTTCGGGCGATCTCCACGGAAAAGCAGGTGGATGTCGGTACTCTCTGCGCGGCGATATCGGCGACCGGACAACGTGTCTTCGGAACCTGGTGAGCGGACCGCATGGAGTACGACTCTCGTCACAACAGGTGGCAGGACATTGCCACGACCCGCATTCCTCGTTACAGTCCCGAAACCGACGGCCGGGATGAGGCGACCAGCAGCGCGAGACACGCGGCGTACGGGGTGGCACACGGAACGGCGCACCAACCGGTGCGGGAATCCGAGCGGGTGCGTGCCGTGCCGACGCGGGCTCCTCTACCCGGAGGGCGCGAGGTTCGGAGTGTTGTGCGTCGTCCACTACGACTGGGCCTGTACGGTCTGGTGATCGCTGGCCTGGTAGGCGGGGCGACCGGCTGGGCTGCCATGGACAAGTCCGTCACGGTGCGCGTCGACGGAGTGTCCCAGCAGGTCCGCACCTACTCGGACACCGTCCAGAGTGTCCTGGACAAGGCCAACATCCGGATCGGGAAGCACGACACCCTGGCACCGCCCGCCGACGCGTCCATCAGTGACGGGTCGGAGGTGGTGGTCCGCCGTGGACGTCTGCTCCACCTCACCGTCGACGGCAAGGACCGGAGCATCTGGGTGACCGCGACGTCCGTGGACGAGGCGTTGCAGCAGATCGGTTACCGGGAGTCCGGGCTGTACCTGTCGGCGAACCGACACAGGCGCCTGCCGTTGAACGGTTTCGCGTTGACCATCCGCACCCCCAAGCATGTCGTGCTCATCGTCGACAACAAGACCAGAGAAGTGGTGAGTACCGCCGCGACGGTCGGTGACCTGCTTCGCGACGAGGGGGTACGGCTGTCCTCGCAGGACCTGGTGTCCCAGGTGACCGAGGCCCCGTTGACGGACAACATGCGGGTGAAGATCTCCCGTGTCCACATCGACCGGATCACCGAGCAGCAGGCGATTCCGCACGCCGTGGTGAAGAAGAACGATCCCGACCTGACCGTGGGAACCCAGCAGACGCAGACCAGGGGAGTGGACGGTCTGCGGGAGGTCGTCTTCGACATCACCTACATCGACGGCGCGCCGGCGCAGCGCAAGGTGCTGTCCACCAGGGTGCTCAAGAAGCCGGTCGACGCGGTCCTGTTGGTCGGTACCAAACCGCCGGCCGACACCGGGGCGCCTGCGGGTGCGGCCGGGCACAACTGGGATGCGGTGGCGCAGTGTGAGTCCACCGGAAACTGGCACATCAACACCGGCAACGGCTTCTACGGTGGGTTGCAGTTCGACTACACCACCTGGCTGTCCAACGGCGGCGGTGCGTACGCGGAGCGGGCCGACCTGGCCACCCGCGAGCAGCAGATCGCCATCGCCGAGAAGGTGTGGCAGGCCCGTGGCATCTCGCCCTGGCCGGTCTGCGGCAAGTACCTCTACACGTGACAGACGGCACCGAACTGCTCGGCCCGGCCGAGATCAGGACACTGGCCGAACGGTTGGGCGTCCGTCCGACCAAGACACTCGGCCAGAACTTCCTGCACGACCCCAACACGGTGCGCCGGATCGTGCGCACCGCCGCACTGCGCGACGACGACGTGGTCCTGGAGGTCGGCCCGGGCCTGGGCTCGCTGACCCTCGGGCTGCTGCCGTCCTGCGCGCACGTCACCGCGGTCGAGATCGATCAGGTACTGGCCGGGGCACTGGCCGGCACGGTGCGGGCGAAGCAACCCGGGCACGCCGACCGGCTGGCCGTGGTCAACGACGACGCCCTGAGGGTGTCCCACCTGCCCGGCCCGACACCGACCAGGCTGGTCGCCAACCTGCCGTACAACGTCGCGGTGCCGGTACTACTGCACCTGCTCGACACGCTGCCCACCCTGGCCGGTGGTCTGGTGATGGTGCAGGCCGAGGTGGCCGAACGGCTCACCGCGCCGCCCGGGAGTCGCACCTACGGGGTGCCGTCGGTGAAGCTGGCCTGGTATGCCACGTCCCGCCGGGCCGGCGCCGTGCCCCGTGCGGTGTTCTGGCCGGTACCCAACGTGGACTCCGGGTTGGTCGCCTTCACCCGACGCGACCCGCCCGTTGGCGCACCCCGCCGGGAGGTGTTCGCCGTGGTGGACGCGGCGTTCGCGCAACGCCGGAAGACGCTGCGCGCCGCCCTGGCCGGCTGGGCCGGTTCCCCGACCCGTTCCGAGGCGGTGCTGCGTTCCGCCGGGGTGGACCCGGGCGCCCGGGGGGAGTCCCTGGACGTCGCCGCGTTCACCCGGATCGCCGCGCAGGCTCACCAGGGTGACCTGGGTTGACCCGGGTTGACCCGGACGGTGACCCCTCCCTGACAGATCGTCACCACGGGTCGGGGCGGTCGGGCCGGTCACGCCGTGGTGCCATAGCATCGGCCCGGTCCTGCCCGTCGGCAGGGACAGTCGTGATCGTTGGCGGTACCGAAGGAGTCCGAACCTGAACGCGCGCCTCGCCGGAGTGCCCGAGCCGGTCACCGTGCGGGTACCGGCGAAGGTGAACCTGCACCTGGCCGTCGGCGACCGGCGCGACGACGGGTACCACGACCTGATGACCGTGTTCCACGCGGTGTCGCTGTGTGACGAGGTGACCGCGACGTCGGCCCGGCACCTGTCGGTGTCGGTTCGCGGCGAGGGCGCGGACCAACTTCCGGTGGACGAGTCGAACCTGGCCTGGCGGGCGGCGACGCTGTTGGCCGCCCGGGCCGGGATCGAACCGGCGGTGCGTCTGGACCTGGCCCGATGCATTCCGGTGGCCGGCGGGTTGGCCGGAGGCAGCGCGGACGCCGCCGCCACCCTGGTCGCCTGCGACGCACTGTGGGGCACCGGGATGGTCCGCGAGGAGTTGCTCGAACTGGCCGCCGAACTGGGCAGTGACGTGGCGTTCGCACTCACCGGTGGCACCGCCCTGGGTGTCGGCCGGGGCGAACTGCTGACCCCGGTGCTCGCCGCCGGCCGTTGGCACTGGGTCCTGGCGGTGGCCGAGGGCGGCCTGTCCACGCCAGCGGTGTACGGCGAACTGGACCGACTGCGGGAACGGGACATCCCCCGGATCGGACCGCCGGACGCGCTCATCGAGGCGCTACGTGTCCCCGATCCCCGGCGGCTGGGCGAGCTGTTGGGCAACGACCTCCAGGCCGCCGCGTTGGCGTTGCGACCCGACCTGCGACACACCCTGCGCGCCGGCGCCGAACTGGGGGCGCTTGGCGGGTTGGTGTCCGGGTCCGGGCCGACCTGTGCGTTCCTGGCGACCTCCCACGAACAGGCGGTCCGGTTGGCCGCCGCGCTGGCCGGGACCGGGGTGGCCCGCACCGTACGGGTGGTGCACGGGCCGGTGGCTGGCGCCCGGCTGGTGGAGTCGGTGGAGTCCCGGTGAGCGCGCCACGGTCGAGTCCGACCAACCCGGTCAACCTGGTCAACCTGGAGACCGTCACCAGGGCACACGGCACCACCGTGGTACTCGACGGGGTCTCCTGCGGGGTGGCGGCCGGCGAGCGGATCGGCGTGGTCGGTCGCAACGGCAGCGGCAAGACGACCCTGCTCGAGGTGTTGACCCGTCGCCAACCACCCGACTCCGGGCGGGTCGCCCACGCGTCGGGCCTGCGGGTCGGCATGGTGGACCAGACCGGTGAACTGCCGCCCGGCGACACCGTGCGCGAGGTGGTTCTCCAGGCCGGGTTCGCCGCCGAGCACGAGTGGGCCGGCGACGCGGCGGTCCGCGGCGTGTTGGCCGGCCTCGGGCTGGTCGACCTGGGGTTGGACACCCTGATCCGCGGACTGTCCGGTGGCGAGCGGCGGCGGGTCGGGTTGGCCGCGCAACTCGTACACGAGGCCGACCTGCTGGTCCTCGACGAGCCCACCAACCACCTGGACGTGGAGGGGGTGGGCTGGCTCGCCGGGCACCTTCGGTCCCGCCGGTCGGCGCTGGTGGTGGTGACCCACGACCGCTGGTTCCTCGACGAGGTGTGTCAGACCACCTGGGAGGTCGGTGACGGCCAGGTCCGACCGTTCGACGGGGGTTATGCCGCCTACGTGCTGGCCAGGGCCGAGCGGGCCCGCCAGGCCGCGGCCACCGAGGCACGCCGGCAGAACCTGCTACGCAAGGAGTTGGCCTGGCTGCGTCGCGGCCCGCCGGCCCGGACCAGCAAGCCGAAGTTCCGGATCGAGGCGGCCCAGGCTCTGATCGCCGACGAACCTCCACCGCGCGACACGATGGCGCTCCAGACGTTCGCCACCCACCGGCTGGGAAAGTCGGTGTACGACGTGGAGGACGTGACCCTGCGGTTCGGTGACCGGGTGTTGTTCGACCACCTCACCTGGCGGCTGGGACCGGGTGACCGGGTCGCGGTCGTCGGGGTGAACGGATCGGGTAAGACCAGCCTGCTGCGACTGCTGGCCACCGAACTGGCCCCCCAGCACGGCCAGGTACGGGTCGGTCAGACGGTGCGACTCGGTTACCTGTCCCAGCAGGTGGTCGAACTGCCCGACGAACTGCGGGTACTCCAGGCTGTCGAGCAGGTCGGTCGGATGGTGCGGATCGGCCGGGCCGAGGTGTCCGCCGCCCAGTTGCTGGAACGGTTCGGGTTCGCCCGATCCCGGCAGTGGACGCCGGTCGCCGACCTCTCCGGCGGTGAGCGGCGTCGCCTGCAACTGTTGCGGTTGCTGATGGACGAGCCGAACGTGCTGTTGCTGGACGAGCCGACCAACGACCTGGACACCGACACCCTGGCCGCGCTGGAGGACATGTTGGACGGCTGGCCGGGCACCCTGGTGGTGGTCAGCCACGACCGGTACTTCGTCGAACGGGCCTGTGACAGTGTGGTGGCCCTGCTCGGTGATGGTCGACTGTCCACACTGCCCGGTGGGGTGGAGGAGTACCTGGACCGCCGACACGCCGAGCAGACCCGGCAGGCCGAACAGGCCCGACAGGATCGGCAGGTGAGACAGGCCGGCCGGACCGAGGCGGCGGTGCAACGGTCGCGTCCCGGTCGGGATCTGCGCGCCGGGCGCAAGGAACTCGCCCGGCTGGAGCGTCGACTCGCCGCGTTGGAACAGCGCGAGGCCGAACTGCACCGCGCCCTGGCCGAACACGCGACCGACTACCAGCGGGTGTCCGAACTGGACGCCGAACTGCGGGCCACCACGGTCGAACGCGACGACGTGGAAACGTCCTGGTTGGAGTTGTCCGAGCAACTCTGACCCGCACCTGACCCGACCCGTCGTAGGTGGGGTCGTTGCATGGCACGGAACGGTCACCGGGCGGTCGTCAGGGGGTCGTACCGGTGTCGTTGGGGTAATGCGATCGGGTGATCCATAACGGCGTGGGTGCCTGGGGTGGCCGGGGCGGGGTTAGGGTCGCGACCTGGTCATTCGGGGGTCAGGAAAGGGAACCTCATGGCACGAACGTTGTTGAAGTCGTTGGTGGACGGCCGCTATCTGCGGGATGTGATCCTGTTCAACCGGGCCTACGACCTGGCCGCCAAAGAGA
>DATCWR010000132.1:0-9463 GCA_036566245.1 Mycobacteriales bacterium | reverse complement strand
CCCGCTCGGCCGGGCGTTCGGTGGACCTGTCGGTTACTCCCAGGGGACCTGGTGGCCGAGCAGGTCGTGTGCCGCGTTGAGCACCGGACACATCCGGGCCACGCTGCCACACGAGCACATCGGCATCTGACCGATCGTGGTGGGCACCACCCGGTGCATCACCATCATCCTGCGGACGAACTCCTGGTAGGCAGGAGCCGCCCGCCGTTCGATGACCCGGCTGTACCGGCCATCCCAGCGAACGGTCCGCAGCCGACCGTTGGTGACGGGGTGCGCCCGTCTGTTGTCTTCCATCTCGCCTCCGCCTCACCGCCGGTGGGTTCCGACGTGTCGAAACGGGACAATAGGGAGTTTGCGCGGGTCGGTGTCCGCACCTGCGGACGCGCCCCCACCACCGGGGGAGTGGGACGGGAACCGTTCACTGCGAGGTGAGCGCCGCGTCGACGATCTCGTCGATCTTCCTGGCCAGGGTGAAGTCCAGTTCGGTGACGCCCCCGGCCGCGTGGGTCGCGCAACGGAACGTCAGGGTCGCCCAGCGGATGTCGATGTCGGGGTGGTGGTCCATCGACTCGGCCACCTCGGCCACCCGGTTCACCACCTCGATGGCAGGCATGAAACCGGACAACTCCACGGTACGGGTGATCTCGTGGGTGTCACCGGTCCAGTTGGTCAGGGTGGTCAGGGACTGTCGCACGGCGTCGGCATCGAGCAAATCGACCATCTGGTCCTCCTCGCGGTTGGCTCCGGTTGTCTGACAGTGTGCAGGGCATGAAGGTGGTCCGAACCTCCGTGCTCGTCGCCGCGCCGGCCGAACTGGTCTTCGACCTGGCCCGTGATGTGCGGGTGCACACCCGCGGACAGGCACACAACCACGAACGAGCGGAACCCCCCGGCCGCACCCGGGGACTGTTGGTCGCCGGCGACCTGTTCGCGCTGCGGTCCCGACACTTCGGGTTGACCTGGCACTACCGCGCCCGTGTGGTCGTGTGCGAACCCCCGGACCGGCTGGTGGACGTGCAGGAACGCGGCCCGTGGCGGTCCATGCGGCACGAACAGCGGTTCGTGCAGACCGGTGCGGGCACCCTGGTGACCGAGGAACTGTGCTGGCGCAGCCCGGCGGGCCCACTGGGTTCGGTCCTGGACGATCTGCTCCTCCGCCGGTACCTGCGTGGTCTGCTCCTGATCCGGGCCGCCCACCTGCGTATGGTTGCCGAGCAGATCGTCACCGACTCCGCCGGGTCCGCCGAGGCGGTGCCGCCGTTCGTGGTTCCCGCGCCGGACCGGAGCGTCGCACCGGCCAGGGTGGTCGGACCGGCCGGGGCCGCCGGGCAGGGCGAGTCGGCCGACCCCTGACGGCCCATGCGCGATCCGAATTCCGACATGCGTACCTGGGTGCCCTCGGCCATCTGACATCCGGTGCTGCCGTGGACTTTCCGGCAGGCATGTGGGCGGGTTGTCGGCGCCGGCGTCGGGTCACGACCGGTCCGGTCGCCCGGTGGCGAAGGGGGAGTGCGTTGACCGGACACGGGAAGCTGGGGTCGACCCCGGACCAGTGGGACGAACAACTCGCCGGACTGGCCGGCGCGCCACCCGAGGCGTTACAGCGGGCCCTGATCGCGGTGATGGTGGTGCACCCGCTCGACTCCCGGGGCCGGTGCCGCACCTGCGCGCCGTGGTGGCGCTGGCGGGCCACCCCCGGTGGCTGCCCGACCCGTGACCTGCTCCGGCTGATCGCCGGTTGAGTCGCCGTCGGCACCTGGCCGGGTGGCAGGGTGACCGGGTGGCAGGGTGGAGGGGTGGACGAGCGGCGGATCGTGGTCGGGGCGGTGCTGGTGGACGGATGGGGTCGCGTGCTCGCGGCCGAACGGACCGACGGGGGCTGGGAGTTCCCGGGCGGCAAGGTCGAGCCCGGCGAGTCTGATCCGCAGGCCCTGGTTCGCGAGTGCCGGGAGGAACTCGGCGTACCGGTGAGACTGGACGGCACGTTGGAGGGAAGCCAGCCGATCGCGGACAGTGGTTACCTGCTCAGGTTGTGGACCGGGCGGATCGTGCACGGCGAACCCGCGCCCCTGGTACACGCCCGGTTGCGTTGGGTGTCGGCAACGGAACTGAACGGACTGGACTGGCTGCCCGCGGACCGGCCGTTCCTGCCCCAGGTCCGAACCCACCTGCGCTCGGTCCTCCCCTGACGGCCCGGTGTCCCGGTGCGGCCGACCATGTGCTTGACTGTCTGACCGTGAGCCTCGTCCGACCCACCACCGCACCCGCGCCGCGCGCGGGCGGCCGGTCGCGTGCGGTCGCCTTCGACGAGTGTTGTCGCTGACCTCTCCCACGTCCTGACGCGACCACGTCGCGTCGCGGTCCCCGGGTCGTTTCCACGGAGTCGGTCAGTGATGTCGTTCCCTTCGGGTTACCCAGCCGTTGCCTCCACCCCACCGCCGCCGGTGCGGCCGGGCCGAATGCCCACCGGGCCGAGCCTGCCGCTGGCCGGCCGGTGCGTGGTGTTCCTGCATGCCCACCCTGACGACGAGGCGATCTTCACCGGGGCCACCATGCGGGCGTTGGCCGACCGTGGGGCCCGGGTGGTTCTGGTCACCGCGACCGGCGGTGAGCTGGGTGAGCCGGTGCCGACCCCTCCCGGCGGTTCCCTGTCCCGGGTGCGGGTGCGGGAACTGGAACGTGCCGCAGCCGAACTCGGGGTGGCCAGGCTCGTGCTGCTCGGCCGACGCGACTCGGGCATGTCCGGGTGGGCGGCCAACGCGCACCCCGACGCCCTGGCCGCGGCCGGCCCACCCGGGCGGGAGGAACTGGCCCGGCGGCTGGCCAGGCTGTGTGAGCGGGAACGGGCCGACGCGCTGGTGCACTACGACAGCGACGGCATCTACCGGCACCCGGACCACCTCGCCGTACACCAGATCGGCCAACGGGCCGCGACCCTCGCGGGTATCACCGGGTACCAGGCCACCGTGGATCGCGAACACCTGCACCTGACCGGGGAGCACCTGGTCGACCGGGCCGCCCGCGACCAGTCGGGTCAGTCCGAACGGTCCGGTCCGTCTGGTGGGTCTGGTGGATACGGTCGGGTCACCGTGGAGATCGGACTGGCCATTGTCGCCGGACCCGCCGAACTGGCGGCCAAGCGGGCGGCCATGGCCGCACACGCCAGCCAGATCCCGGCCCGGGTACTGGACGACCCCGCGTTCGAACAGGTCTACCGACTGGAGTGGTACCTACGCGACGGTCCGCGTTCCACCCTGGAGCTTCTCGGCAACGGCCACGCCATCAGGTGACGTCCTTTCCGCCCTGATGGGCCGGACCTCCTCCGGAAGGGGCGAGCCCGAGTGGTGACCCGCGACGCCAGGGTCCGGACAGCACGCCGCCCGGGAGGGTGACCCCGTCCCGGGCGGTGTTGCCGTACCGTCGCGAACGTCCGTCAGGACTGACGGCGGAGGATCTTGTTACCCAGCCAGACCAGCGGGTCGTACTTGCGGTCGGCCACGCGCTCCTTCATCGGGATCAGCGCGTTGTCGGTGATCCTGATGCCCTCGGGGCAGACCTCGGTGCAGCACTTGGTGATGTTGCACATTCCGAGACCGTGCTGGTCCTGCGCCTGCCGCTTGCGGTCGAGGGTGTCCAGCGGGTGCATGTCCAACTCGGCGATCCGCATCAGGAACCGCGGCCCGGCGTAGGACTTCTTGTTGTCCTCGTGGTCGCGGATCACGTGGCAGACGTCCTGGCACAGGAAGCACTCGATGCACTTGCGGAACTCCTGCGAACGTTCCACATCGACCTGCGACATCCGGTACTCGCCCGGCTTGAGGTCGGCCGGTGGCACGAACGAGGGGATCTCGCGTGCCTTGGCGTAGTTGAACGACACGTCGGTCACCAGGTCGCGGATGACCGGGAAGGTGCGCATCGGCGTCACCGTCACCGTCTCGTCCGGGGCGAAGATGTTCATCCGCGTCATGCACATCAACCGTGGCCGGCCGTTGATCTCGGCACTGCACGAGCCGCACTTGCCGGCCTTGCAGTTCCAGCGCACGGCCAGGTCTGGGACCTGGGTGGCCTGCAGTCGGTGGATGACGTCGAGCACCACCTCGCCGTCGTTCACGTCCACCTGGTAGTTGCGCAGCGCGCCGCCCTCGGCGTCACCCCGCCACACCCGGAAGTGGCCCTCGTAACTCACCTGTCCTCCTCACCGCGCCCACCGCGGGTGGGCAGACCCGGGTGCGATTGTCGTGTCTGCCTCACGTGGTCTTCCCTTCCGCGGGCAGCTCGGCCAGCTCCTCGTCGGTCAGGTACTTCTTCAGCTCCGACACCTCGAACAGCGCGGCCAGGTCGGGGCGCAGCTTCGGCAGCGGCTGCCGCTCGACCGCGATCTCGCCGTCGTGCAGGGAGCAGACCAGGTTGATCCGACGCCACTCGGCGTCCATCTTCGGGTAGTCGTCCCGGGTGTGTCCGCCCCGGCTCTCGGTGCGCTCCAGGGCCGCCCTGGCCACACACTCGGACACCGCCAGCATGTTGCGCAGGTCCAACGCCAGGTGCCAGCCCGGGTTGTACTGCCGGTGTCCCTCCACGCCGACCTTCGGCGCCCGCTTCTTGAGCTCGGCCAGCCGGTCCAGCGCGGACTGCATCTCCTTGGCGGTACGGATGATGCCGACCAGGTCGTTCATGGTCTGCTGGAGTTCCTTGTGCACCGTGTACGGGTTCTCACCGGACTCGTTCTGGAACGGCGCCACCGCGGTGGCCATCGCCGCCTCCACGTCCGGTTCGGCGATCGCCGGGCGGCTGCCGTCCAGCGAGTCGACGTACTCCGCGGCACCCAGGCCGGCCCGCCGGCCGAAGACCAGCAGGTCCGACAGGGAGTTGCCGCCCAGTCGGTTGGACCCGTGCATACCGCCGGCCACCTCACCGGCGGCGAACAGGCCGGGCACCCGGGCGGCCGCGCCGGTGTCCGGGTCGACCTCGATCCCGCCCATCACGTAGTGGCAGGTCGGCCCGACCTCCATCGGCTCGACCGTGATGTCCACGTCGGCCAGTTCCTTGAACTGGTGGTGCATGGAGGGCAGTCGCTTGTGGATCCACTCGGCCGGGCGGCGGGAGGCGATGTCCAGGAACACCCCGCCGTGCTCGGAACCCCGACCCGCCTTGACCTCGGAGTTGATGGCCCGCGCCACCTCGTCCCGGGGCAGCAGTTCGGGCGGGCGCCGGTTGTTGTCCGGGTCGGTGTACCAGCGGTCGCCCTCCTCCTCGGTCTGGGCGTACTGGTCGCGGAACACGTCGGGCACGTAGTCGAACATGAACCGCTTGCCCTCGGAGTTACGCAGCACCCCGCCGTCACCACGGACCGACTCGGTCACCAGGATGCCGCGCACCGACGGTGGCCACACCATGCCGGTGGGGTGGAACTGGACGAACTCCATGTTCAGCAGGGTCGAACCGGCCCGCAGCGCCAGGGCGTGACCGTCGCCGGTGTACTCCCAGGAGTTGCTGGTGACCTTGAACGACTTGCCGATGCCACCGGTGGCCAGCACCACGGCCGGCGCGCTGAACAGCACGAACCGGCCCGACTCACGCCAGTAGCCGAACGCCCCGGCGATCCGGTCGCCGTCCTTGAGCAGTTCGGTGATCGTGCACTCGGCGAACACACGAATGTTCGCCTCGTAGTCGCCGGTCTCGCGGAAGTCCTCCTGCTGCAGCGACACCACCTTCTGCTGGAGTGTGCGGATCAGCTCCAGCCCGGTGCGGTCGCCGACGTGCGCCAGCCGCGGGTACTCGTGCCCGCCGAAGTTCCGCTGGCTGATCTTGCCCTCGGGTGTGCGGTCGAACAGGGCGCCGAAGGTCTCCAGCTCCCAGACCCGCTCGGGAGCCTCCTTGGCGTGCAGCTCGGCCATCCGCGGGCTGTTCATGAACTTCCCGCCGCGCATGGTGTCGCGGAAGTGAACCTGCCAGTTGTCGTGGCTGTTCACGTTGCCCATGCTGGCGGCGATGCCGCCCTCGGCCATGACGGTGTGCGCCTTGCCGAACAGTGACTTGCAGATGATCGCGGTGCGTTTGCCCTGCTGACGGGCCGCGATGGCCGCGCGCAGGCCGGCGCCACCGGCACCGATCACCACGACATCGAACTCGTGTCGCTCCAGTTCCATCTGTGTGGGACCTCTCGTTACGATCCAGCCACGCCTCGGGTGACTGCTAGAAGAAGCGCAGGTCGGTGATCGTGCCGGACGCGACCAACCGGACATACAGGTCTGTAAGCGCCACGAAGATGAGCGACATCCAGGCAAACTGCATGTGGTAGTGGTTGTACTTACTGACCTTGCTCCACAGCCAGTACCGCAGTGGGTGGCGGGAGAAGTGCTTGAGCCTACCGCCGATGGCGTGCCGGCAGGAGTGGCAGGTCAGCGAGTAGAACCACAGCAGCGCCGCGTTCACCAGCAGAACCAGGGTGCCCATCCCCATGTGACCCCAGTTGCCCTCGTGGTCACGGAACGCGATCACCGCGTCGTAGGTGAGGATCACGTTGAGCACCAGGCCCAGGTAGAAGAAGTACCGGTGCAGGTTCTGCCCGAGCAGCGGGAAGCGGGTCTCACCGGAGTATGCCTTGTGCGGCTCGGCCACCGCACAGGCCGGCGGAGACAGCCAGAACGAGCGGTAGTAGGCCTTGCGGTAGTAGTAGCAGGTCATCCGGAAGCCCAGCGGCACGATCAGGATGATGATCGCCGGCGACAGCGGCCACCAGGAACCGAAGATACCGAGGGCCGGCGCGCCGTGCTCGGTACAGGAGGTGGCCAGGCACGGCGAGTAGAACGGGGAGATGTACGGCTCGGTGAAGTAGTCCTTGTTCACGAACGCGGCCCAGGTCGCGTAGACCACGAACCCGAGCAGCACCGAAAACGTGATGAGCGGCTGGAGCCACCATCGGTCGGTGCGCAGCGTTCGGGCCGCGAGCCGCGCGCGACCGGGGGAGTTGACGCCCGATGCGGTCGTCATGTCGGTTGCCATCTGTTCTCCCTGGACTGGCCGCCGGGACGTTCCCTGTCGGCCGGGTGGTTGTACCTGCCTGTCCGCTTGTCGAGCTCGTCGAACCGGTGGACGCCGCAGTGTGGCGCCACGGTGGGTGGCGGGTCCAGCCGGCAGTGCTCGATCCGTGCCCTGGTGCAGATCATCGCCAGTTCCGTGGGCCCGCACGAGGGTTCACGGCTTAATGAGGCGCACACCACGGTCACCAGCGCGAGGTAGGGCGTCGACCGGGTACACGTAGGACAGCCGCAAACCCGGGCGCTACGGACGAAACGACCGCGCTACCGTCGTCCAAACGGGAAACCGCCCGAACCAGGCAGCGTGACCGTGAGGCAAATCACATCGGTGCACTGCCCACACGGCGGACCGAATGGTAACGGATCGCCCCTGGCCCACTTCGGTAGGTATGGGAATGCCGCCCCGTGGCCGGCGCCGGTGGTCGGCGGCCCACGGTCGGCGCCGGCCACGTTGGACGGCGTCGGATGGCGTGTCGGGAGGCGTCGGGAGGCGTCGGAATCAGGGGCCACCGCGGATCGCTCTAGTATGGAGACCCATCCCCACCCGAAACCCTGGAGCGGTGCCCTGTGCCTGTGCGCGAAGACCTGCGCAACATCGCGATCATCGCGCACGTGGACCACGGGAAGACCACCCTGGTCGACGCGATGCTCTGGCAGTCCGGCGCGTTCAGCGACCAGCACCAGGACCGGGAGACCGCCGTGGAGCGGGTCCTCGACTCGATGGACCTGGAGCGTGAGAAGGGCATCACGATCCTGGCCAAGAACACCGCGGTCCGCTACGCCGGGATCACCATCAACATCCTGGACACCCCCGGGCACGCCGACTTCGGTGGTGAGGTGGAGCGGGCACTGTCCATGGTGGACGGTGTGCTGCTGCTGGTCGACGCCAGCGAGGGACCGCTGCCACAGACCAGGTTCGTGTTGCGCAAGGCGTTGCAGCGTCGGCTGCCGGTGATCCTGGTCATCAACAAGGTGGACCGGCCAGACTCCCGGATCGCCGAGGTGGTCGAGGAGACCTACGAGCTGTTCCTGGACGTGGCCGACAGCACGGTGCCCGGCGAGGCCGTCGAGGGCCCCGGCCAGGACCTGTTGGACTTTCCGATCGTGTACTGCCAGGCGCGCACCGGGCAGGCCTCGCTGAGTCGGCCCGCCGACGGCGGCTCGCCGGACGCCCCGGACCTGCGGGCGCTGTTCGAGACCATCCTCACCACCGTTCCACCGCCCAACTACGACGAGAAGGCGCCGCTGGCCGCGCACGTGGCCAACCTGGACGCCTCGCCGTACCTGGGCCGGTTGGCGCTGTGCCGGGTCAGGTCCGGCAACATCCGCCGGGGCCAGCAGGTCGCCTGGTGCCGGACCGACGGCTCGGTGGAACGGGTGAAGGTGACCGAGCTGTTGATAACCCGGGCGCTGGACCGGGTCCCGGTGGAACAGGCCGGTCCCGGCGACATCATCGCGATCGCCGGCATCCCTGACATCACCCTGGGCGAGACACTGGCCGATCCGCTCGACCCCCGCCCGCTGCCGGTCATCACGGTGGACGCTCCGTCGATCTCGGTGACCATCGGGGTGAACACCTCGCCGCTGTCCGGTCGCAGTGGCAGCAAGCTCACCGCCCGGCTGATCCGCAACCGCCTGGACGCCGAACTGGTCGGCAACGTGTCGATCCGGGTGCTGCCCACCGAACGCCCGGACACCTGGGAGGTGCAGGGTCGGGGTGAACTGCAACTGGCCGTGCTGGTGGAGATCATGCGCCGGGAGGGCTTCGAACTGACCGTGGGCAAGCCGCAGGTGGTCACCCGCGAGGTCGACGGTCGGCTGTCCGAACCGGTGGAGCGGCTCACCGTGGACGTGCCCGAGGAGTACCTGGGAGTGGTCACCCAGTTGCTCGCACTGCGCAAGGGCCGGCTGGAACAGATGGTGAACCACGGCACCGGCTGGGTGCGGATGGAGTACCTGGTGCCGGCCCGGGGGCTGATCGGCTTCCGCACCGAGTTCCTCACCGAGACCCGCGGTACCGGCGTGCTGCACCACGTCTTCGAACGGTACGAACCCTGGTACGGGGAACTGCGTACCCGCCCGTCCGGTTCGCTGGTGGCCGACCGCTCCGGCCCGGTGACCGGGTACGCGCTGGCGAACCTCCAGGAGCGCGGGTCGCTGTTCGTGCGGCCGGGCACCGAGGTGTACGAGGGCATGATCGTCGGCGAGAACTCCCGCCCCGACGACATGGACGTCAACCCGACCAAGGAGAAGAAGCTCACCAACATGCGGTCGTCCACCGGCGACGAGTTGGAGCGACTGGTGCCGGCCCGGGTTCTCTCCCTGGAACAGGCCATGGAGTTCTGCCGCGAGGACGAGTGTGTCGAGGTGACCCCGGCCACGATCAGGTTGCGTAAGTCGGTGCTGCTGGCCCAGGACCGGGAGAA
>DATCWR010000100.1:0-13521 GCA_036566245.1 Mycobacteriales bacterium | reverse complement strand
CCAGGCGCCGGTCTGGTTCGTCTGGCACCACCGGCACCAGCACGGAGGCCGGTCGGGCCGCAGCGACCGAGTCGGCGTCCGAGCCGAAGGGCTCCGCGGCCGGTGCCTCGGGCACCGGCGGCGACGAGAAGCAGGAGGGCTGAGGGGTGCTCATCCCGCGCAAGGTCAAGCACCGCAAGCAGCACCACCCAGGTCGCAGTGGTGCGGCCAAGGGCGGCACCAAGGTCAACTTCGGTGAGTTCGGCATCCAGGCACTGGAACCGGCGTACGTCACCAACCGGCAGATCGAGTCGGCTCGTATCGCGATGACCCGGCACATCCGTCGTGGCGGCAAGGTGTGGATCAACATCTACCCGGACCGTCCGCTGACCAAGAAGCCGGCCGAAACCCGGATGGGTTCCGGTAAGGGTTCGCCGGAGTGGTGGGTGGCCAACATCAAGCCTGGCCGCGTCATGTTCGAGCTGGCCGGGGTGCCCGAGCCGATCGCCCGCGAGGCGATGCGTCGCGCCATCCACAAGCTCCCGATGAAGTGCCGGTTCGTCAAGCGCGAGGCTGGTGAGGTCTGATGGTTGCTGGAACTCCCCCCACGGAGCTGCGGGAGCTTCTCGAGGACGAGCTGGCCACCCGGCTGCGCGAGGCCAAGGAGGAGCTGTTCAACCTCCGCTTCCAGGTGGCCACCGGTCAGTTGGACAACAACCGGCGGCTGCAGACCGTGCGGCGCGACATCGCGCGGATCTACACGATCATGCGCGAGCGCGAGCTCGGCCTTTCCGTTGCACCGAGCGAGGATGTCGTGGCATGAGTGACACCGAGATGACGACCGAGTCGGCCGCGGGCGCCCGCAACTTCCGCAAGGTTCGGGAGGGGCTTGTCGTCAGCGACAAGATGGACAAGACCGTGGTTGTCCAGGTCGAGGACCGGGTCAAGCACCCGTTGTACGGCAAGGTGCTGCGTCGGACCAGCAAGCTCAAGGCGCACGACGAGCAGAACTCCTGCGGAGTCGGCGACCGGGTGCTGCTGATGGAGACGCGGCCGCTCTCGGCGACCAAGCGCTGGCGGGTCGTCGAGGTGCTCGAGAGGGCGAAGTGACTCCGCTGCCGCGCCAGGCTGTGTCCGATGTTGCATATGAGTGGTTGGGGTTGACGTGATCCAGCAGGAGTCGCGACTGCGTGTCGCCGACAACACCGGCGCCAAGGAGATCCTGTGCATCCGGGTGCTCGGCGGGTCGGGGCGTCGCTACGCGGGCATCGGGGACATCATCGTCGGCACCGTCAAGGACGCCCTGCCGGGTGCCGGTGTCAAGAAGGGTGATGTCGTCAAGGCCGTGGTGGTCCGCACCGCCAAGGAGCGGCGACGGCCGGACGGCTCCTACATCCGCTTCGACGAGAACGCCGCCGTGCTGATCAAGACCGACGGTGAGCCGCGGGGCACCCGCATCTTCGGCCCGGTCGGGCGAGAGCTGCGCGACAAGAGGTTCATGAAGATCATTTCGTTGGCCCCGGAGGTGTTGTGAGGATGGCCCGAGCGAAGCAGAGCAAGCACCCGTCGTTGCGGGTCAAGAAGGGCGACACCGTCCAGATCATCGCCGGTAAGGACCGGGGCACCAGTGACCGGCCCACCAGGGGCAAGGTGCTCGCGGTGTACCCGGACCGGCAGCGGGTGATCGTCGAGGGGGTGAACCGGGTCAAGAAGCACACCCGGATCTCCACCAACCAGCGTGGTGCCAAGGCCGGTGGCATCGAGACCCAGGAAGCGGCCATCCACGTCAGCAACGTGATGGTCGTCGACAGCGACGGCAAGCCGACCAGGATCGGTTACCGCAAGGACGAGAACGGCCGTAGCGTCCGCGTGTCGCGCCGTTCCGGTAAGGACATCTGAGATGACCGCCAGTACCGAGACCGAGATTCCGGTTCCGCGTCTGAAGGTGCGTTACCGGGAGGAGATCGCACCCGCGCTGCGCGAACAGTTCTCCTACCGCAACGTCATGCAGGTGCCCGGCCTGGTCAAGATCATCGTCAACATGGGTGTCGGTGAGGCGGCCCGGGACGCCAAGCAGATGGACGGCGCGTTGCGCGACCTGACCGTGATCACCGGTCAGCGTCCACAGGTGCGCCGGGCGCGTCGTTCCATCGCCCAGTTCAAACTGCGCGAGGGTATGGCGATCGGCGCCAAGGTCACCCTGCGGGGCGACCGGATGTGGGAGTTCCTGGACCGACTGCTGTCCCTGGCGCTGCCCCGCATCCGTGACTTCCGGGGCATCTCCCCGACCCAGTTCGACGGTCGGGGCAACTACACGTTCGGTCTCAACGAGCAGTCCATGTTCCACGAGATCGACATGGACCGGGTGGACCGGCCACGTGGCATGGACATCACGGTCGTGACCAGCGCGACCAGCGACGACGAGGGCCGGGCACTGCTCAAGCTGCTCGGCTTCCCGTTCAAGGAGAGCTGAGAATGGCCAAGAAGGCCCTGATCAACAAGGCCGCCGGCAGGCCGAAGTTCGCGGTCCGGGCGTACACGCGCTGTCAGCGTTGCGGTCGGCCGCACTCGGTCTACCGCAAGTTCGGGCTGTGCCGTATCTGCCTGCGCGAGATGGCGCACGCCGGTGAGTTGCCGGGCGTGACCAAGTCGAGCTGGTAGGGCACGAGCAACACACCGTCCCCCTTCGCCGTAGGCCCGGCTCCGACGACCCGAGTGGTCCGGATGGGAACCCCGGCGAGAAAGAAGGCCCAAGCATGACCATGACCGACCCGATCGCAGACATGTTGACCCGTCTGCGTAACGCGAACTCGGCGTATCACGACACCGTGACGATGCCGCACTCCAAGCTCAAGACACACATCGCCGAGATCCTCCAGCAGGAGGGCTACATCGCCGGCTGGAACGTGGTCGACACCGAACGGGACGGCGTGTTGCGTCGTGAGCTCGTGGTTGACCTGAAGTACGGCCCGAACCGCGAGCGCAGCATCGCCGGACTGCGGCGGGTGTCCAAGCCCGGTCTGCGCGTCTACGCCAGGTCCACCGGACTGCCCAGGGTGCTGGGCGGGCTGGGTGTGGCGATCATCTCGACGTCATCCGGGCTGCTGACCGACCGGCAGGCCGCCAAGCGTGGCGTGGGCGGGGAAGTCCTCGCCTACGTGTGGTGAGAGGGGAACAGCGGCATGTCGCGCATCGGTAAGCTGCCGATCCCCGTTCCCAGTGGGGTCGACATCGACATAGTGGGCCGTACCGTCACGGTGAAGGGTCCGAAGGGGACGCTGTCACACACCGTCGCACAGCCGATCACGATCGGTCGCGCCGACAACGGCGCCCTGGTCGTGGAGCGGCCGGACGACGAGCGGGAGAGCAGGGCCCTGCACGGCCTGTCCCGCACCCTGGTGGCGAACATGGTGACCGGCGTCACCCAGGGCTACTCCAAGACGCTGGAGATCGTGGGCACCGGTTACCGGGTGCAGGCCCGCGGTGCCGACCTCGAGTTCGCGCTGGGGTTCAGCCACCCGGTGCCGGTCAGGGCCCCGGAGGGCATCACCTTCCGGGTCGAGACCCCCACCCGGTTCGTGGTCGAGGGCATCGACAAGCAGAAGGTCGGCGAGGTCGCGGCCAACATCCGCAAGCTGCGCAAGCCCGACCCGTACAAGGGCAAGGGCGTGCGATACCAGGGTGAGACGGTCCGTCGCAAGGCCGGAAAGACGGGTAAGTGACCATGACGAGTGCAAGTACCCTGGTGCGCCGGGGTGGGGTAACCAGCGAGTCGCAGCGGCGGCGGGTCAGCAGGGCACGCCGGCACGTCCGGCTGCGTAAGAAGGTCGTCGGCACTCCGGAACGCCCTCGCCTCATGGTGACCCGGTCCACCCGGCACGTGTACGCCCAGCTGGTGGACGACTCCCGGGGCGTAACCTTGGCCTCGGCGTCGACCTACCGGCTGGACGGCGAGGGTGACAAGACCGCCCAGGCGCGCCGGGTCGGGGCGTTGTTGGCCGAGCGGGCCGTCGCCGCGGGCATCACCAGGGCGGTGTTCGACCGGGGCGGCAACCGGTACCACGGCAGGATCGCCGCGCTCGCCGACGCCGCCCGTGAGGGGGGCCTGGAGTTTTGACCAGCCTGCGGATCGCCAGAACAGCCGAGAAGAACGAGAGGGACGCCTGATGCCAGGAACGCAGCGCCGTGGCGGAGGGGGCGGCGACCGTGATCGCCGCGACCGCCGCGATCGCCGTGACGGCGGGGCGGCCCCGGAGAAGACCCCGCACGTCGAACGCGTGGTGACCATCAACCGCGTGGCCAAGGTCGTGAAGGGTGGTCGTCGGTTCAGCTTCACCGCTCTGGTCGTGGTCGGCGACGGTGACGGAACCGTCGGTGTCGGTTACGGCAAGGCCAAGGAGGTGCCGGCGGCCATCGCCAAGGGCGTGGAGGAGGCCAAGAAGCACTTCTTCAAGGTGCCTCGGATCGCCTCCACCATCCCGCACCCGGTGCAGGGCGAGGCAGCCGCCGGGGTTGTCCTGCTCAAGCCGGCCAGCCCCGGTACCGGTGTGATCGCCGGTGGACCGGTGCGGGCCGTGCTGGAGTGCGCCGGCATCAGCGACGTGCTGTCCAAGAGCCTCGGTTCGGACAACCCGATCAACATCGTGCACGCGACCGTGGCTGCGCTGCGGGCCCTGGTGCGTCCCGAGGAGGTCGCGGCTCGTCGTGGCCTCCCGCTGGAGGACGTGGCGCCGGCCGGCATGCTGCGGGCGCGCGCCGGGCAGGGGGCGTGAACGAGATGGCCCGACTGAAGGTTACCCAGACCCGGTCCGCCATCGGAGCCAAGCGTAACCAGCGAGAGACGCTCCGGTCGCTGGGTCTCAAGCGGGTCCGTGACGTGGTGGTCCAGGAGGATCGGCCGGAGATTCGCGGCATGGTCGCGACCGTGACCCACCTGGTCTCGGTCGAGGAGGTCGAGTAGCGGTATGACGATCAAGGTCCACCACCTCCGCCCGGCCCCGGGTGCGCGCACCGCCAGGACCCGGGTGGGTCGCGGTGAGGGCTCCAAGGGCAAGACGGCGGGGCGTGGTACCAAGGGCACCAAGGCGCGGTCGACGGTGCGCGCCTCGTTCGAGGGTGGCCAGATGCCCATCCACATGCGGTTGCCGAAGCTGAAGGGCTTCACCAACCGTTTCCGGGTGGAGTACCAGGTGGTCAACGTGGGTCGGCTCGCCGAGCTGTTCCCCAATGGTGGTTCGGTCGGTCCGGACGACCTGGTCACTGCCGGGGCGGTCCGGCGGAACGCCCCGGTGAAGGTGCTCGGCACCGGTGACCTGGCCGGGGTGAACCTGCGGGTGAGCGCGCACGCGTTCTCCGACAGCGCCCGGGAGAAGATCACCGCGGCCGGAGGCAGTGTCACCGAACTGTGAGACGCTGGGGACGGTGAGCGTGGGGCATCCGTGCCGCGGTCGACATGGTCGGCGGCGGCACGGATGTGGCGTCGGCCGTCCGGTGGTGCGCTGTGGCTTCGTCCGGGGAGCCGTCCGGCACAGGGTACATGTCGGATACGTGCTCAGACGGGTGACGCTATCGCGACTGGCTGAACACAGGGCGCGACGACTGTTAGAGTCGCACCCTGCGGGTTTGCCTCAGGACGCGGACTCGCACCCGCCCACCACCAGACCGGGACAGTACCGCCCGGTCGAAGGATTCTGGACCGGACAGACGCCCGGTCCCGCCTGGCGCAGGAGGATCCGTGCTTTCCGCGTTCGCCTCGGCCTTCCGGACGCCTGATCTACGCAACAAGCTGCTCTTCTCGATTGCGATGATCGGGCTCTACCGGTTGGGCGCCAGCGTGCCGACACCCGGGGTGTCGGTCAAGAACATCAACCAGTGCATCGGCATCGTCAGCTCAGGCTCCAGCGCGAACCTCTACAGCCTGGTCAACCTGTTCAGCGGCGGAGCGCTGCTGAAGCTCTCCGTGTTCGCGCTCGGGATCATGCCGTACATCACGGCAAGCATCATCATCCAGCTGTTGGTGGTGGTCATCCCGCGGTTCGAGCAGTTGAAGAAGGAGGGGCAGTCCGGTCAGGCCAAGCTGACCCAGTACACCCGCTACCTGACCGTGGCGCTGGCCATCCTGCAGTCCACCGGCATCATCGCGCTGGCCAAGAACAACCAGCTCTTCCCTGGCTGCCCGCTCCCGACCCTGACCGACTCCTCGATCTACACCGTGATCAGCATGGTCGTCACCATGTCGGCCGGCACCTGCATGGTGATGTGGCTCGGCGAGCTGCTCACCGACCGCGGTGTGGGTAACGGCATGTCGGTGTTGATCTTCACCTCGATCGCCGCGCAGATCCCGACCGAGGGTCAGACCCTGCTGCGCAACGGTGGCGGGTTCACCTTCTTCCTGCTCTGCCTGCTTGTCCTGGCCATCATCACCGCGGTGGTGTTCGTCGAGCAGGCCCAGCGCCGCATCCCGGTGCAGTACGCCAAGCGGATGGTCGGCCGGCGGATGTACGGCGGCACGTCCACCTACCTGCCGCTGAAGGTCAACCAGGCCGGTGTGATCCCGGTCATCTTCGCCGCGTCGTTGCTGTACATCCCGCAGCTGTTCAGCCAGTTGCAGGGCACCTCGACCAGTGCGTTCAGTCGGTTCGTCACCAACAACCTGGTGAACCAGGGCAACTGGGTACACATCAGCATCTACTTCGCACTGAACATCTTCTTCACGTACTTCTACGTGTCAATCACGTTCAACCCGGAGGAACGTGCCGACGACATGAAGAAGTACGGGGGCTTCATCCCGGGGATCCGGCCAGGACGACCCACCACCGAGTACCTTGGCTTCGTACTCTCCCGCATCACGTTCCCTGGCTCGTTGTACCTTGCCACTGTCGCGGTGCTGCCGAACTTCTTCTTCTCGTTCAGCGCGGGGGCCAACCAGAACTTCCCGTTCGGTGGTACCGCGGTACTGATCCTGGTGGGTGTGGGGCTGGACACGGTGAAGCAGATCGAGAGTCAGTTGATGCAGCGTAACTATGAGGGGTTCCTGCGGTAGTGCGCCTGGTACTGGTTGGGCCACCCGGCGCCGGGAAGGGTACCCAGGCGCAGTTCATCGCTGCGCACCTTGCGATCCCGAAGATCTCGACCGGGGACATCTTCCGGGCGAACGTTGGCCAGGGCACCGAGCTGGGGTTGGTGGCCAGGAAGTACATGGACGCCGGCGACCTGGTGCCAGACGAGGTCACCATCGCGATGGTGCGCGACCGGCTGGCCGAGGACGACGCGGCCGAGGGCTTCCTCCTGGACGGGTTCCCGCGCAACGTTCCGCAGGCTGAGACCCTGGACAAGATGCTGCACGACATGGGTACCGCGCTGGACGTGGTACTCGAGCTGGTGGTGGACGACGACGAGGTGATCCGTCGGCTGTCCGGCCGGCGTACCTGCCGGGCCTGCGGGCATATCTGGCATGTCGAGTTCGACCCGCCGGCCCAGGCGGGTAGTTGTGACCACTGCGGGGGCGAGCTGTTCCAACGGGACGACGACCGGCCGGAGACCATCCGGCACCGGCTGGAGGTGTACACGGCGCAGACCGCCCCGCTTGTCTCCTACTACGCCGAGAAGGGCATCCTGGTCGGGATAGACGCCACCGGACCGGTGGACGATGTGACCGAGCGGGCGATCGACGCCCTGCACCGGTTCGGCGAGTGATCTCGGACCGGGACGGGACGTGCGCTGGAGAAGGCGGAACCGGATGATCCAGATCAAGACGCCGGACGAGATCGAGCGGATGCGGGCCGCCGGTCTGGTGGTGCAGCAGACCCTGCGGGTGCTCGCCGAGGCGGTCCGGCCGGGCATCACCACCGCGGATCTGGACGCGATCGCGGAGAAGACGATCCGCGGCCAGGGCGCGGTGCCGTCCTTCCTCGGCTATCGGGGCTACCCGGCCACCATCTGTACCTCGGTCAACGAGGAGGTCGTGCACGGCATCCCCAGCCGGCGGAAGAAGCTGCGTGAGGGTGACGTGCTGTCCATCGACTGCGGCGCGATCGTGGACGGCTGGCACGGTGACTCGGCGATCACGGTCCCGGTCGGCGAGGTGGCCCCGGAGTACCAGGAACTGATGCGGGTCTGCGAGGAGTCGATGTGGGCCGGTCTGGCCGCCGCGGTGGCCGGGGGACGGTTGACCGACATCAGTAACGCGGTGGAGCGCAGCATCCGGGCCGCCGGTCCGTACGGCATCGTGGACCACTACGGCGGTCACGGCATCGGCACCGAGATGCACCAGGACCCACACGTCCTGAACTACGGTCGGCCCGGTCGCGGGCCACGCCTGGTTCCCGGGCTGGCTCTGGCCATCGAGCCCATGGTGACCATGGGACGACCGGACACCGCCGAACTCGACGACGGCTGGACCGTGGTGGCGGTGGACGGCTCGTTCGCCGCGCACTTCGAACACACCGTGGCGGTGACCGAGGACGGACCGTGGGTGCTCACCGCCGAGGACGGCGGACGGTCCCGGCTGGCCGCCCTCGGGGTTCAGACCGCGCGCACCGCCTGACCCGGTCGCCGGCGAGCCCCGTTTGCCGAGGCGTGCGGGTACACCGTACAATCCTGTGTTGGCGTCCATGTCGCCGTCTCGTCGTGCTGTAGCCGCGCGTCGAGCGGCCGCTCTCTGACCGGACGCCGGCACACACCAGCCTGTCACGATTGCGGAGGACATGCCGAAGAAGGACGGGGCCATCGAGGTCGAGGGCCGAGTGGTCGAGCCGTTGCCCAACGCGATGTTTCGGGTCGAGCTCTCCAACGGACACCGGGTGCTCGCACACATCAGTGGCAAGATGCGGCAGCACTACATCCGGATCCTTCCCGAGGATCGTGTTGTGGTCGAACTCTCACCGTACGACCTGACTCGCGGACGCATCGTCTACCGCTACAAGTGACGTTTCCGGGCACGCGTGCTGGCTGCACGGCTGGCTGCGTCATGAACAGGAGTGGGCAACAGCCGTGAAGGTGAAGCCGAGCGTCAAGAAGATCTGCGACAAGTGCAAGGTGATCCGTCGACACGGGCGGGTCATGGTCATCTGCGAGAACCTGCGCCACAAGCAGCGCCAGGGCTGACCAGAGCACCAGCCGCGCCCGACCCCACGGTGTTCACCGCCGTGGGTCACCCCCGGTCGGAGGCCGGGGTCCTCCCTCGGAGACGTCCGCCGCGACGCCACCGGATCATCACGGGCAGGGAGGAACCAGGTGGCGGTCAGACCTCCGAGAACCAGAAGGAGTACGCCCGAATGGCACGTCTTGCTGGCGTCGACCTCCCCCGTGACAAGCGGCTGGAGGTCGCCCTCACCTACATCTACGGGGTCGGTCGCACCAGGGCGCTGGAAACCCTGAAGGCCACCCAGGTCGACCCGGACACCCGGGTCGCCGACCTCGGTGACGACGACCTGATCAAGCTGCGCGACTGGATCGACGCCAACTACAAGGTCGAGGGTGACCTCCGCAGGGAGGTCGCCCAGGACATCCGGCGCAAGATCGAGATCGGTTGCTACCAGGGCATCCGGCACCGCCGTGGCCTGCCCGTGCGGGGTCAGCGCACCAAGACCAACGCGCGCACCCGCAAGGGCCCGAAGAAGACCATCGCCGGCAAGAAGAAGGCCGGTAGGAAGTAGCCTGGAACGTTCTCGCTGACCCAGTAGAACCCGCGGACGGGGTTCCGACGACCTCGTAGACCCGATCTGGAGAGATCCCGAGTATGCCTCCGAAGACCCGTGCCGGCGTGAAGAAGGTGCGCCGCAAGGAGAAGAAGAACATCGCGCACGGTCACGCGCACATCAAGAGCACGTTCAACAACACCATCGTCTCGATCACCGACCCGATGGGGAACGTGATCTCCTGGGCGTCCGCTGGCCACGTCGGCTTCAAGGGGTCCCGCAAGTCGACTCCCTTCGCCGCCCAGATGGCCGCCGAGAACGCCGCCCGCAAGGCGCAGGAGCACGGCATGCGCAAGGTGGACGTCTTCGTCAAGGGTCCGGGTTCCGGCCGGGAGACGGCGATCCGGTCGTTGCAGGCCACCGGCCTGGAGGTCGGCCAGATCCAGGATGTGACCCCGCAGCCCCACAACGGCTGCCGGCCACCGAAGCGGCGTCGGGTCTGACGAGAGTACATAGGAGACAGAACAGACATGGCTCGTTACACCGGTGCCGACTGCCGGCGCTGCCGCCGGGAGAAGATGAAGCTCTTCCTCAAGGGCGCCAAGTGCGAGGGCCCGAAGTGCCCGATCGAGATCCGGCCCTACCCGCCGGGTGAGCACGGGCGCGGGCGCGGGAAGGACACCGAGTACCTGCTCCAGCTTCGGGAGAAGCAGAAGGCCAAGCGGGTCTACGGTGTCCTGGAGAAGCAGTTCGCCGGGTACTACGAGGAGGCGAACCGCAAGACCGGCAAGACCGGCGAGGTGCTGCTCCAGATCCTGGAGAGCCGACTGGACAACGTGGTGTACCGGGCCGGGTTCGCCAAGTCCCGGGACATGGCGCGCCAGTTGGTGCGGCACGGCCACCTGCTGGTCAACGGTCGGAAGGTCGACATCCCCTCGTACCGGGTCAGTGAGAACGACATCGTCGAGGTGCGGGAGAAGTCCCGCGAGCTGACCCCGTTCGTGGTGGCCCGGGCCGAGGCGGGTTCCCGTCCGGTCCCCGCATGGCTGGAGGTCATCTCCTCCAAGATGCGGATCCTGGTGCACTCCATGCCGGCCCGGCAGGTCATCGACACGCCGGTCCAGGAGCAGTTGATCGTCGAACTGTACTCTCGGTAGTTCGGCGTACCTGAGAAATCCCTAGTCGCGGTGTCATATGGCGGGTGCCGCGGAAAGGACCTGAACAGTGCTCATCACACAGCGACCCACCCTCATCGAGGAGTCGATCAGCGAGTTCCGGTCACGGTTCGTCATCGAACCGCTGGAGCCCGGTTTCGGCTACACCCTCGGCAACTCCCTGCGGCGCACCCTGATGTCCTCCATCCCCGGTGCGGCGGTGACCAGCATCCGTATCGACGGGGTGCTGCACGAGTTCACCACCGTGCCCGGGGTCAAGGAGGACGTGACCGACCTGATCCTCAACCTCAAGGAGCTGGTGGTCAGCTCCGAGGCGGACGAGCCGGTCACCATGTACCTGCGTAAGCAGGGCCCCGGTGAGGTGACGGCGGCCGACATCGCACCCCCGGCCGGGGTCACCGTGCACAACCCCGACCTGCACCTGGCCACCATCAACAAGAAGGGCCGGCTGGAGATCGAACTGACCGTCGAGCGCGGTCGCGGGTACGTTCCGGCCACCCAGAACAAGCAGCCCGGTCAGGAGATCGGTCGGATCCCGATCGACTCGATCTACTCGCCGGTGCTGAAGGTGACCTACCGGGTCGAGGCCACCCGGGTGGAGCAGCGCACCGACTTCGACAAGTTGGTCGTGGACGTGGAGACCAAGTCCTCGATCAGCCCGCGCGACGCGCTGGCCAGCGCCGGCAAGACCTTGGTCGAACTGTTCGGCCTGGCCCGCGAACTGAACGTGGAGGCCGAGGGCATCGAGGTGGGTCCGTCGCCGCAGGAGGCGGCCGACCTGGCCAACTTCTCGATGCCCATCGAGGAGATGGAACTGACCGTCCGCTCCTACAACTGCCTCAAGCGGGAGGGCATCCACACGGTCGGCGAGCTGGTGTCGCGCAGCGAGGCCGACCTGCTCGACATCCGCAACTTCGGTGCCAAGTCGATCGACGAGGTGAAGATGAAGCTGGCCGGGATGGGCCTGTCGCTCAAGGACAGCCCGCCCGGATTCGACCCGGCCAACGTCGTGGACACCTACGGCACCGACAACTACGACGACGGTCAGGACTACGCCGAGACCGAGCAGTTGTAAGGAGTCCCCACAATGCCCACCCCTACCAAGGGTCCCCGTCTCGGCGGCGGTCCGGCGCACGAGCGACTGATGCTCGCGAACCTCGCGACGTCACTGTTCGAACACGAACGGATCACCACCACCGAGGCCAAGGCGAAGCGGCTGCGTCCGATCGCCGAGCGGATCATCACCATCGCCAGGCGCGGTGACCTGCACGCACGTCGCAGGGTGATGGAGCTGGTGCGCGACAAGGATGTCGTACACAAGCTGTTCGCCGAGATCGGTCCGCGCTACGCCGAGCGGCCGGGTGGCTACACCCGGATCGTGAAGACCGGACCGCGCAAGGGTGACAACGCGCCCATGGCGCAGATCTCCCTGGTCGAGGCCCTGACCGTCGCCCAGGAGGCGGTCGGCGAGGCCGAGCGGGCCCGCGGCAGCAGGTTCGCGGCTCGACGGGGCGCCACCGGCCGCACCAGGGAGGTGGCCGAGGACCTGAAGGCGGAGTCCCCCACGGCCGCGAAGGTCGCCGAGGAGGCCAGGGCCGACGAGTCGGCCGAAGCCCCCGAGTCGGCCGAAGCCCCCGAGACGGCTGCTGCACCCGAGGCGCAGGCGTCGACTCCCTCGGCGACCGACAGCGACACAGAGAAGGACAACGGGGCCTGACCCACGCTGTTGTGATCGAAGCCCGCCGCCCGACCAGACGCGGCGGGCTTCGCTCGTCCCTGATGTTCGAGCGGGACCTGCGGAGGGTGCTGGGTGGACCCTGACCAGGCGGGGATGGTGCGGATCCGGCTTGGTGTGGCCTACGACGGCACCGACTTCGCCGGCTGGGCTCGCCAACCCGGGCAACGCACCGTACAGGGTGAGATCGAGCAGGCCGTGGCCCGACTGCTGCCCGGTGCCAGCGGACTGACCGTGGCCGGCCGCACCGACTCCGGGGTACACGCGACCGGGCAGGTGGCGCACGTCGATGTTCCCGAGGCGCTGTGGGAGCGGTATGTGGGCAGCCTGCACCGGCGGCTGTCCGGGATGCTGCCGGCCGACGTGCGGGTGACCTCGGCAGAGCCGGCACCGCCCGGGTTCGACGCCAGGTTCTCCGCCCTGTGTCGGCACTACGTCTACCGGGTCGACGACGCGCCCTGGGGGACCGATCCGCTGCGCCGGCACGACACCCTGGCCTGGCCTCGCCGGTTGGACACCGACGCGATGGTCGCCGCGTCCGCCGGGTTGCTCGGTGAGCACGACTTCGCGGCGTACTGTCGTCGGCGTCCGGGCGCCACCACGGTGCGGGCGCTGCTCGGGCTCGACTGGGAACGGGGGCCGGACGGGGTGATCACGGCGACGGTGCGGGCCGACGCGTTCTGCCACTCGATGGTGCGCAGCCTGGTCGGCGCTCTGCTCGCGGTCGGTGAGGGACGCCGGCCGGTGGACTGGCCGGCCGGGTTGCTGACCCGGCGTGAGCGGGCCGGTCAGGTCGTGGTGGCACCAGCGCACGGGCTGACCCTGGTACGGGTGAGTTATCCCTCCGACGACCGACTCGCCGCCCGCGCCCGGACCACCCGTGCGCTGCGGGTGTTGTCCGGGCCCGAGGCCTGTTGAGGGAGGCTGTCGTGCGCGATCCCTACGACCAGGCGCCGGCGGGCGCGCGCTTCGACTGGGGCCCGGCGGCCGCCGG
>DATCWR010000091.1:0-9362 GCA_036566245.1 Mycobacteriales bacterium | reverse complement strand
AACAACCGGCCCTTGTCGTCGAGCCTGGGTTCATGGGTGCCGAGAAACACACGGCCCCACCTCCCCCGCTCGACGGAGCGCCAAGGCGCTCCACTGCGCGCCACGATACCCCACTTCCCACCACACGCAACGGTGCTCGGCACGGGTGGCGGCCCCACCCGTCGCCTCTTCCCGCGTCTGGGCGTGGCTCGACGGCGCAGGTATGCACGGTCGTGAGAAGTCGGGTCAGAAGGGCAATGTCGCTACGATCTTCTGCCCCACAATGACGCGGCCGTTCGGGTCAGTTCCCGGTCCGACAGTCGTGGGTTCTGACAGCCCACATGTCCGTCCGGAAACCATTTCCAATTTCGCGAAGGCCATTTCAACCAGGCACGAGGTGGTACCCGTGGATCCGTGAAGTAACAGCAGGTAATTACGCATAGCTACCGCTACTACGCTGAATCAGCGGACGCGTCCTTGTCCGGCCACGTACGACCCGTTCGGTGGCACCCCGGCCGACGCCGGACCGACCCCACCACACCGCCTTCGGTCCGCCAGGTCGGTCTCGCGGCGCTCCAGGGCTGTCCGGTCAGGACCGTGGGAGATGGGGCCACCGGGCCCGGCCGGCGCGCACCACCGACAGCACCGCGGTCAGGACCGGTGCGAACGATGGGCATCCGGCCATGCCGGGAACGCCACGGCACCGGCGGTCGCGCCCCACCCGATCGCATGTGGAGCCGGGAGGGTCACGTGCCCGGAATCATGATCGGGCCGGCGAGCCGGATCCGTCGCCGGAAGGGTCGCACCACCCCCGGCGGGTCGGCCGCCGGCCGGTCAGTGGTCGGACGGAGGGTGCTCCAACACCGACCGGACCGCCTCGGTGGTACGGCCGACCACCGCACGCCCGTCGTCAGTGAGTAGAACGGGCCGCTGGATCAACACCGGGTTGTCGACCAACACGGCGATCCAGGCATCCCGGTCGTGCGGTGCCTCGGACAGTCCCAGTTCGATCGCCCTGGGCTCGTTCATCCGGGTGATCTCCCACGGCTGCATGCCCAGCCGGTCGAGCACCTCGGTCAACTCGGCCACGGTCGGCGGCTGGTCCAGGTAGGGGCGCACCGTGTAGCCGACCCCGGCCTCGTCCAGCATCTCCCGGGCCACCGCGCACTTCGAGCATGACGGGTTGTTCCAGATCTCCACGTTTCCTGTGTAGCAGAAGCCCGTGCGCCGCGAGCCGGCAGTGGCCCGGACGGCCCGGTGTGGTGCCGGCAAGGACACTGAGATGTCACGATCGGTGAAGTCTTGGACGTGCTCACGAGTGTCATTTGACACACTTGCGTCTGCGACTGTGCCACGGATCCGGAACCGAAGCGGCCGGTGGCACGTATGACAGCGTGAGGGTGCGGGCGACCTCACCCGCGAGGGCGGAGGAGGAGCGAGTGGCACTGCACGGTGCCCTACAGGGTGAGAACGCGCCCGATGAGGCCCCGGGTCTGGACGCGGTGGGCGAGGCGGCCGGCCGGATCATGGCCAATGTCGAGCGGGTGATCGAGGGCAAACCCGACGCGGTGCGACTCGCCCTGGTGGTACTACTCGCCGAGGGGCACCTGCTCATCGAGGACGTTCCCGGGGTCGGTAAGACCAAACTGGCCAGGTCACTGGCCAGGTCGATCGACTGTTCGGTGCGCCGCATCCAGTTCACCCCGGACCTGTTGCCCAGCGACGTGACCGGCGTGAGCGTGTACAACCCGGAATCCCACGACTTCGAGTTCCGACCCGGCGCGGTGTTCGCCAATCTGGTCGTGGGCGACGAGATCAACCGCGCCTCGCCGAAGACCCAGTCCGCGCTGCTGGAGTGCATGGAGGAGCGGCAGGTCACCGTCGACGGTGTCACCTACGCCCTGGAGGCCCCGTTCATGGTGGTGGCCACCCAGAACCCGGTCGAGATGGAGGGCACCTATCCACTGCCCGAGGCCCAGCGTGACCGGTTCATGGTGCGGCTGTCCATGGGCTATCCAGATGTCGCTGCCGAGATGCGGATGCTCGACGACCACGCCGGCGACGACCCGCTGAACTCACTCCGACCGGTGTCCACGGCCGCCGAGGTCCGCCGGCTGATCGCCGCGATCCGGGCCATCCACGTGTCCGAACCGGTCCGCCGCTACACCGTGGACCTGGTCACCGCGACCCGTCAGTCCCCCGAGGTCAGGCTGGGAGCCTCACCCCGCGCAACCCTGCAACTGTTGCGCGCCGCCCGGGCGTACGCCGCGCTGGACGGACGGGGCTACGTGCTTCCTGACGACATCCAGTTGCTGTCCCAGCCGGTGTTGGCGCACCGCCTCATCCTGACCGCCGAGGCGGCCATCGCCCGACGGGGCCCGGCCAACGTCATCGCTGACGCGGTGCGCCGGGTGCCGGTGCCCCGGTCATCCGACCGGCCCGCCGACCCGAGCCCGTCGCTCAGACGGGGGTAGCCGGTGCGAACAGCACTGCGCGCACTCACCACCCGAGGCCGGTGCCTGCTCGCCGCGGGACTCGCGTCAGCCCTGTGCGCACTCCTACTCGGTGAGCGGGACCTGCTGCGGGTCGCCTGTCTGCTGTGTGCCCTGCCGCTCATCGCGGCCTACGCCGTGGCAGGCACCCGGTTCCGGTTGACCTGCGCACGGCTGCTCCGACCGACCCGGATCTCCACCGGGCAGGCCACCGAGGTGGAGCTGACCCTACGAAACGTCTCCATGCTGCCCAGCGGTCTGTTGCTGCTCGAGGACGAACTGCCCTACACACTGGGCGCGCGGCCCAGGTTCCTGGTCGACCGGATCAGCCCCAACAGCAGTCGGACCGTGCGGTACCCGGTGCGCTCGGACGTACGGGGTCGGTACCAGATCGGCCCGCTCCGGCTACGCCTGTCCGATCCGTTCGGCCTGGTGGAGTTGGCCCGTAGTTTCAGTACGGTCGACCGGCTCACCGTCACCCCGGTGGTGCACCCACTGCCGTCCATCACGCTGTCCGGCACCTGGGACTCCGGAGGTGAGAGCACCAGCCGCGCGGTGTTCTCCCGGGGTGAGGACGACGCGGCCACCCGGGAGTACCGACACGGCGACGACCTGCGCAAGATCCACTGGCGGTCCACCGCGCGGGTCGGAAAGCTGATGGTGCGCCAGGTGGAGAAGCCCTGGCAGAGTCACGCGGCGCTGCTGCTGGACACCCGCGCCGCGGCCCACCGGGGAGACGGACCCGGCTCCAGCTTCGAGTGGGCGGTGAGCGCGGTCGCCAGCGTGGGAGCACAGTTGGGCCGGGCTGGTTTCTCGCTGAACCTGCTGACCGACCAGGGAGGGCCGTCCCGCGGCGGGGTGAACCTTGACGAGGACGGCGCGCTGCTGGACTACCTGGCCGAGGTGAGAACGTCCCGTAACCGGCGGTTCGACGGCATCCGGTCTGACCTTCGCCGGGAGGACCACGGCGCGCTGGTTGCCGTACTGGGTGTCCTCGACCCCGAGGACACCCAACTGCTGGCGGCGTGCCGGCAGGCCCGGAGTGTCAACATCGCCCTGATCGTGGACGCGACCACCTGGGTGAACCTCTCACCGCGGGCACGGCAGGAGTCGGCGGCGAGCCAGCAGGCGGCGGCCGGGGTGCTGGCCCGCTCGGGCTGGCGGGTGGTGCGGGTGGAGCGTGGCGCGAACCTGGCCGACGCGTGGACGAGGGCCGGTGAGCGGCCGGGTCTGCCAGGAACGTTGGCCGACATCCGATGAACGGGGCGAGGCGAGGGCGACCATGAGCAGCGGTACCCGGATGACACTGGCCGCCGCGATCGCGACTGTCCTTGGCTCGGTCCCGATCGGATCGACGTTCCGGGAACAACAGTGGGCCGTCTACGCCTGGTTCGCGGTCAGCATCATCGCGCTGGTGAACCTCGGCGCCCGACGACTGTGGGTTCCCTCCGCGCTGGTGCCGGTGGTCGGTCTGGTCACCCTGGGTCTGTACCTGACCGCGGTGTTCACCCCGGACGGTGCGTTCCTGGGTCTGCTGCCGACGTCGGAGTCGCTGCGCCAGTTGACCGACGCACTACGCAACGGGTTCGAGGACGTGCGCACCCTGGCCACCCCGGCGCCCGCCACTCCGGGGTTGGATCTGCTCGCCACCGGGGGTGTCGGTCTGGTCGCCATCGCCATCGACGCGGTGGCGGTCGGCCTGCGCCGGCCGGCCCTTGCCGGTCTGATCCTGCTCACCATGTACGCGATCCCGACCACGATCGCCTTCGACGGGGTCGGTTGGCTGCCGTTCCTGGCTGCCGGCTGCGGGTACCTGGTGCTGCTGTTGGCCGAGGGGCACGAGCGGATCCTGCGGTGGGGTCGGCCGGTTCCCTACGATGATCCGCCCGGTGGGCAGCCCCGGCCGTGGCCGGTCCGGACCACCGGCAAGCGCATCGGAGTGGCCGCCCTGATGACCGCGGTCGCCGTTCCGCTGGTCATCCCCGGCTTCGACAACAGCGCGCTGTTCCTGCTGTTCGGAGGTGGCGGCAACGGCACCGGCAAGGCACGCCTGGGCGGCAGTTCACTCAGCCCGTTCACCCAGATGCGCAACCAGTTGCTGCTGCCCCAGGCGCAGGATGTCATGCGGATCCAGACCAACCAGGAGCGGCCGTTCTACCTCCGACAGATGGTGCTCGACCAGGTCGACCAACAGGGCGACTGGAAGAGAAGCCGGCTCAGGGGCGGACAGGACGCCTCAAGCGCGCTGAACCTGCCCAACGGGACGTTCCGCAGCAACGACGAACAGCGGTTCCGGGCGACCATCAGGATCGAGAGCAACTATCAGGACAGCACCCTGCCCCTGCTCGGTCTGCCGATCCAGATCGACGGGTTGCCCGGTAGCTGGAACTACATACCGGACCTGTCCACCGCCTACACCCAGACCGGTAGCACCGGCAACCTGCGCTACTCCGAGTCCTTCCTGGACCCGAGGCCGACCGCCGCACAGTTGCGGTCCAGCCCCCTCGTGTCCGACGCCGAGATGACCCAGGAGTGGGGGCGTTACCCCTTGGACGTGCCGGCCCAGGTGGTGGACACCGTGCGGACCCTGACCCGGGGAGCCGACGGCCCCTATGCCAGGACCCTGGCCATCTTCGACTACTTCCTACGACCGGACAGTGGTTTCACCTACTCGCTGAGCACCAAACCCGGTTCGTCCGGCAATGACCTGCTCGACTTCCTGACCAACCGGCAGGGCTTCTGCCAGCAGTACTCCTCGGCGATGGCGATCATGTTGCGGATCGCCGGGGTGCCGGCCAGGGTTGCCATCGGCTACACCCCGGGCTCGTTGCGGGACGGTTCATGGGTGGTCCGGACCGACAACGCGCACGCCTGGGTGGAAGCGTACTTCGCGGGCCTGGGCTGGGTGCCCTTCGACCCCACTCCCCTGCCGGGCAACAGCAGGGTCGAGCAGCCCTACGCGCCCCGCCCGGGTGTGTCCACGTCGCCGAGCGCCGGTGGCGACGCTGGCGCGGTCACGCCGGGCGGCGGCCAGGCCACCGATCCGAACCGGCTACCGGACGAGGATCGGCAGGGTGGCACGGATTCCGCCGGCTCTGACACCGGCCTTGTTTCTCCCCGTCGGGCGGTCACCACGCTGGCCGTGCTGGTGGTACTGGTGCTGCTGCTGGCTCCCATGCTGGTCCGGATCGCGGTTCGGCGTCGGCGCCTGGTCGAGGCGGCCGGCCCGGACCCCACGGTTGCCGCGCACAGTGCGTGGGACGAACTGCTGGCCAGCGCGGCGGACCTACACCTGACACCGCGGGTGGGCGACACACCGCGGGCGACGGTCCGTGGCCTGGTCGACATGCTGTCGCTGTCCGGTCCGGCCGAGTCCGGGCTGCACCTGCTCGCGCTGGCCGAGGAAAGGGCCCGCTACGCCCCGGTCGCCGGCGTGGACGGAGACCTGCCCACCGCCGTGCGGGCCGTGCGGAACGGGTTGGGCCGGACGTCCTCCCGACGACACCGGTGGCTTGCCGTGGCACTGCCGCCCTCCGTGCTCACCGGTCTGGCGGCCTGGCTCACCCACGGTTGGGCCCGGGCCAGCCTGGCCGCCGAGGGGATCGGCGAAACGCTGCGCCGACCACTGGCCTGGCGCCGGTAGTTCACCCCGGTCGGGCGGGTGCGGTCACCCGGTCGGCCACGCGAGCTCAGCGGTCGTCGAAGCGACTGCGGAACCGCTCCTCCATCCGACGGATGAACGAGGTACGGCGGCCCCTGGCGCGGGGCTCGCGGGTGCCCTTCTCACCGACGACGCGGAGATCGGGGCGGCCGGATATCCGCTTGTACTGCGTGGTGGCGTACCAGGCGGCCAGAAACATGACGCAGAAGCCACCCACGCCAAGGGCGATCGACTTGACCACCACCCCGACGAACAGGGTGACCATACCTACGACCAGCAGGGCAACCGCGCGTCGGACACGTCGGCGGGCGTGCGTGCGCAGGTCCGCCGAGCTCACCGCCGAGGCGAATTTGGGGTCCTCGGCGTACAGCGCTCGCTCGATCTGTTCGAGCAGGCGCTGTTCGTGCTCTGAGAGCGGCACGGCGCTCCTCCCAGCAATGCGCTCACTGCGAGTCGTCCTCGCGATGGTGACGGATCAGGCAACCGGGGCACGGTTACCTACTCTGAGGATACGAGCCTGGGGGCGGAGGGGAAAGGCGAACCCTCAACCAGTCAGGTGCACCGGCCGAACCAGGCATGGATCAGGTCAGAACTCCTGCGGTTCGCCATCCCGGTCGATGTCCGCACCGGGCCGGTGCGGTTCGGCGGCGCGGTGGTCCGACATCAGGGTGGCCGGTCTGACCGCACCGGCGCCGAACCTGCGGGCGGCGCGGTCCACGGCCCGGTCGGCCTCCTTCCAGCCGTACCGCCGATCCCCCAGGCGTAGTTGCTCCGGTACCTCCCGCGCGGCCACCAGACCCTCGGCACGTACCCCGACCAACCGGATACGAGTCCGGTGGAGACCCAGTGCCACGAACAGATCACGGACTGTCTCGTACACCTCCTGGCTGACATCGGTGGGCACGCCCAGGGTGCGTGAACGGGTGATCGTGGTGAAGTCGGCGAACCGCACCTTGATGCTGACCGTTCTGGCCCGCAGGTCACCGGCGCGCAGCCGGGCCGCCGTTCTGTCGGCGAGTCGAAGGAGTTCCCGGTGGATCACCCGCGGATCGTCCACGTCGGTGTCGAAGGTCTGCTCGGCTCCCACCGACCGACTCGGCTCGTCCGGGACGACCCGTCGCGGGTCCCGCCCCCAGGCCAGTGCGTGCAGGTGCTCACCGACGGCCCGGCCCACGGCGTGCCGCAGGCTGGACACCGGAGTGTGCGCCAGGTCTCCGACCGTCGTCAGCCCCAACGTGGCCAGGCGCTGCCCGGTGCGTTCACCCACGCCCCACAGCGCCGAGATCGGCAACGGATGCAGGAACTCCAGTACGTCTGAGGGCGGGACCACCAACAGGCCGTCGGGCTTACAGCAGGCCGAGGCGAGCTTGGCGACGAACTTCGTCGACGCCACGCCCACCGAACAGGTGACACCGTGCCGGTCGGCCACCTCGGCGCGGATCAACTCGCCGACCGACGCCGGCGAGCCGAGCCGGCGAACCGCGCCGGCCACGTCCAGGAACGCCTCGTCCAACGACAGCGGCTCGACGTACGGCGTCACCGATCGGAAGATCTCCATGACGCCCCGCGAGACCTCGGCGTAGCGGGCCATGTCGGGCGGCACCACCGCCGCCTGTGGGCACAGTCTGCGGGCCCGCCCCATCGGCATGGCGCTCCGCACACCGTGCACCCGCGCGTCATAGCTGGCCGAACACACCACGCCCCGGGGCCCGGTTCCGCCGACGATCAGCGGACGGCCCGCCAGTTCGGGGTGCCGCAGCGCCTCCACGCTCGCGTAGAAGGCGTCCATGTCGACATGCAGGATCGGACAACCGGCATCGTCGGGAGCCGGGCCACCGGGTGGACCCACGAGTCCACCCCGGCGCGGCAGTTGGTGGCTGCGCCCCACGGTTCCTCCCGCCCGGACCCACAACGACGACACGCAACACCATCGAACAGGCGTTCGAGCCTCAGCCTACGTGACCTCGCCCGGCCGGCACGGTGAACGAGCACGTGGTGCGCCCCGTCCCGAAGAACCCGGGCGGCGGAAGCCGATCGAGAGGCTCAGCCGAGGGGGTCGGCCGGCGTGGCTGGGGTGGCCGGTTCGACATCGATGTCGGGGAAGCCAGCGAGTGCGTGTAGGTGGGTGGCGATGTCCCGGTAGGGCGTCAGTGCGGCAGCGGCCAACTCCAGGTCGCGCAGCGCCTCCACCGCCCCGGCCGCACCGTCGAGTAGCGAGCCGGGCACCAGGTCGGCGACCACACCGGCGCCGTGCAGGCGCCGCACGGTCAGTCCGGCGGCGGACAACAGTGCGACCAGGCCTTCGGTGTCGAACCGACGGCGGACACCGTCGCCGTCGCCCCACCGACCGGACGGGTCGGTCAGCGCGTGCAACGCCTCGTCCGGGCGTCCACCCAGTGCCCGGGCGAACACCGTGGCGACGCGGTTCGCGGTGAGCACGCTGAGTCGACCGGTGGGCGCCAGGGAGGTCACCAGGGTGGCCACGGCGGTGGTTGGATCGTCGACCACCTCGAGCAGGCGGTGACACAGCACCAGGTCGAACCTCTGCGGGGCAACCGCGTCGGTGAGCTGGTCGACGTCACCCTGTACCCCGGTCACCCGGCCGGCCACGTCGGCCTCGCAGGCCCGGCGTTCCAGTGTGGCCAGCGCGTCGGCGCTGGGGTCGACCACGGTGACCACATGACCGAGTTCGGCGATGGGCACGGCGAACCCCCCGCTGCCACCACCAACGTCGAGCACCCGCAGCGGGGTACCAGCGGCGCCCTGGTCGCCGGACTGCCGGTCCAGCTCGCTCCGGAGCACCGACCACACGATGGCGGTACGCGGTGCGGTGTGCGGAGGTACGCGGTCGGTCACTGATCTTCTCCTCACCTGCCGACGGCATCGCGCAGGTGATCCCTACCACAGGGTGAGAACCGGGCGCCTGGCGTGACTGACGGAGGTCGTCACGGTAGCGCGCCGACGGTTCGGGCCGGCGGAACAGGGGCGCTCGTCGGTCGCCGGGTACTCAACCGGCGCGGGACCGTACCGACGCCAGACGCGGCGTCAGGCCCAGGGTGGTCTCCACCACGGCCAGGAACGCTTCGACGTCGGCCACCAGGCGGTCCGCCTGGACACCCGTGGCCGCGCCGGGAACTCCCGCCTCCGCGGCCGCCCGTCGACGAGCTCCGGAGGCGAACAGCGCGGCCCACTCCGCCAGTTCTGGTGCCGCGGCCGGCAGCAGCACCCAG
>DATCWR010000008.1:0-4532 GCA_036566245.1 Mycobacteriales bacterium | reverse complement strand
CTGCCACGGCGAGGTCTTCCACGTACACCGCTTGGTTTTCGCGGATGATCGTGGTTGACAGTTTGTGGTGGAAGTCCCGGCGGGTGTCCCGAACCTTGGCATGCAACCGGGCCACCCGAACCCTGGCTTTGTCCCGGTTGGTTGATCCCTTCTGCTTGCGGGACAGGGCCCGCTGGGCCCGCTTCAACCGGCGTTCGGCGTTGCGTAGATACCGAGGGTTGTCGATCTTCCGCCCGTTCGACAGGACCGCGAAATGGGTCAACCCCAGGTCGATCCCCGTCTCGGTCTCCACTGGTTGAAGCGGGGTGTCCTCGGCCTGGACGACGAACGAGGCGTGATACCGGCCCGCCGCATCCAAGATCACCGTCACCCTTGAGGGGTCTGACGGCAACGACCGGCCAACGACTGCTGCAACACCACCGCCGACACCTCACCAAGCCACGCACGCTCGGGAGTCCGCTTCGCCTCGGTGATCACCCGCTTGGACAGCGCCCCGTCGGGGATGTACGGCAGACCGGCCGCGTGGGCCTCCCGGCGGGCCGCCAGACCATCGTTGAACACCACACGCGCACACCCGAACGCCCGGGCCAACGCGGCACGCTGGCATGGGGTCGGGTTCAGACGGAAGGCATACCGAAGAAGCACACCACCCTTCTACACACCACCACCGACAGAAAACGCAGCCCTCTTCCCCACCCGCCGGGTCCCCGTCCCGAAGTACCGGCACGGCGTGTTCACCGGCACACACCTGGCACGCATGGAACAGGCCATGCGGGACGTGTGCGCCGACTTCAAGGTCGAACCACGCGAGTTCAACAGGGGAACCAACCACGTCCACCTGCCGGTCAACTTCTCACCGAAGGTGGCCCTGTCCAGGTTGGTGAACTCCCTCAAAGGCGTGATTCCGCGGCGGATGCGCCAAGAGTTCCCCGAACCCGCCCGGCACTACTACCGGGCCAACCGGCTGTGGAACGTCGGATACTTCGCCCGCTTCGCCCAGAAGTTCACGTAGACGGTTTGCAGGTTGTGTAGGGCGGCCTGCAACGGGCCCTTCGACGGCTCGATCAACCAGGCGGTGTCCGGATCCCGTTTCCACCCGGTCAGCATCTTGTCGGTCTCGGCGTGGGTGACCCGGCGTTGTCCCTGTAACCAGGCGTGGGAACGTTCAGCCACGACCGGTTGTACACATACCGGACACAACCAAACGTACGAGCCAACTGCTCGACCTGTACTGGGGCCGGATAGAAGTGGTACCGATGCGCCCGCCGCACGACCCGCGAACCCACGATCGACAGAATAACCCACCGCCATGTCAGGACCGCATTCACCGCCACAGAGCATGCGTGCTGCATTTACCGGGCCACACAGGCGGCGACGGCTGCACTCCTTCCAGGGCTCGAACGCCGAGTCCCGGATGCTGCCCGTGCTGCCGCGCGGCGGTCAGACCCGGTCGCGTAGTCCGGTCACGCCCACCGCGCTGGCGCAGTGCGCACCGCAGTAGAAGTGGCCTCCGGCCTCCACCCCGTGTCCGATCACCTTGACCCCGCACTGTTCGCAGATCGGCGCCATCCGGTGGGTGGCGCACTCAAGGCTGTCGAACACGTGCGTCGACCCCTGGGCGCGCACCTCGAACGCCTTGTCGTACTCGTTCCCGCATACCTCGCAGCGTGCCAACGCCACTCACCCCCGCCGTCGTCGCCGGATCCCGGGATGACGCCTACCCGATGGGACGGCGGCGCACACCGCGACACACCGCCGACGCGGCGGGTTCACCACGGTCGTCGGCGGTGGGCGGGCAGGTTTCCGGTGCCGGCCCTCAGGGCAGGTCTCGCGCATGCGGATCGTCGTCGTGGGGGCCACCGGGAACGTGGGGACCAGCCTGGTGCGGGCCCTGGGTGCGACGCCGGAGGTCAGCAGCATTCTCGGCCTGGCGCGCCGCCGTCCCGACTGGTCGCCGCCGAAGACCGACTGGGCCACCGCGGACATCACCCGTGACGAGTTGGCCGGGCTGTTCCGCGGTGCCGAGGCGGTGGTGCACCTGGCCTGGTTGTTCCAACCCACCCACGATCCCGTGTCCACCTGGGACACCAACGTGCTCGGCAGCATGCGGGTCTTCGACGCGGTCGTCGAGGCCGACGTGCCGACGTTGGTTCACGCCTCCTCGGTGGGCGCCTACTCGCCGGGTCCCCAGGATCGGATGGTGGACGAGACCTGGCCAACCCACGGCTGGCCGACCGCCGGATACACCCGGGAGAAGGCATACCTGGAACGGGTGCTCGACGGGTTCGAGGTCCGACATCCGGACCGGCGGGTGGTGCGGCTGCGGCCCGGGTTCATCTTCCGGCGCGAGTCGGCCAGCGAGCAGCGTCGGCTGTTCGCCGGCCCGCTGCTGCCGGGTCGACTGTTCCGGCCCGGGCGGGTGCCCTTCGTGCCGGACCTGCCCGGGCTGCGGTTCCAGGCCGCACACTCGGTCGACGTGGCAGAGGCGTACCGGTTGGCGGTACTTCGAGACGTGCGCGGTGCGTTCAACATCGCCGCCGAACCGGTCATTGATCCAGGCGTCCTGGCCGAACTGTTGGGCACCAGAACGGTCCGCGTTCCCACCCGGGCGGTCCGGTGGGCGCTGGCCGTGGCCTGGCAGATGCACCTGGTACCGGCCGCGCCGTACCTGTTCGACGCGGTCCTGCGGTTGCCGCTGATGGACGTCACCCGAGCCCGCACCGAACTGGGCTGGACACCCCGGTACGGCGCGGTGGAGACGTTGGAGGAGGTCCTGCGCGGGATGCGGGAGAACGCCGGTATGCCCACCCCACCGCTGGACCCGCACGCCGGCGGCCGGGTCCGGGAACGGGAGGTGGGCAGCGGGGTGGGCGCGTACTGACCCGGGGTGGCCACGTGTGGTGGCGGGTTTGACCGGCGCACCACGGGTATCACCCGCCTGAACCGGCGATCGGGGAGTGATGACCATGCCCGGACGGTCGCCCGCGCACCCTGACCACCGGACCGGTGTGGTGGTCATCACCCACAACCGCCGCGACGAACTCCTCGCCACACTGCGGCGGTTGACCCGGCTCGCCGAACGCCCGCCGGTGGTGGTCGTGGACAACGCCTCCGCCGACGGCACGGCCGAGGAGGTGGCCGCGCGTTTCCCGGCCATCCGGCTGGTTCGGGCCCGGCAGAACCTCGGCGCGGTGGCCCGCAACATCGGCATCCGCTACCTGTCCACGCCCTACGTCGCGTTCTGTGACGACGACTGTTGGTGGGAGTCCGGCGGGTTGCGGCGCGCCGCCGACCTGCTGGACGCCTGGCCCGCGCTGGCCACCGTCACCGGTCAGATCATGGTGGAACCCGGCGGACACACCGACCCGATCGTGGCCGAACTTCGTGACTCGCCGCTACCCCGACCGCCCTGGCTGCCCGGCCCGGCCCTGGGCAGCATCCTGGCCGGTGCCAGCGTGGTGCGGCAGGCCGCCTTCCACGAGGTCGGCGGCTTCTCCGCGCGGATGTGGCTCGGTGGTGAGGAGGAACTGTTCTCCGCCGACCTGGCCGCGTTGGGGTGGTGGATGTGTTACGTCGACGATGTTGTGGTGCACCATCGGCCCTCCACCGCCCGCGATCCGCGGTTCCGGCGTCGGCTTCGGGATCCGTAACACGTTGTGGTTCGCCTGGTTTCGTCGGCCGGTCCCGGCCGCGATCCGGCGCACCATCGCGCTGGCCCGCGCGGTGCCGCGTGACGTCACGTCGCTGGCGGCGTTCGCCGATGCGGTCGCCGGACTACCGTGGGTGCTGCGCGAGCGGCGGGTGTTGCCTGCCCGGGTGGAGGCGAACCTGCGTCTGCTGGAACGCCCGCAGCGCGACTCGGTCGCCCGCCGCTACGTCGGCTGAACCACGTCGGCTGACAGTTCCGGGGAGCCCGGTCAGCGCTGGTAGACACCCACCACGGTCCCACTGGCGATCTGCCGGTCCTCGATGGCGGCGCGGACCGCGCCGGTGTCGCCGTCGAAGGAGCCAACCGGTTCACCCAGCGCGAAGATCCGGAAGAAGTACCGGTGCGGCGGGTCACCGACCGGCGGCTGTGGGCCGCCCCAGCCTGCTTCGCCGAAGTCGTTCCGGTGCTCCTGGCCGCCGGAGGGCACCGTGCCCTCGTCCACACCCGAACTCTCCGGGTCGATGCCGGTGACCAGCCAGTGGGTGAACGTCCCGGTTGGCGCGTCGGGGTCCTCGCACACCAGGGCGAGTTCGACCGCGTCGTCGGGCACCCCCGACCAGACCAGCGGCGGGGAGGAGTTCTCCGCCTCCCTGGCGTGCCGTCGCGGGATCGTGTCGTGGTCACTGAACGACGAACTACGCAACTCGATACCGGCCACGGACACCCCCTACCCGGCCCGCGCGGGGCTATGCACCGAACCCGACTGCGGATCAGCGACAGTGGTTCCGGCCGGGGTCCCGTCCCCGGCAGGGCCTGGAATCAACCGTCCGGCGCGGCGGTGGGCCGGTCCACACCGACCGGGACGGCGGTGAGGCGGGTCCGC
>DATCWR010000063.1:0-5482 GCA_036566245.1 Mycobacteriales bacterium | reverse complement strand
ACGCCGACGCCGACGTCACGGCATGGCTGCGGCGGGCACGCCGCCGAACCGTTCGAACTGTCTACCGAACCGCCGTTCCGCGCGCGGTTGGGCCGGGTGTCGCCAGAGCTGCACTACCTGTCGCTGACCATCCACCACATGGCGTTCGACGGTTGGTCGCGCAACATACTCCTGCGTGAACTCGCCGAGTACTACGCCGTGGAGGACGCGGCGCCGGATCCGCTACCGCTGTCCTTCGGCGCGCACGCCCTTGCCCGGGAGGAGTCCGGCGCGGCGCACACGTACGCCGAACAGTTGGCATACTGGCGGGAGGCCCTCGCTGGTCTGGTCCGGTTCGAACTGCCCACCGACCGGCCCCGTCCACTGCACCGCGACGGACGTGGCGCGGTGCTGCGTTTCGGAATCCGCGCCGACACCACGGCCGCGCTGCGGGCGGTGGCACGGACCTGCCTGGCATCCCTCTACATGGTGCTCCTGGCCGGGTGCCAGACGGTGCTCGCCAGGCATTCCGGCCGCGACGACGTGACGGTCGGGTCGACCTACAGCACCCGTGACCAGTCCGAACTCGCGGACGTCGTCGGGTTGTTCGTGAACATGACCGTGCTGCGCGGCGACGTGTCGGGTTCCCCGACCTTCCCCGAGTTGGTACGTCGGGTCCGGGAGACGGTGCTCGACGCCTACGAGGCACGCGACGTGCCGTTCGTCCGGGTTGTGCGGGAGCTGGAGGCCGACCGCGACCCGTCCCGTACTCCGCTGTTCGGCATCCTGGTCGATCTGGACGCCGGCGGCCGGGTACCCGCCCAGCTCCCCGGCCTGCGGGTGACCGAGCTGCCGGAGATCTGTCTTGGTTCCAAGTACGATCTGACGATCAGTTTCGAGGAGGTCCCGGACGGGAGTCTGACGTTCCGCATCGCCTGGGACGTGTCGTTGTACGACGAGTCCACCGTCCAACGACTCGGCCAGGACATCCGCACGTCGTTGGTCGAGGCGGCACGTTATGGTGACCGCCCGTCGGATACGCCCACCGAGGGGAGAACGGGGCCGGGGGACCCCGTACACCGATGATGTCCATGAGTCTGACCCGGTTGTTCGCCGAGCCGCAGCGGATACGCGTCTTCGCCGCTGTCGCTCTTGGCGCGTCCACACCGGCGGAGATCGCCAGGATCGCCGGTACCAGTGTCAAGGAGGCGGCGCTGGCGCTGCGTCGGTTCACCGACCAGGGATTCGTGGTCGACGACGCGGACGGAGTCCGGGTCAACCACGAGCTGTTCCGCACGTTGGCCCGGCTGGGCGCCGACGCTACCCCGGGGGAGGAACACGGATACCGCGACGAGCGTGTCGAGACTCTGCTGCGGACGTTCCTCCGGGACGGTCGGCTGGTCCGGCTGCCGGCGCAGTGGAGGCGCAAGCTGGTCGTGCTCAACCACATCGCCTCCCGGGCCTTCCAGCCGGGCGTGCGCTACTCCGAACGCGAGGTCAACGGCATCCTTCGTGGCTGGTGCGACGGCGGCGCGGTCGACCACGTGACGGTCCGCCGTTACCTGGTCGACCTGCAACTGCTCAGCCGAGAGAACGGTGTCTACTGGGTCAACCCGAAGTACCGCGCCGATGCCGAGGCCGTCCTCACCTGACGGCAGGCGACGTCCGCAACCGGGCCACGGCTGGGCGTGCCGCCCTGACCGCGGCGGATCCGGTCCGGCTCGCTTCCCGCTGCACCGGTGACCCGTCGGTCGACGACGCTGGTCGGACAGCCGTTCGGTTCAGGTCAGGCTGGTCGGGCGCATGTCGGTCCACGCGGACTCGACGTACCGCAGACACGCCGCCCGGCCCTCGGCGCCGAAGACCATGCGCCACCCGGCCGGAACCGCCATCGCGGCGGGCCACAGCGAGTACTGGCCGTCCTGGTTGACCAGGACGAGGAACATGGCATCGTCGTCGTCGAACGGGTTACCCATCACGGTCTCCTCTCCTCGACGCCCACCGGCGTCCGGACAGTACGAGGAAGGCTGACCACCCCGAACCAGGTGTCCGGCAAACGGCCATCCGTACCAGCCGCGTCGCCACTCCGGGGTGGCCGTCACCGGCAGTGCCCTGATGCAGTCGGCCCTCCAGCGACTCACCTCCGGCACGGTGGCTCCGGCAGGAACCCCGCATCGGTGAGGAAGGCGCAACATCGTTCGAGCAGGCTGGCATCCAGGGCGGGGCACACCACGCCACTGCCGGCGAGTGCCCGCCGGGTGTGGTCGTCGGAGAGGCGGTACCGGTGTTGGCCGCCACCCAGACCGGCGGCCCTCCCGTGCTCGAACATCGCCACTGCGTGGACGGAGCTGCCCGGCCAGGGTGGCGTCGAATCGACCGCCGCGAACAGCCGGGCGTGCCACTCGGCGTACGGTACGGGGTCGATGGCGTGGCCCAACGCGCGTGCTGCGGCCACCACGGTCTGCAGTCGCGTCTCGGCGCCGAGCAGGTGGTAGGTCGCCCCGTCGGGCCGGGCCCGGGTCGCCAGGGTGACCAGGGCTGCCGCGACGTGGTCCACCGGGGCCAGGGTGTCGGTGAGCACGTCCGCGGCATCCTCCGGTACGGCGCCCAGTTCGACACAGGCACGCACGTAGTGCCAGAACGCGTCGTTGGTGCCGGTGGCACCGGTGCCCGAGTGGCCCACGATCCGCCCTGGTCGGTAGACCGTTGTCGGAACACCCCTGGCGAACGCCATGCGCACCAGCTGTTCGGATACCCACTTGGTGCCCTCGTAGCCACCCCTGCCCAGGGCAACCGGGTCGGTGACCCACTCCTCAGGAAGGACGTCCGGTGCACCGGCACCACCGACGACGGTGCCGGTGGTCGACACGTAGTGCACCGGCGTGACGCGGTGGCGTGCCGCAAGTCGGAGGATCTCCCGCGTTCCGTCCACGTTGGCGCGTTCGAGTTCGGCGTAGGTCTCGGCCATGTGCACCCGGGCACCGTTGTGGTGGATGACGTCGACTGTCGCGGCCAGTTCGTCGAAAACCCTGGGCGGCAGGCCGAGCAGCGGCTGTTCGAGGTCGCCGGGCAGCACGGTGACCCGGTCGAGTCCCTCGGCCGGGATCCGGTACGCCGCGAGCGTTTCCCGGATCCGCCGGTGGGCCCCGTCCGGATCGGCGGCGCGGACCAGGCAGACCACCGTGGCACGGGTACTGTCCAGCAGCCGGCGCAGCAGGAATGCCCCGAGGAACCCGGTGGCGCCGGTGAGCAGCACGGTGCGCGGGTCGGCGAACCCGGCCGGGTCGACCGGATCGCTGCCCGACGGGTCGGTGTCCGGGTCGAGTCCGGGAACGGCGCACCCGACCAGGGCGGAGTAGCGGCGCAGTAGCGGCTCCGGGCCGGTCTGTACCGCACGCAGGCGGTCGGCGAGGACCGGCCCGATGTGCGCCAGGGCGTCGGGCCGCATCATGGCGTCGTGCCGGACGTCGACCTGGTGGACATCCACCGAACCGGTGACGTACGGCGCCCAGCACGTCGGGTCGGGCCGCTCGCCGGCGTCGGCGGTGGCCACGAAGAAGAGCAGGTCACCGTGGTGAATGCCGGGCGTCGAGCGCCGAGAGATGTTGCCGTTGGCGGCGAACACGGCGGGCAGCACGGCGATGGCCCGCTCGCCGAGCGCAACCAACGGACTGCCGGGTCGAAGCGCGGACTGCCGGTACTCGGCGACGGTGGGGCCACCGGGGGGCAGCGTGGACCCGTCGAACCCGACGGAACGAAGTAACTCGGCGAGGGTGTGTGGGTCGTTGGGCTGCCACCGCGTCGGACCGTCGCCGGAGTCGGTGGGGTAGGCGTCCAGGATCGCCAGGAGTGCCACCTGGCCACCGTCGGCACGTAGCGCGACCGCCAGCGCGTGCGCGACGAGCCCGCCGAACGACCACCCTGCCAGGTGGTACGGCCCGACCGGCTGCACCGCGCGGATCTGGGCGAGGTGGTCGGCGACCATCCCGGCGAGGTCGTCGGTGACCGCAGCCGGGTCGCTCAGGCCGCGTGCCTGCAGACCGTACACCGGCTGGTCCGGGTCGAGGTGGTCCAGCAGCCCGGCGTACACCCAGCTGACACCCGCTGCCGGGTGAACGCACCACAGCGGCGGCCGGCTGCCCGAGGGCCGCAGGGGCAGCACCACTCCGAGCGGGTCGCCGTCACCACTGCCCGCACCGGGCTCGTCGGGATCGCCAGGTCTGTCGACTGCGGCGGCCAGTGACGCCACGGTGCGGTGCTGGAACACCGCACCGACCCGCAGGTTCACCCCGAGCTGGTCACCGATCCGGCGGACCACCTGGACGGCGGACAACGAGTGTCCGCCGAGGTCGAAGAAGCTGTCGTCGATACCGAACCCGGTGGCACCCAGCACCTCGGCGAAGACCTGGTGGATCGTCCGCTCGATTGCGGTGCCCGGTGGCCGGCCGGGCCGGGCGGGGAGGTCCGGGGCCGGCAGGGCCCTGCGGTCCACCTTCCCGTTCGGGGTCAACGGGAGCGACTCCATCGGCACCAGGATCGACGGCACCATCGCCGCGGACAGGTGGACGCCGATCTGTCGGCGGACGTCGCCCGGTGTGGCGTCGCCCGTGAAGTACCCGACGAGCCGCAGGTTGCCGGCCGCGTCGGCGCCCGCGGTGACGACCGCGTCGCGGACTCCGGCGACGGTCCGCATGACGTGCTCGACCTCGGCCGGTTCGATCCGCTGGCCGCGGATCTTCACCTGGAGGTCGCGCCGACCGACGAACTCCAACTGACCGTCCCGCCGGAAACGCACGACGTCGCCGGTCCGGTACATGCGTCCACCGGGCACCGGAGTGAACGGGTCGGCGACGAACGTGGCCGCGGTGCGGGCTGGATCGCCGAGGTAGCCCCCGCCGACGACCAGTCCTCCGACGTACAGTTCCCCGGGGATCATCCAGGGAACAGGCTGCAGGTTCTGGTCCAGCACGTACAGTCGACTGCCGCGCACGGCGCGGCCGATCGGTGTGCGCGACTCGGTCGGGACGGTCGATGCGGTGATGGTCGCGTGCGCGACGTCGTCCGAGCACTCGGTGGGGCCGTAACAGTTCACGATCGGGACGTCCGGACAGCGGTCGAACCATCGCCGGCACAGTGCGGCTGGCAACGCCTCGCCGGTCACCGCCAGGACCCGCAGCGCGCCGGGTTGCGGCGCGTCGCCACGTGCGTCCCACTCGTCGAGCGCGGCGCGCAGCAGGCTCGGCACGACCTGCAGCACGGTCACACCGTCGTTGGCGACGAGTTGGAACAACGCCCGCGGGTCCCAGGCCACGTCGCGCGGTACGGCCCGCACCGTGCCGCCGAACAGCAGTGCGCACACCATCTGCCAGACCGAGATGTCGAACGTGACCGGTGCGGTGAACGCGACCGTCTCCGGTCCGGTGATGCCCATCGCCTCGGCCTCGCCGAGCAGGTTGTTCATCATGCCGCGGCGGTGCACCAGCGCACCCTTCGGCCGTCCGGT
>DATCWR010000026.1:0-2649 GCA_036566245.1 Mycobacteriales bacterium | reverse complement strand
CCAGGGAACACGCTGTCGCTTGGCATTGGCAGTGGGAACCGCAGTGGCTGTCCTGGTGTTCGGCTGCGGCGGAACGGACGATCCTCGTGCATATCCGGGGACTCATCGTTCACTCGAGGACCTACTACTAAGTGATTGCGGTTTGAGTATGTCGTGTGACCCGGGCACTCAGCCGGGCCACACGACATTAACCTTAGATCGATTAATACAAATATGGTAAATTTTGGGTTTTCCAAGTTATCCCTGCGGGCACAAGTGGTAGGATTTGCGAATGGTCGCAAATCCTGGTTGAAATGGGCCGCGGGTGGAGTTCCCCGACGATAGGTGACGGCGGGGGCGTCATCGGTGCCGACGGTCTCGATGTGCGGGCTTGACCTGGTGAGATGCTGGTGCTCCGTTACACCTGATTCGTACTCATCCGAGTGAGGGGCCTGTGTCGTGGTTGAGCTGTATCCGCCGATCGAGCCGTACGACCAGGGGATGCTCGACGTTGGCGACGGCAACCTCGTGTACTGGGAGACCTGCGGGAACCCGGACGGTCAGCCTGCCCTGGTCGTACACGGCGGACCGGGGTCGGGGTGCACGACCGGTCATCGTCGGTACTTCGACCCGGCCCGGTACCGGACCGTGCTGTTCGACCAGCGCGGGTGCGGGCGGAGCACGCCGCACGCCAGCGACCCGGCCACGGACATGAGCCACAACACCACCGAACATCTGCTCGCCGACATGGAACGACTGCGCGAACACCTCGGCATCGAACGCTGGTTACTGCGCGGCGGATCGTGGGGTTCCACGCTGATCCTCGCCTACGCCGAACGCTACCCGCACCGTGTGTCAGAGATCGTCATAACCGGTGTCACCACATCCCGGCGCTCGGAGATCGACTGGCTCTACCGCGGGGTCGGCTGCTACTTCCCCGCCGAGTGGGAACGGTTCCGGGCCGGCGTCCCTGCGGCCGACCGCGACGGTGACCTGCTCGCCGCCTACGCCCGGCTCATGGAGAACCCCGACCCGCGGGTGCGGGCCAAGGCCGCGCAGGACTGGTGCGCGTGGGAGGACGCGGTCATCTCGATGGAACCGAACGGGAAGCCCAACGCCTACAGCGACCGCCCGCCGGCCGGGCTGCTGGCGTTCGTGCGGATCTGCGCCCACTACTTTTCCCACGGCATGTGGCTTGACGACGGTGTCCTGCTACGCGAGGCCGAACGGCTGGCGGGCATTCCTGGTGTGCTCATCCACGGTCGCCTCGACCTGGGCGGACCGCTCGACACCGCCTGGCGGTTGGCCCGCGCCTGGCCCGACGCCGAACTGGTCGTCATCGACGACTCCGGGCACACCGGCAGCGACACCACCCGCGCACGCATCCTCGGCGCACTCGACACCTTCGCCCGGCGATGACTGTTCGGTGAGCGACAGCAGCTCAGACCGGGTGTTCCGGTGTTAACCAACGGCGGAGTGTGAGACCGAGCAGGGCGCAGGTGGCGGTCGCGCCGAGGACGGACAGCACGGCCGCGTGTAACAGCACCGTCTCGACGTACCGGGCCGGCACGAGCAGCGCCACCGGGGCGCTGGCGGCGCCCACGACCAGGGCGGCGACCACCTGCGTCACCCAGACCAGTACCGCACGGCGTCCACGCGCCGACCGGGCCATCCGCCGGTAGGTCTCCCACCCGCCGTAGGCCAACGCGGTGAGGGCGAGCAGTCCGCCAGCACCGGCCGCCAGGACCGCCGTGCCGAAACCCAGCGCATAGCGGACCGCCAGTGCGGGAACGAAGAACAGGACCAGGAACCAGCGTAACGACCCGACCAGCGTGTCCAACCCCAGATTCCGCCCGGCAACGCTCGAACGGCCCGCACATCGGCGGGCGACGAGCCTGGCGACGGCCAACACGGCCAGTGCCTCGGCGATACCAGGCAGCCGGGAACCCAGATGCCCGAGGTTGTACAGCAGCGCGGTGTCGTAGACGACCAGCACCAGGTAACCCAGTGCCGCCGCGGACACGGTGAAGGTGAACAGGCCAGCCGCGCCGTCGATCCCGGCCGAACCCCTGTCCCCGGCGTCATGCCGGCAGGTCCAGGACACCCACACCGGCACCACGACGGCCGCGGCAGCCCGCAGGACCAGGTCGTCGAAGGTGTAGGGATTGCGCAGCGACCACTCGACCAGACCGAAGGTGATCGTGTGGGAGACACAGCCCGACCACAGCACCGGTGACGCGGTCACCCGCCGATACACCTGAGGGCCGAGCCACCGGCACGCGGTCAGGTAGGCGAAGACCACGAACGGCAGTTCGCAGAACGCCTGCACCCGCAGCACACTGGCCGCGAGGAGTTCCGGGGCGGGCCAGTGCCGGGTGAGCGCATCCAGCACAGCATTGTGGCCGGCCAGGGCGAACCAGCCATCGGGCAGGTATCGCGCCACGAAGGACGGATCACCGTGGTGCACCCGTCGCACGTGGACGGTGAACAGCACCTGGTTCAGGTAGATCACGCCAGCCGTCACGGCCAGCCAGAACCCCGGCGCCGCACCCAGCCGCGCAACCCGGCCCCCCAGCCTCCTGCCGAGACGCCGCTGGCGGGTCGGAGTCGGCAGCGTCGCCAACGGGCGGTCGAGAACCAGGGCGACGGCCACCGACAGCACGACCACCG
>DATCWR010000044.1:0-2749 GCA_036566245.1 Mycobacteriales bacterium | reverse complement strand
CCGCGCTGTGTGAGGCGGTGGCCAGGTTGGGTCGACACCGTTTCCCGGTGGTGATGACCGCCTCCGTGCGCGACTTCCTCGACGCACTGTCGGAAGTACTCGGCGTGGAACTGGACCCCGACAACCTCGACGAAACCATGGCGAGGTTGGGTGGCATCGCCCGCATCCTGGGTGCCACCCTGCGCAACACCGCCAACCCGACCATGCTCGACGCCGGCTACAAGAGCAACGTCATCCCCGGAGGTGCCAGCGCCGTGGTCGACGGCCGGTTCCTGCCCGGGCAGGAGGAGGAGTTCACCCGCCAGATCGACGAGCTGATCGGCCCGGATGTGTCCCGCGAGTGGCTGGTGCACCACCCGGCGGTGCAGACCACCTTCGACGGGCCACTGGTCGAGGCGATGGCCGCCGCGCTGCGGGCCGAGGACCCGGCCGCCCACCCGGTGCCCTACATGCTGTCGGGGGGCACTGACGCCAAGTCCTTCCAACGGCTGGGCATCCGCTGCTTCGGCTTCTCCCCGCTGCGCCTGCCCGCCGACCTGGACTTCGCCGCGCTGTTCCACGGCATCGACGAACGGGTACCCCTCGACGGGCTCAGCTTCGGGGTACGGGTGCTCGACCACTTCCTGGAGGCGAGCTGACATGCCTCACGACACCGAACCGCCCGTCGCGTTGGTCACCGGCGGGGCCAGCGGTATCGGCGCGGCGATCTGCCGGCGGCTGGCAGCCGAGGGAGCCAGGGTGGCCGTCGCCGACCTGGACCAGGCCGGTGGCACCGCGGTCGCCGAACAGGTCGGCGGCATGTTCGTGGCCACCGACGTGGGCGACCGCGTGCAACTGGACGCGGCCGTGACCGTGACCCTCCAACGGTGGGGCCGGCTGGACACGGTGGCACTCAACGCCGGCATCTCCTCGTCGGAACGCTCCGGCCTGGACCCCTTCGACGAACAGTGGTACCGCACCATCGTGGGGGTCAACCTGGACGGGGTGGTCTTCGGTGTGGCCGCGGCCCTACCAGCGCTACGCCGGTCCGGCGGCGGCACCATCGTGGCCACCGCCTCGCTGGCCGGGCTGGTACCGATGCCCGCGGACCCGTTCTACACCATGACCAAGACCGCGGTCGTCGGTCTGGTCCGCGCCCTGGCCGAACGCCTGGCCGCCGACCGGATCCGGATCAACGCACTGTGCCCCGGCTTCGCCGACACCCCACTGCTGGCCCCAGCCCGTGACCTGTTCAGGCAGGCTGACTTCCCACTGCTCAGCGCCGAACAGGTCGCCGAGGCGTTCGCCACCGTCGCAGCCGACCCGGGCAGTGGCCGGGCCTGGTTCGTCCAACCGGGCCGAGACCCGGCCCCGTTCCGGTTCGGTGGTGTGCCCGGCCCCCGGGTGGACGGCCAACCGGCACCGCCCCTACCGACACGTCCACACCAGAAGGCCGGCCGGTGAGGGCCTGGCGGGTACACGAACTGGGTGACCCCTGGCAGGTCCTGCGCATGGAGGAGATACCCGACCCCGTGCCCACCCCCGGCACGGTCCTGGTCCGGGTCCGCGCGGTCGCGTTGAACTTCCCCGACGTGCTGTTGTGTCAGGGCCTCTACCAGGAAAAGCCGCCGCTGCCGTTCACCCCGGGCCTGGAGGTGTGCGGGGAGGTGGTCTCCGGCGGCCACGGCATCGGGCTGACGCCGGGCACCCGGGTGTACGGGGCACCGGGCCTACCCGGCGGTGGACTGGCCGAGTACACCCTGTTACCGGAGTCGGAGACCTACCCGGTACCTGCGGGCATGCCCGACGGGCAGGCCGCCGGCCTGTACATCACCTACCAGACCGCCTACGTCGGACTGCACCGGCGGGCCGGGCTACGAGCCGGGGAGACCCTGCTGGTGCACGCCGGAGCCGGCGGGGTCGGCTCGGCGGCAATCCAGGTCGGCCTGGCCGCCGGCGCCCGGGTCATCGCCACCGCCGGCGGGCCGAACAAGACCGCCCGCTGCCGCGAGTTGGGCGCCCACGAGGTGATCGACTACGCCACCGAGGACATCGTCGACCGGGTCCGGCATCTCACCGGCGGCCACGGCGCCGACGTCATCGTCGACCCGGTCGGCGGGACGGTGTTCGACGCGTCCCGACGGTGCGTGGCCTTCGAGGGACGGATCCTGGTCGTCGGGTTCGCCGGAGGCACCATTCCCCAGGCCCCCGCCGGTCACCTGCTGGTGAAGAACTACAGCGTCGTGGGACTGCACTGGGGCCTGTACCGGCGCAAGGACCCCGGCTACGTCAGCCAGGTACACCAGGAACTGACCCGGTTGTACGCCCGTGGCGCCATCGCCCCGCTGGTCGGTGTCGAACTGCCCCTGGCCCAGGCGCCGCAGGCGCTGCACCGGTTGGCGACCCGGGCCAGCGTCGGCAAGGTCGTCCTGTGCCCCTGAACCGGTACACATCCAGCCCGCCGCCGGACGGTCCACGCCGACCCGACGGCGGTGTCGGGAAGGATCAACCCATGACGCTGACAGCACCATTCGGCCAGTGGCCGTCTCCCATCTCCGCAGCCAACGTCGCACGCGGCGCCGTCCGGCTCAGCTTCCCCGAACTCGTCGGTGAGCACGGCGAGCAGGTGTGGTGGACCGAGGGCCGGCCCGAGCAGGCCGGCCGGATGGCCGTGGTACGGGCGACCGCCGACGGATCGGTCACCGACGTACTGCCCGCACCCTGGAACGCCCGCACCCGGGTCCACGAGTACGGCGGCCGGTCATACCTG
>DATCWR010000437.1:0-7511 GCA_036566245.1 Mycobacteriales bacterium | reverse complement strand
CCGGCGGGGACACCCGCAACCAGGACACCCGGCGGCCGTCCATCTCGGCGACCGCGATGCGCCTGCCGTCCACCTCCACCGTGTCACCCACCGTGGGCATCCGCCCCAGGGCGCTCATCACGAAACCTGCGGCGGTCTCGTAGGGCCCCAGCGGCAGCCTGATCCCGGTGGTCTCGGCGAACTCGTCGAGGTTGTGCAGGCCGTCCACGTGCAGTTCACCGGTGGCCAGCCGTCTACCGTCCGCGGTGGGCATGTCGTACTCGTCCCGGATCTCACCGATGAGTTCCTCGACCAGGTCCTCCAGCGTGACGATGCCGTCGGTGCCGCCGTACTCGTCGACCACGATGGCCAGGTGGTGGCCCTCCCTGCGCATCTCCGACAACGCGGCCAGCACCTTCTTCGAACCGGGGAGCTGGGTGACCTCCCGGGCCACGTCCCCGACCCGGGCCGCCCGCCCGTTCGGAACCCCGGGGTCGAGCAGGTCGCGGACATGCACGAACCCGACCACGTCATCCTGGTTCTGACCGATCACCGGGTAGCGGGATCGACGGCTGGCCATGACCGAACGCACCGCCCGACTGATCGTGGTCGACGCCTCCAGGAACTCCACCTCGGTGCGCGGCACCATCACCTCGCGCACCTCCCGTTCGTTGGCCGCGAACACGTCGTCGATCAGGGTTCGTTCGTCGGTGGACAGCGACTCGTGGGCGGCGACCAGGTCGCGCAGTTCCTGTTCGGTGATGGCCTGTCGGCCGACGTGTGGGTCGCCGCCGAGTACCCGCACCACCATGTTGGTGGTCCACGACAGCAACCAGATGACCGGGCGGACCAGGATCGCCATCCGGTCCAGCGGTGGGGCGACCAGCCGGGCGGTGGACTCGACCCGTTGCAGGGCGAGCCGCTTGGGTGCCAGTTCACCCACCACCAGGGTGACGAACGAGATGACCGCGGTCACCCCGACCACACCCAGGATGTGGGCCACCCGGTCCGGGGTGCCGATGCCCACCAGTGCGCCACGGGCGTGTTCGGAGAGGGTCACCGCGCCGAACGCCGAGGAGAGCAGGGCCGTCATGGTCACACCGATCTGCACGGTGGCCAGGTACCGGTTCGGGTCGGCCACCAGTCGTGCCACGGCCGCGCCCCGGCGACCCTTGGTGGCCAGCGCGGCGACCTGGCTCTCCCGCAGTGAGATCAACGCGATCTCGGAGGCGACGAAGATCGCCTCGACGAGGATCATCAGGAGGACAACGGCGGCGTCGACGAGTACCGCGCTCATCGGATCACCCGGTCAGGTGCAACGATCGGTCGTCCACCGGGTAAGTGTACGTGGGGACGAGATTCACCAGTCCTCCGTAATCCCCTCAGTCCGGCAAAGTCTGACAGAACAGGTGGAGGTCGCGGTGCGGTTGCTGGTCACCGGCGGTGCCGGATACATCGGCAGTGTCGTGACACTGCACCTGCTGCGCGCCGGGCACCAGGTCACCGTGGTCGACGACCTGTCCACCGGCTACGCCGACGCGGTACCCGACGGCGCGGAGTTGGTCCCGATGGACCTGCGTGAGATCGGCCCGTTGCTGTTGGAGCAACCCGGTTACGACGGGGTGGTGCACCTGGCCGGGCGCTCTCTGGTGGGTGAGTCGGCCCGACGTCCGGAGCGGTACTGGCACGCCAACGTGGGCGGCACGATGGCGCTGCTCGACGCGATGCGGGCCGGTGCGGTACCGCGGCTGGTCTTCTCCTCGTCGGCGGCGGTGTACGGGGAGCCCGACGAGGTTCCGATCACCGAACACGCGCCCACCCGGCCGGACAGCCCCTACGGCGCGTCCAAGCTCGCGGTGGACCTGATGATCGACTCCGAGGCCCGGGCGCACGGGTTGGGCGCGGTCAGCCTGCGGTACTTCAACGTTGCCGGCGCGGTGGACCGGTTCGGTGAACGCCACGCCACCGAGACACACCTGATCCCGCTGGCGTTGCGGGCCGTTACCGGTGACGGCGCCGGCGAGCAGCCGCTGTCGGTGTTCGGCCGGGACTACCCGACCTCCGACGGCACCTGCGTGCGTGACTACGTACACGTGGACGACCTGGCTCGGGCGCACCTGTTGGCGCTGGATTCGGTCCAACCGGGCGAGCACCAGATCTTCAACCTGGGTAACGGGGCCGGGTTCTCGGTGTTGGACGTGTTGGAGACGGTCCGGGAGGTGACCGGCCGCCCGGTGCCGGTGCGGGACGCGCCGCGTCGACCCGGGGACCCGGCGGTGTTGGTGGCCTCCAGCGAACGCATCCGGGACCAACTCGGCTGGGTGCCGCGTCGGCCTGGTCTGGCCGAGATGGTGGCTGACGCGTGGCGGTTCGCCCAGGGCCGTTGACCAACCGGCTTCCAGGAGTCGCAGGCTGGTTCGCCGAACCACCGGCAAGCCCAAATGCTTTTACGACCGATTGCCAGTAATCAAACCTGTATCGGCACGATGTGGAGTCAACCCGATACCGCCAGTGACTGAATCTGGTTGGACCATTTGGCTGTGTGCTCTTTCGCCCGGCCTACCCAGCCCTGTATCGTCTGACCGGGCGCCGCGCCGGGTTGGGTAGACCTCCCCCCGCCTCCTCGACCCGCGCGGCGTGGCCCCAACACCGGGTGACATGCCCACGGCCCGGGGCTGGTCACGCCAACCCTGCCCCCGTTGGTGGACCGTCAGAAACACGACGCTGCCCGTCACCAACCAGTGGTGACGGGCAGCGTTCCGTACCGACGGAGTGGGTGGAACCCCGGTCAGGCCGACATGGCCTTGCGCAGGTTCTCGTCCAACGCCCCGAGGAAGTCCTGGGTGTTCAGCCAGGGCGTGTCGTTTCCGACCAGCAGGGCCAGGTCCTTGGTCATCCGGCCCTCCTCGACGGTCTGCACGCAGACCCGCTCGAGGGTCTCGGCGAACCCGGTCACCGCCGGGTTGCCGTCCAGGGTGCCCCGGTGGGCCAACCCGCGGGTCCACGCGAAGATGGAGGCGATCGGGTTGGTCGAGGTGGGCTTACCCTGCTGGTGCTGCCGGTAGTGCCGGGTCACCGTGCCGTGCGCGGCCTCGGCCTCGACGGTCCGACCGTCCGGCGTCATCAGCACCGAGGTCATCAGCCCCAACGAACCGAAGCCCTGCGCCACCACGTCGGACTGCACGTCACCGTCGTAGTTCTTGCAGGCCCACACGTAGCCGCCGTCGTTCTTCAGGGCCTGGGCCACCATGTCGTCGATCAGCCGGTGCTCGTAGGTCAGCCCGGCCGCCTCGAAGTCGGCCTTGAACTCGGACTCGAAGATCTCGGCGAACAGGTCCTTGAACCGCCCGTCGTAGGCCTTGAGAATGGTGTTCTTGGTGGACAGGTACACCGGGTAGCCACGCCGCAGCCCGTACCGGAACGACGCCCGGGCGAAGTCCCGGATGGAGTCGTCGTAGTTGTACATGCCCATCGCCACACCCCCGCCGGGGAAGTGGGCGATCTCGAACTCCATAGGCTGACCGGACGAGTCGTCCGGGGTGTAGGTGACGGTGACCTTGCCCGGCCCGGGCACCACGAAGTCAGTGGCCTTGTACTGGTCGCCGTGCGCGTGCCGGCCGATCACCACCGGCTTGGTCCACCCGGGCACCAGGCGGGGAACGTTGCGGATGATGATCGGTTCGCGGAAGATCACGCCACCCAGGATGTTGCGGATCGTTCCGTTGGGCGAGCGCCACATCTTCTTCAGACCGAACTCGGTGACCCGCGCCTCGTCCGGGGTGATGGTGGCGCACTTCACGCCGACCCCGTGCCGGGCGATGGCGTTGGCCGCGTCCACGGTCACCTGGTCGTCGGTCGCGTCACGGTGCTCGATGCCCAGGTCGTAGTACTCCAGTTGGACGTCGAGGTAGGGCAGGATCAACTGCTCCTTGATGAACTGCCAGATGATCCGGGTCATCTCGTCACCGTCGAGTTCGACGACGACCCCGTCGACCTTGATCTTTGCCATGTGAGGGATCTCCTGTCCGGCGCTACATGTCCTGGATGGTGGCCTGCTTCGCCCGAACGGCCTCGGCGGCCTCCTTCAACCCGGCCAGTTCCGAGTCGGTGAGCTCACCCTCGACGACCCGGCGTACCCCCTGCGCGCCGATCTCCGCCTCGACCCCGAGGTAGACCCCACTGATGCCGTACTCACCGTCCACCCAGGCACACACCGGCAGCACCGCGCCGGAGTCCTCGGCCACTGCGCGGGCCATCCGGGCGGCGGCGGCCGAGGGCGCGTAGAACGCCGAACCGGTCTTGAGCAGCGCCACCACCTCGGCACCGCCACCGCGGGTCCGGGTGACCAGTTCGGTGATCTCCTCGGCGGACAGCAGGTCCGACAGCGGTCGGCCGTCCACCGTGCACCGGGACGGCACCGGCACCATGGTGTCGCCGTGCGACCCGAGGGTCAGGGTGCGGACCGAACCGACCGGCACCGAGAGCTTCTCCGCCACGAAGTGGGTGAACCGGGCGGTGTCCAGCATCCCGGCCTGCCCGAGGACCCGCTGCTTGGGAAAGCCGGTGGCCAACTGGGCGAGCGCGGTCATCTCGTCGAGCGGGTTGGACACCACGATCACCACCGCCTCCGGCGAGTGGGCGGCGACGTGCTCGGAGACGCTGCGCACGATCCGCGCGTTGGTCTCCAGCAGGTCCATCCGGCTCATGCCGGGCTTGCGTGGCAGACCCGCGGTGATGATGACCACACTGGAACCCGCGGTGGCCTCGTAGCCCTCGCCGTTGGGGCCGGTGGTCTGGCCGACCACCCGGGTCTCGAAACCCTCCACCGGGCGGGACTGGTTCATGTCCAGGGCCAGGCCCTCGGGCCGACCCTCGACGATGTCGGTCAGCACCACCGTGTCGAACAGGTCGTACTCGGCCAACCGCTGCGCGGTTGTCGAGCCGTAGAAGCCCGCACCAACCACGGTCACCTTGCCCTTGCCCATCGCTCCACTCCCAGCTCAGTCGATGGCCAGCCTCAGTCGATTGCGGCCCAGGCCGCCCGGTTCGGGGCTGCTGCCCCGCGAGAGGTCCCGGCCGAGGCTATCCGAGCGGCACCTGCCCGCCGCACGCGGGCCGATCCCGGTCCGATCCCGGTCCGGACCGGATACATCAGGCCGAACCGGCCGCGGCCAGGGTCACTCCGAGGAAGATGATCGTGCCCCCGACACCGGCGTAGAACACCACGTCGACCAGCCTGTTGCGCACCGCCAACAACCCGGCCTGACGGGCCGGCAGAACCAGCCGCAGTGAACCGGCGAGCAGCATTCCACCGGCAAGTCCCATCACCCCGCGCAGCCAGTGCTGCGGAACGACCAGGGTGTAACCGAGGCTGGCCGCCAACACCGTGCCGACCAGCACCATCGGCAGGTTGCGCAGGTCGACCGTGCGCACCCGGTCGCGCGCCGACCGGCGCCGCGGCTCGCCCGCCACCTGGCCGGTGTCACTCACGGGTTGGTCACTCCCCCACGCATCGGCGGGGCTGGTTCACCACGCAGTACCGCCAGCGCGGTCTGGGCCTGGGCGGCCCGTACCAGGACGTGGTCGGTGGTGAACCCGGACACCGAGGTGAACGGGATGCGGGCGGCGGCCAGTCGGTCGGCCACGTCCGCGAGAAAACCGACCAGCTCCCACGGCAGGGGCCCGGCGAAGGTGATCCGCAGCCAGCCCGGTTCGGCCGACTCGGGCGCCGGAAACGCGGCCAGCGACTCCTCCGGAAGCACCACGGTGGTCTCGTCGGGTGCGGCCACCAGCGCGACGAACGGACCGGACGGGTTGGGCGGCCACCATCCGGCCGGGAACCGGGCCACCACCAGCGGGGTGGGGTCCAGTCGCGGCCGGAGGTTCGGCCGCTCGGGCGAGGGTGGGTCGGTCGGGTCCGGTCCGGACCCGGTCCGGCTCACCGCTCGTCGATCGGCACCCAGGTCTGCTCCTTCGGGCCGACGTACTCGCTGTCCGGACGGATCAGGCGGTTGTCCAGGTGTTGCTCGATCACGTGTGAGGTCCACCCGGACATCCGGGAGACCGCGAACACCGGGGTGAACAGGTCGGTGGGGATGCCCAGGGCGTGGTACACGCTGGCCGCGTAGAAGTCGACGTTCGGGCGCAGACCCTTGACCTCGTACACGGTGTGTTCCATCCGGGCGGACATCTCGTAGAACCTGGTGTCACCGACGAGTTCGCCGAGCCGCTTCGACATCGGACGCAGGTGGGTGGCCCTGGGGTCCTCGGTGCGGTACACCCGGTGCCCGAACCCCATCAGTTTCTCACCGCGGTCCAGCCGCTCGCGCACCGACGGGTCGACCGCGTCGAGGGAGGGCAGCGACTCCAGTACCCGCATCACCGCCTCGTTGGCGCCGCCGTGCAGCGGACCCTTGAGGGTGGCCACGGCGGCGGTGACGGCCGAGTGCATGTCCGACAGGGTGGCCGCGCAGACCCGGGCGGCAAAGGTGGAGGCGTTCATGGTGTGGTCGGCGTGCAGCACCAGGCACTCGTCGAACGCCTCGGCGGCGATCTGGTCGGGATGCCGGCCGCTGATCTGGTACAGGAAGTTACCGGCCAGACCGAGCGCCGGGTCCGGGTCGGGGACCGTCCCGCCGGTGCGTTCGGCCTGGTAGCGGGCGATCAGCACCGGGGTCTGCGCGACCAGCCGGACTGCCTTGCGCTGGTTGGCCTCGGGGCTGTTGTCACCCTTGTCCGGGTCGTCGGCGGACAGCGCGGACAGCAGCGTGCGCAGCGCCTCCATCGGCGAACAGCGACGGGCGACCACCGGCAGCACCGCGTCCACCGTCGACCCGAGCGTGGACCGGCCCTCGGCCAGTTCGACGACGTAGCCGGCCAGTTGGTCGCGGGTGGGCAGAGCACCTCGCTGGAGTAGGTGGGCCGTCTCCTCGAAGGTGACGTGACCGGCCAGGTCGTGGATGTCGTACCCCCGGTACGACAGGACTCCTGCGGCGCCGTCGATGTCGCTGAGTGCCGTACTGGCCGCGACGACGTCGGCGAGTCCCTTGGCCGGCCGGGTCGCGGCGCTGGCGTTGTGGCGGGTGTCACCCATGCATGTCTGCCCTTCGGATCACCGTAAGGGTGAGCCTATACGAGGTTGACCGGCGAGATCAGCCGAGCGCGGTCACCGGTTGTCACCGACGGTCGGTTCACCAGCCAGAAGCATGCTCCACCCGGTGTGCCCGTGCACGATGCGGGGTCAGACCCCGAACGGCGCCGGGTAGCTGAGGGGCCCGGATGGGACCGGGTGGGAGGGGTCGAACACCAGTGCCATCATGTTCTCGTCCGGCACGTCGAACGGTGGGCGGATGTCCAGTTCGGAGGCCGGGGTGAAGCCGAACCTGGGGTAGTACCCGGCGTGACCGAGGACCAGCACCAGGTTCTCGGTCTGCTCCCGGGCGGCCCGCAGCGCGGCGCGGATCACCGCCGAACCGACACCCCGTCGCTGGTGGGTGGGCCGGACCGCGCACGGAGCCAGCGCCAGGGCCGGG
>DATCWR010000416.1:0-4200 GCA_036566245.1 Mycobacteriales bacterium | reverse complement strand
ACCGGCCGCGGCGCGGGTGCGCAACGCCTCCACCCGTCCGGTCAGTCTTGCCAGCCCCTCCCGCCGGTCGGCGATCGCCCGCACCGCGGCGACATGGGCCCGTTCGGCGTCGGCGAGTTGGGACTCCAGGGCAGCCCGTTGGGAGACCGCGTCGGCCAGCCGCGCACGATCACCCTCCAGGGCCTCGTGCAGCCTGGCCTCCTCGGCCCGGATCCTGGTCGCCTCGGCCTCCATGGCCTCGGGGTCACGACCCGGCCGGTTCCCCGGCGGTTCGGCGGACAGGTGCCTGGCCCGCTCGGCGGCCAGCTTCGCGGTACCGCGGAACCGCTCCTCCAACGCGGACAGCCGGTACCAGGTCTCCTGCGCCCGGGTCAGCCGTGGTGCGTCGGCGGCCATGGCCTGGTCCAGTTCGGCCTCCCGGGCCTGTGCCGCGGCCAGTTCCCGCTCCACCTCGGTGCGACGCCGCCGCAGTTCGGTCTCGTCGGCGACCTCCCGGTTCAGGGTGGTGCGCAGGCTGACCAGATCGTCGGCGAGCAGACGCAGTCGGGCGTCACGCAACTCGGCCTGCACCGAGGCGGCCCGACGGGCCACCTCGGCCTGCCGGCCCAGCGGTTTGAGTTGTCGACGCAGTTCGGCGGTCAGGTCGGTCAGCCGGGTGAGGTTGGCCTGCATCGCGTCCAGCTTGCGGAGCGCCTTCTCCTTGCGCTTGCGATGCTTGAGTACGCCGGCAGCCTCCTCGATGAAGCCGCGGCGATCCTCCGGCCGGGCCTGCAACACCGAGTCGAGCTGACCTTGCCCGACAATCACGTGCATTTCCCGGCCTATGCCGGAATCGGACAGGAGTTCCTGGATATCGAGAAGACGGCAGTGGTTGCCATTGATCTCGTACTCGCTCTCGCCGGACCGAAACATCCGACGGGTGATTGACACCTCGGTGTAGTCGATCGGCAGGGCCTGGTCGGAGTTGTCGATGGTCAGGGTGACCTCGGCCCGGCCCAGCGCCGGCCGGCCGGCCGTGCCGGCGAAGATCACATCCTCCATCTTGCCGCCGCGCAGTGCCTTGGCCCCCTGCTCGCCCAACACCCAGGCGATAGCGTCGACGACGTTGGACTTACCCGAGCCGTTGGGACCCACCACGCAGGTGATCCCGGGCTCGAAACGCAGCGTCGTGGACGAGGCGAAGGACTTGAAGCCCTTCAGCGTCAGACTCTTCAGGTGCACGACTCTCCGGAATCATCGCGGCACGTCAGCGTGGCCGACCACTCCGAACGGCCACGCCGGCAGACACCAGACGCAACCACGGGGAAGGACCCGGTCGACTCTATCGCGCCCGGTTCGGGACAGAACAAAGGCGCGCCCGGCGCACCGGGCGCGCGGTCGGGGACGACACCGGCCGGTGGCCGGTCCGGGTCAGGTCAGCGCCGGTTCGGTCAGTTCGGTGGACAACTGACGCAGGCCGTGGTCGAGGTCGACGTCGTCGGCCTCGGACTCGGCGCGCAGCCGCGCCACCTCGGCCTCCAGATCTCGGACCCGGGTCCGCAGACGGGTGACCTCGTCCAGCAGACGACGATCGACATTCGTGGCTACGTGACCGAGAAGAGCCTTGGCCATCTTGAAGGGCCTCCACACGGGCAGGACAGGTGTGGCAACGCTGAGTACGCACGCGCGGCGCGGCGAAATTGATACAGCCAACTCATAGCGTTGCACGAAGATCAGGGACGGTCAACGGCAGAACCTGGCCACGGCCCGTGCCTGGTCGCGCCTGACGGCGCTACCTCTCGGTGAAGCCGGAAAGCGCACCCCGGGCCGGTGACCAGCTTTCGACGACACATCGTACTCGCCCGGGAGCCGACGGTCCCCGCAAGCCCTCGAGTAGCAACCGGCACCGCGACTCGGGCCCCTCGGCCACCACCTCCACCCGGCCGTCCTCCAGGTTCGTGGCGCTGCCAACCAGGCCCAGTTCCAGGGCCCGCGAGCGGGTCCACCAGCGAAATCCCACGCCCTGCACCCGCCCGTGTACCCAGGCGGTAAGGCGGACCGTCTGTTCCTCCGACACGGCCCGACCATACCGACACTGTGGTTAGACTTCGCCGGTCACAGAATCATCACGAACGAAGGGAACGGCGCTGGCATGAGTCCCCGGCACAGTGCCCGGCACCGCCGGCAGGTGTCACCGGGACGTCGTCTGTTCTTCACGCTCACCGCGCTACTCGCCGGACTTGTCGGCCTGACCGGTACCGTCCTGGTAGGTGCACAGTTTGCCCAGCCGGAACGGCCGACGGCGTCACCCACGGTGTCCAACCCGGCCATGCTGAGTCGGAACGGTTCCTCCGCACAGGCGGACCGTGAGGAGCCGGTCAGCAGGTCGATCGCCCGGGGTGCCTCGGCCGGCCCGTCGAGCAGTCGTCCGGCACCGTCGTCCGGCCCCACGACAAGCGCCCGATCGACCCCGAAAGCGAGTCCCACCAGGACCGCGGCCACCCGACCGGCACCGCCGAACACCACCGCACCGGCATCGGTCAACCCGAACACCGGGTACCTGCAGCAGGTGCTGGACCTCACCAACGTCGAACGCGCCAAGGCGGGCTGCCCGGCACTCCAGATGGACTCCCGGCTCCAGCAGGCCGCCCAGGGCCACAGCCAGGACATGGCGGACGGTGACTACTTCTCGCACAACGACCCGGACGGCACCACGCCGTGGGACCGAGCCGAGGCCGCCGGTTACCCGAATCCCTCCGGGGAGAACATCGCCATGGGCTACCCGACGCCGGCCAAGGTCATGGAGGCGTGGATGAACAGCCCGGGGCACCGGGCGAACATCCTCAACTGCGACTCACACGAACTCGGTGTGGGGTACGTGGTGGACGACGAGGACGGCGCCATCTGGACCCAGCTCTTCGGCTTCGGCTGATCCTCGCAGGCGTGGATACCCACACGGACCAGTGACGGGGGCCCGGAGCGGCTGACCGAGCTTCGCGACCCACCCCCACGCGCCGACGGTGGGTTCAGACCACGCACAGAATGCCGGACGGGCAGCGGCCGCTGGGGGGTGCTGGCCGCTGCCCGTCCGGGGCTCGGGTGACCGGTGGGTCAGGGAGTGGGATGCGACGGCGTGCCGGTGGGCGTGCCGTGCTGGTCCGAGGGTCCGGTCGGGTGCTCGGTCGGACGCTCGGTGGGCTCTGGCGCCGGGTGGGAGGTGGGCTGGCCGGTCGGGTGGGTGGCCGACTGGCCGTGCTCACCGGACTCGCCGGTCGGATGCGTGCTGGGCGCGTTGCCGGGCGGGTTGGCCAACACCGTGGCGCAGTAGTCGGCGACCTGGTCCTCACCACCGGCGTTGGTGATCAGCACCGAGAAGGCGGGGTTGTCCAGCGCCCTGCCGTGATCGTTCGCCGCACCGGCCGAGTACGCCTGGCACAGACCGAACATCGACGGCGACGGGGTGGCGTTGGCCTGCTGCCCCTCGTTGCCGGCCGGCGAGTTCTGGTCGGTCGCCGGAGCGTGTGACGGCGTTGGCTGGGTCGGCGAACTGCCACCACCCAGTGAGGCCGGCAGGTGTCCGGTCGCGGCGGCCACGGCCGTGCCGCCACCCACCGCAACCGCGGCGGCCGCGACCATGGCGATCTTCGCGGTGAGTGCCTTTGCCAGTACTACTTTGATCATCGAACCTCTCCGAGGCTGTCCGACAAGGTCAGGACGGGCCTGCCGGAAGGCGGTCAGCGCGGCCTGCTCGCCGACCAACTCGTCGAGGTGGCCAGGAGCAGCCGCCGCTGCGAGCAGTTCGACGAGCGCGTCCGGACCGATCGGCGGGCCACCGGTGTCGCCGCGGAGCAGTCGCTCGGCGGTGACCCGGTCGATCTCGCTGTCCCGGTGTGTGCTCATCCTGTACTCCTCAGCGTCGAAGACGTCGAAGACGTCACACCGTGCGGCGAGATTTCTCCGCCCTGCCCCCCTGACTTCGCGTCCCGAGGGTCTTCAGACTGCTTCGGGGGTTCGTCCGTTGACGGCGGCGGAAGATTCGCGGCCAGCCTGCGGAGTCCGCGGTATGCGGCGGTGCGCACCGCGCCGGGACGCTTGCCAAGCACCCGTGCCGCGGTCTTGGCGTCCAGTCCCATCACCGTCCGCAACAACACCGCCTCGGCCTGGTCTCGGGGCAGCGCTGCGATCAGAGCCAGCGCCGCCTTGGTGGCCACCGCGTCCAGC
>DATCWR010000404.1:0-4886 GCA_036566245.1 Mycobacteriales bacterium | reverse complement strand
TCAGGGTGGGTTGTGGTTCTGGGGGTGGGTGGTGTGGTGGTGGGCGGTTGGGCTGGTCCAGTGGAATCGTCCGTTGGTTTGGGTGAGTCGCCATGTGGTGTGGTGTTTCAACCGGTGGTGGTGTCGGCACAGTGCGCCGAGGTTCCCGGCCGTGGTGGGGCCTTTCGGCCACGGAATCGTGTGGTCCAGGTCGGCGTGTTGTGCGGACCTTTGGCAGCCGGGGAACCGGCAGGTGTGGTCGCGGGCGCGAACGAAGTCATCGATCGCGGCCGGTGGCCGGTAGGTGTGCCGGGAATGTTCGACAAGTGTTCCGTCTACCGGGTCGGTGACCAGTCGCTTCCACACCCCGGTGGGATCAGACGCGATGGCCCGGGCGAACACGGCGGGGATCGGACCGTACCGGTCCAGTAGGGCGGGCTTGTTGTCTGCTCCGGCCAGGGTGGTGGCGGCCACGGTGACGTGTACCAACGGCCGCAACCCGTCGGATTCACCGGCCGTACCGGGGTGGCGGCGGCCCAGGAGCAGACCCACGAACACATCAGCCCGCCGTTCGTCCGCACCCCGCTTGCCACCGGGAACCCGGTGGCTCCGGGCGAGGCCGTCGACCCGCTGGTAGACGGCGACAGCCTTCTCGGCCGGTAGGAACGCGACGAGTTCAGCCATCCCGTCCTCTGCCGGGGTGAGAACCAGCCTGCGGTCGGCACGGGCCGTTTCATGCCTGCGCTGGGCACCCTCAGGATCCACCTGCAACACCGCTCGGCGAACCAGGGCCCGGACCTGGAAGGCGTTACACCCCTCCGCCTTGTCCACGACGTGGGTAGCGACCCGGGCCGCGGTGGCATCATCCAACCGGTAGGTGGCATCGGTGACGACTTTGGTCCGGTACAGGTCCAGAACCCCAGACTCCAGCGCGTGCAAGACCGCGGGTGTCCGGGTGGTCATCTCCACCGCCTGAGCAACCCGGTTCGCCGCCACCCGGCGGGTAGTCGACAGGACCAGGCTGATCTCGTCAGCGACGAACTCCCCAAACGGATGACCCGGGGTAGGTGGGCGCACTCGGGTGAACGCGGCCATCACCTTCGCCTGCGCCGCATGGGCAGCAGCCACCACACGTTCCAACCCGCCCAACACCGTCAACAGACCCTCGTCATCCAACTCCGACGGGTCAAACCGGGCGAGCAATCCGGCCATCACAGCAGGATCAAACCGGGTAATCGGAAACCCGCCATCCGACTCTCCACCAACACCGCAATCGGCGTCACGGAGAACAGCATCAGTCAGGGTTTCCATACCCCTATTCTAATTCGACCACCTTGGTATTTGATCACTCGAAAGAGTGAATTCAACAAAATTCCGGGGTGCGGGGAAAATGCGAGCCGGGAATTTCCGAAACAGGAACGGGTCGGCTGGACGACGGCCATCTGATTGCCGAGCGGACACGCCCATCGCGGGCTGTGTGGGCAGCCGAATTATGCCAGCCCCGGCGGGTCATGGCCGTGTGTCTGGTCACCGGTCGGTCACGTCGTTCTACGCCGGCGCGACGCGTGGCCACCGGCAGTGACTGGGCTCGGGGCCCGAACGGGTGACGGACCCGGTTGCTCGCCGTCCGAACCGTCGAGGATGCTTGTGTCATGGAAAAATCGTTGACCGCGCTGGCGCACGAACAACTGGACAAGGCCAAGGCCGGGAGTGGTGGACGGAGCGCCGCGACCGTCTACGGTGGACGTGAACACATCCTCCGACAGACCGTTCTTGCTCTGGTCGGGGGGAGCGCACTGGACTCGCACGAGAGCCCCGGAGAGGCGACCATACAGGTGCTGGTTGGCCGCGTACGCCTGACCTCGGGTGACGACGCATGGACCGGTGAGGCCGGTGACCTGCTCGTCATTCCCCCGGCGCGACATGGCCTGGAGGCACTGGAGGACTCTGCGGTCCTGCTCACGGTGGCCAAGAGCGATCGTTGACATCACCAGCGGAGGCGTCCGGGTGGTGGGTGGAGCGGGATTCCACCCACCACACCGGCGCCTCGCCGGTGACAAGCTGACCGGCCGGCGTGCGAAAGGTCAGGCGCTCGGGAGCTGGACCCCGGTGAAGCGCACCCGCCAGGTGGTCGGGCCCTGTTCGAGCGGCTCCCAGGTCACCGTCCCGGGGCGTTCGGCGTCGAGCATGTAACACAACCCGATCGGGTCGTGATCGGCGACGAGCACGAAACTGGAGCCGGGGGCAAGGGCCTCCACGGCGGCATTGGTCAGATTCACACAACTGTCCGCACCCGGCGCCCGGGTGTCCACGACCTGCTCGGCCGGCTCCGGCGTGCTCACTGCGCCGACCGGCCGATGCGCACCCGCCACACCTCCGGACCCTGCTCCAGGTACTCCCAGGTGAAGCCACCCGGGTACTGGGCGTTGAACTGGTAGTACAGCGGCTTGGGGTCGTGGTCGTTGACCAGGACGAACCCGGCACCTGCGGTCAGTGCACCGAACGAGCTGAAGATCAGTTCGTGCCGGCGCATGTGTGGCTGGCTGCGTACGTCAAGAATCGGATCCGCGGACATGGTCCACCTCTCTTGTCAATCATCGGGTACCACTCGGTCAGTTATGGCAAAGGCCGTCGAAACCGCACGGCAGGTGTTGCGTGGTTGAGGGCGTCACATCATTCCCAGTTGCAGTCGGGCGGCATCGGAGATCCGCTCCAGACCCCACGGTGGATCCCACACGAGTTCCACCTGAACATCGCTGACACCGGCGACCGACCGGGCCGCGGTGGCCGCGTCCTGTTTGAGAATGTCGCCCATACCGCAACCCGGTGCGGTCATGGACATGTCAATCTCGATCCGGTTGGTGCCGTCAGGCAGCGGCACCGCCTCGCACCGGTAGATCAACCCCAGGTCCACGACGTTGATCGGAATCTCCGGATCGAACACGTTCTTCAGCACCGCGATGACGTCGTCGAGATCGAACGGCCGGTCCGGATCGGCGGCCGCCGCGGTCGGGCTGGGCGCGTCGGCCAGTCCCAGCGCCGCGGAGTCGGCCGGGCTCAGCCGCACCAGGTAACCCATCTCGTTCTGCACGGTCACGCTGTCGCCGAGCGTCTGGGTCACCAGCACGGTCTCGCCGCGGTGCAGGGCGATCGGCTGGCCCCCCGGGATGACGGTGCCGAGGCAGTCACGGTCCAGTTCCACCGTCTGGTACGTCGTGGACATGGTTCCTACTCCGTCCTGACCTCGTGCTGGTCACCGGTGAGCGCACCGCGCAGCGTCTGCCACGCCAGCGAGGCGCACTTGACCCGGGTCGGATACTCCCGAACCCCGGACAGGGCGATCAGCTTGCCGACGTCTGGTTCGCCCGCGCCGGGTTCCGGGTCGGTGGTGAGCATGGTGTGCACGTTCGTGAACAGGTCGAGGGCCTGGGCGCGGGTCAGTCCCCGGACGGCGACGGTCAGTAGCGACGCCGACGCGGTGGAGATGGCACAGCCGGAGCCTTCGAACGAGATGTCGGTGATGATGCCGTCGGACACCGTGAGGAACAGCGTGAGTCGGTCGCCGCACAGCGGGTTGTGTGCCTCCAGCACGCAGGTCGCGCCGTCGAGGCGACGGAAGTTGCGGGGCCGGCGCGCGTTCTCGATGATCACGTCCTGGTACAGGCTGGCCAGTTCGCTGGTCACGCGATGCTCCGTTCCGCCAGCAGCGCCTGCAACTGTTCGCGTACCGGCGGGATGGTGATCCGGTCGAGCATCTCCTGGACGAACGCGTGCACCAGAAGCCGGCGGGCCGCCTGTTCGCCGATCCCCCGGGCACGCAGGTACAGCAGGGCCTGCTCGTCCAGTTGGCCGACCGCCGCACCGTGGGTGCACTTCACGTCGTCGGCGTAGATCTCCAGGCGGGGACGGGTGTCCGCCTCGGCGCGGTCGGTCAACAGCAGGTTCTTGTTCGTCTGGTGCGCGTCGGTCTGGTCGGCACCCGGCCGGACCATGATGTGACCGTTGAAGATGCCACGGCCACGGCCGGACAGCGCGCCCTTGTAGAGCTGGTGGCTCGCGCAGCCAGGCGCGGCGTGGTCGACGAAGATGGTGTTGTCGTGCACCTGCTCGCCGACGGGCAGGTACAGCCCGTCGAGGTGCACCTCGGCACCCTCGGCGGCCAGCAACACCCGCACCTCCTGGCGCGCGGTCGCGGCGCCCAGCATCGACGAGTGCGACGCGAACCGGCTGCCGCCCTGCTGACGCACGTCCAGCAGGGCGAGGTGGTGGGCGGTGTGCGGTTCGTCCTGGATCTTGAGGTGCTCCAGTTGCGCGTCCCGGTCGAGGCGCACGTCGGTCACCGCGTTGGTGCAGTGCACGTCACCGTCGACACCGACGTGTGTCTCGACGATGCACGCCCGGCTGTCCGATCCGAGCAGGAACACCGAACGCGGGCTGACCAGCAGCCGCTCGCCGGCGGTGTCGGTGACGAAGACCAGGTGGACCGGCGCGGACAGCCGGACACCCGGAGCCAGGTGGACGAACGCGCCGTCGGGGGTGAGCGCGTCGTTGACCGCGGCGAAGGCGTGTTGCCAGCCGCCCCCGGTGAGAACCGGTTCGAGCAGGTCGCGACTGTCGTGGAGCGCGCCGGCCAGATCGGTGACGGTCGCGCCCTCGGGCAGCCCGTGCAGGTCGGACAGATCACGACGGAGGTGGCCGTTGACGAACACCAGCCTGGGCCCGCCCAGGTCGGCGCCGCGTGCCGCCACGGTCGCGGCCTGCGCCCGGGTGTCGGAGCCACGCGGTGCCGGTTCGTACGCGGTGTTGAGGATCGGGTCGAGTCCGGTGTAGCGCCAGTCCTCGTGTTTGCGCGTGGGGTAACCGTGTTCGCCGATCCAGGCCAGCGCCTCGCGCCGCCACGGCACGAG
>DATCWR010000401.1:0-7241 GCA_036566245.1 Mycobacteriales bacterium | reverse complement strand
GAGCAGGTCGGCGGGCAGCCGCGGGTCGAGGAAGACGAACTGCCGCCACTCGTGCACCAACCGGGCCTGCGCGGCCAGCGTGGGGTCGCCCGCGGCCGGGCGGATCGACCCGAAGGTGTCACAGAACTGTTGGTAGCGTAGGCCCAGCGCGTCCAGATCCCACGCCCGGTCGACCATCGCGCGTTCCTGACCGATCCCGGCGAACCGGGCGGTGAACGACATGGCCCCGGCGTGTAGGCCCAACTCGCGCAGCACGGCGTCGGCCTCGGCCTCGTGCGCGGTGTGCGGGGACACCCACACCCCCGGGTCGGGCGAACCGAAACCGGCCCACGACAACCGGGTGCGCAGCCGGTGCCGCACCGACCGACGTGCCTCAGGCACCGACACGAGCAGCACCAGCCACTGGCCGTCCCACCGGGCCGGGCCCGTACCGAACGAGTAGATCCGCGCCGCACCCTCGGTCAACAGTCGGCGTCCAGCCGGGGTGAGTGACCAGCGCACCTGGCGACCGACCTGTTCGGAATCGCACCACCCGTCCCGGGCGGTGCGAGCCAACGCCTGACGAGCGGCTTTCTCCTCCACGCCGAGCAGACCAAGGGTGTGCAGGATCGACCGGGTCCAGACCGGGCCGTCCGCCGGCAACACGAACTCGCCCAGCACGGTGAGCAGCAGCGAGCGGGCGCTCGCGCCACCCAGTGCGTGACGGCGGTTCAGGGCGGGCGGCACGGCCGGGTTCCTCCTGGGCACATCGGGTTCCCGGCGGCGTGCTGGTGCGGTGTGGCGTGCCGTCCGGACCCTCGGAACGATAACCCGGTCCGGTCAAGATTCCACATTTCCTTGACGCGACCCCATATTTCTGTAGAACATCGACGCACCGAACCGGTGGTCAACCGTACGGAGGACCTGATGTTCGAGCCGTCTCCTGCAACCGCCGACCAGGACCGCCTCCCGGTCGTCGACTTCGACGCCCACCCGGACACCTACCGGCACTGGCGGCTGCGCTGCGAGGGAGACATCGCCTGGCTGGTCCTGGCCGTGGACGAGGGCGGCGGCATCGTGCCGGGCTACGAACTCAAGCTGAACTCCTACGACCTGGGCGTGGACATCGAACTGGCCGACGCGGTGACCCGGCTGCGGTTCGAGCATCCCGAGGTGCGGGCCGTGGTGATCACCGGCGGCCGGGACAAGGTGTTCTGCGCCGGGGCGAACATCCGGATGCTGGCCCGGTCCAGCCACCCGTGGAAGGTCAACTTCTGCAAGTTCACCAACGAGACCCGCAACGCCATCGAGGACGCCACCGCCAACTCCGGCCAGATTTACCTGGCCGCCCTCAACGGGACGGCCTCGGGCGGTGGGTACGAGGTCGCGCTGGCCTGTGACCAGATCGTGCTGGTCGACGACGGGTCCTCGGCGGTGTCCCTGCCCGAGGTGCCCATGCTGGGCGTGCTGCCGGGTACCGGAGGGTTGACCCGGCTCACCGACAAGCGGCGGGTACGCCGGGACCTGGTCGACGTGTTCGCCACCCGCGCCGACGGGGTCAAGGGTAGGACCGCGCTGCGCTGGGGCCTGGTCGACCAGATCGTCCCTCGTGGACGGTTCGAGGAGACGGTACGGGCCCTGGCCGGGCAGGCCGCCGACCGGTCCACCCGCCCGCACGACGCCACCGGGGTGACGCTGACCCCGTTGGAGCGCACGGTCACCGACTCGGGCCTGACCTACACCTGTGTACGCGCCGAGATCGACCGCGCCGCCGGCACGGTGTGGATCACCGTGTCCGGTCCGGACGCCGCACCACCGGACACCCTGGCGGACATCCACGCCCTGGGCGCCCGGTTCTGGCCGCTGCGGCTGGCCCGCGAACTCGACGACGTGATCCTGCGACTGCGTACCAACGAGTCCGAGGTCGGCACCTGGGTGATCCGCACCGAGGGCGACCCCGACCGGGTGGCCGGCTTCGAGGAACTGCTGGTCGCCCACGCCGACGACTGGTTCGTCAACGAGGTCACCCACCTGCTCAAGCGGGTGTTCAAACGGGTGGACGTGACCAGTCGCACGATCATGGCCCTGGTCGAGCCGGGTAGCTGTTTCGCCGGCCCGCTGCTCGAACTGGCCCTGGCCGCGGACCGCACCTACATGCTGGACGGGCTGTTCGACGACGACACCGACGGCGGTACGGGCGGGCGGCGCGCTGACCGGTCCGAACCGGCGGCCCTGGTCCTGGGCCCCACCAACTTCGGATCCTTCCCCATGGGCAACGGACTGACCCGGCTGGCCAGCCGGTTCTACGGTGAGACCGACCAGGTGGACGCGCTGCGCAAGCGGTGCGGCGAACGGCTGGAGGCCGTCGAGGCCGACGGACTGGGTCTGGTGACCAGTGCCCCGGACTTCATCGACTGGGACGACGAGATCCGGATCGCCCTGGAGGCGCGGGCCGGTCTCAGCCCGGACGCGCTGACCGCGATGGAGGCCAACAACCGGTTCGTGGGACCGGAGACCATCGAAACCAAGATCTTCGGGCGCCTGTCGGCATGGCAGAACTGGGTGTTCACCCGACCCAACGCGTCCGGGCCCGCCGGGGCGTTGCGCCGATACGGCACCGGCCAGCGAGCCGTCTTCGACCGAAAGCGAGTGTGACGCGATGACCACCACGATCGACTACGGCGAGCGCATCCCCAACAACGTCGACCTGGCCGACGACCGCCGGTTACAGCGGGCCCTGGAGTCCTGGCAGCCGAAGTTCCTACGCTGGTGGAACGAGATGGGCCCCGCCCTGGAACACCGGGACGTCTACCTGCGCACCGCGGTGGCGGTCGGTCGGGAGGGCTGGGCCCACTTCGACCAGGTGGTGCTGCCCGAGTACCGGTGGGGGATCTTCCTGGCCGAACGGGACGCCGACCGGCGGATCGGGTTCGGTCAACACCGGGGCGAACCGGTCTGGCAGCAGGTGCCCGGTGAGTACCGCGCGGACCTGCAACGACTGATCGTCATCCAGGGCGACACCGAACCGGCCTCGGTGGAACAGCAGCGCCACCTCGGTGCCACCGCGCCGAGCCTGTACGACCTGCGCAACCTGTTCCAGATCAACGTCGAGGAGGGCCGGCACCTGTGGGCGATGGTATACCTGCTGCACGCCTACTTCGGCCGGGAGGGACGCGAGGAGGCCGAGGAACTGCTGGTCCGCAACTCCGGTGACACCGACTCGCCGCGCATCCTGGGCGCGTTCAACGAACCCACCCCGGACTGGTTGAGCTTCTTCATGTTCACCTACTTCACCGACCGGGACGGCAAGTACCAGCTCGGTACGCTCAAGGAAAGCGCCTTCGACCCGCTGTCGCGTACCTGTGAGTTCATGCTCAAGGAGGAGGCGCACCACATGTTCGTCGGCACCACCGGGGTCGACCGGGTGGTGCGCCGGACCGCCGAGCTGATGCGCGAACACGACACCGACGACATCGCCCGGCACGGCGGGATACCGCTGGAAATCATCCAGAAGTACATCAACTTCCACTTCACCGTGTCGCTGGACCTGTTCGGCAGCGAGACGTCGACCAACGTGGCGACCTACTACACGACCGGACTCAAGGGCCGCTGGCAGGAGAACCGCCGCGACGACGACCACGTACTGCTCGACGCGGTGCGCCACCTCGACCTGGCCTCCGACGGTCGGATCGTGCGCACCGAGACCCCGGCGTTGGTCGGACTGAACGAGGACCTGCGCGACGAGTACATCGCCGACTGCCAGACCGGTCTCAAGCGGTGGAACCGCATCCTGGAGGAGTTCGGCATCACCGCCCGGCTGTACCTGCCGCACCGGGCGTTCAACCGGAAGGTCGGCGCGTTCTCCGGGCTGAACGTCACCCCCGACGGCCAGGTCTGCGACGCCCGGGAGTGGGAGAGCAGGCGGGACCGGTGGCTGCCCTCGGCCGAGGACAGGGCGTTCGTGGCCGGCCTGATGCGCCCGGTCCACCAACCCGGCCAGATCGCCGCCTGGGTAGCCCCGCCCAGCAACGGCATCAACAACAAACCCCTCGACTACCAGTACGTCCGGTTCACCTGAGCGATCCCCACCCGGGCGGACACAGGTGTGTTTCCTGGACCGCTCGGGTTCTTCGGCGTCCGTGAGCGCAGAGAGGCCTGCCATGCCCGAGTCGTTCAACGTCAGCACCTACCTTCTCGACCGGCACGTCGAGGCTGGCCGGGGGGACCGGTTGGCCGTCACCGGACCGGGCACCTCACTGACCTATGCCGCACTGACCGACCTGGTCGGTCGGGTGGCGGCCGGGTTACGCGGTCTGGGGGTGCGGCCCGAGGAGCGGGTGGTGCTGGTGATGGCCGACGGGCCGGAACTGCTCGCCGCGATCCTGGCCGCCATGCGGATCGGCGCGGTCGCGGTGCCGGTCTCCACCATGCTCACCGGTGAGGAGTTGGCCGCGCTGGTTCGCGACGCCCGCGCCCGGGTCCTGGTGGCCAGTGACCAGTTCGCCGCCGCCGCCCGGGTCGCGGCCTCAGGCGCCCCGGAACTGGCCGACGTGGTGGTCCACGGCGACGCCGAGATCACCGCCCCGGCCGGAACCCGGGTGCGGACCTGGACCGACCTGCTGGCCGGCGGTGCCGGGCACAGCGGTGAACCGTTCGACACCTGGGACGACTCGATCGCGCTGTGGCTGTACACCTCGGGAACCACCGGCCGACCCAAGGCGGCCATGCACCGGCACGCCAACATCCGGCACGTGGTGGAGACCTACGCGACGAACGTGCTGCGGATCGGCCCGCAGGACCGCTGTTTCTCGGTGGCCAAGCTGTTCTTCGCCTATGGGATCGGCAACTCGGCCTTCTTCCCGCTGGCGGTGGGCGCGGCCACGGTGCTGGACCCGGCCCGTCCCACCCCCGACTCGGTGGCTGCCCGGCTGGTCGAACACCGGCCCACCCTGTTCTTCGCGGTGCCCACCTTCTACGCGGCCATGGTGAACGCCGGGGTGCCGGCGGAGGTGTTCTCCTCGGTGCGACTGGCCGCCTCGGCCGGCGAACCGATGCCCGCCGAGGTGTATCGACGGTTCACTGCCCGGTTCGGCGTCGAGGTACTCGACGGGATCGGTTCCACCGAGGCACTGCACATCTTCCTGTCCAACAGGGAGGGTCAGGTCCGCCCGGGCACCACCGGAACCCCGGTGCCCGGTTACCAGTTGAGCCTGCGTGACGACGAGGGCAACGAGGTCGGAGACGACGAGCCGGGCAACCTGTTCGTGCGCGGGGAATCCCTCGCGGTGGGGTACTGGTGCCGCACGGCGGTAACCCGCCGGGTGTTCGAGGGGGAGTGGCTGCGCACCGGCGACACCTACCTGCGTTCGGCCGACGGCTACTACACCTGCCTGGGCCGGTCCGACGACATGATCAAGGTGGGTGGCATCTGGGTGTCCCCGACCGAGGTCGAGGCCCGGCTGCTCGAACACCCCGGTGTGGCCCAGGTGGCGGTGGTGGGTGTGCCCGACCAGGACGGTCTGGACAAGCCGGTGGCCTGTGTGGTGCCGGCCGACCAGCCGGTCGACGCCGAGGAGCTGGTGGCGTTCTGCCGGGCCGGGCTGGCGGCGTTCAAACGTCCCCGCAGGGTGTTGTTCTTCGACGAGTTGCCCACCACGGCGACCGGCAAGCTCCGACGGTTCGCGGTGCGCGACGCCGCCACGCTCCGGCTGGCCAACCAGAGCCAGGTGACCGGGTCGGGGGAGTCCAGGTCGGTGTCGGTCTGACCGGCATGGCATGGTGGCCGCACGGTGCGGGAACGGAGGCCACGGCGTGATCGACGGGCACTTCACGGCGGACGTGCACATGCATCCGGCCCGGCTGGGCACGCTGCGCCCGGCCTGGGTCGGGTGGGCGCGTGACTTCGGTGGCGACCCACCGCTGGACCACTTCTACGACGTCGACGGGGTGGTGCGTCCCGACCGGCTGGATACCTATCTGGACGGTCAGGGCGTGGACGCCGCGGTACTGCTGTGTGAGTACAGCCCGAAGGCGACCGGTATCCAGCCGATCGAGGACCTGCTGCCGATCGTCGAACACAACCCCGACCGTTTCGCGATGCTGGCCAACCTCAACCCGCACTACCACCACCCGCTGCTCACCGAACTGGAACGCCAGGTCGGCCTGGGCGCGGTCGGGGTGAAGATCCATCCGGTGCACGGTGGGTTCTCGGTGGCCGACCGAGCGCTCTTCCCCGTCTACCAGGCGTGCGCCGAACTGGGACTGCCGATCGTGGTGCACTGCGGCACCAGCACGTTCCCCGGGTCGGAGAACCGGTTCGCCAGCCCCGAACCGCTGCGGGAGGTGCTGCGGGCGGTGCCCGACCTGACCGTGGTGCTGGCCCATGGCGGGCGGAGTTGGTGGTACGACGAGGCGGCCACCCTGGCCCTGGAGTTCGACACGGTGTGGATCGAACTGTCCGGGCTGCCACCCAAACGACTGCCCGACTACTTCGCGAACCAGGACTTCCCCCGGTTGGCCCGCAGGTTCATCTTCGGTACCGACTGGCCGGGAGTACCCGGCATCGCCCGCAACGCACTGGCCATCGGCAGCCTGGGCCTGGAGCCGGACACCTTCGCCGCGATCCTCGGCGGCAACGCCCGCCGGGTCTACCCGGGACTCGGCCCCGGCTGACCAGGTCGTCAGCGCACAATGCGGGCATGACCGAGGTCGAGCAACCCCTCCACGGAAACGTCACCGCCGGCGTGGTGCGGGTGGGTGACACGGTCAGGCGCCCGGTCGGGCCGTGGACGGACACCGTCGACGCCCTGCTCCGGTACCTGCACGAGACCGGTTTCACCGGCGCCCCGCAGCCACTGGGCCGTGACGACCAGGGCCGGCAGGTCCTGGAGTACGTCCACGGGGAGATCGGCGACCCGTCGGGAACGTACTCACTGGCCGAGTTGGCCGCGATCGGTCGGTTCGTACGCGACTATCACGACGCGGTGGCCGACTTCGTGCCGCCGGTCTCGGCGGTGTGGAACCGTGTCATTCCCCCGGACACCGAACAGATCGTCTGCCACAACGATGTGGCTCCATGGAACCTGGTCAGGTCGGCCCGGGGTTGGGTGTTGATCGACTGGGACGCGGCGGCTCCGGGATCCCGGCTGTGGGAACTGGCCTACTCGGCGCAGGCCATGGCCGGGCTCAACCACACCCGAGCGCCGCGTGACGCCGCCGCACGGCTGCGCGCCTTCGTGGACGGCTACCGGCTCGCGGCCGAG
>DATCWR010000388.1:0-7932 GCA_036566245.1 Mycobacteriales bacterium | reverse complement strand
GCGCCGCCACAGCCGACCACCGCGACCGAGCGGTGTGCCAACCGGGTTCCGGCCGACCTCAGCGCGGCGGTGACCGCCGGGCTGTTGGAGGTGTCGGCCCGCCAGCGGTTGCCGGACCGGACCAGTGAGTTGGCCGATCCGGAGTCCTGGGCGGCTGTGCTACGGGTGTCGGACAGTCGCAGTGCCTCCTCCTTGTGCGGCGACACGACGGTGGCACCGTGGAGCGGCACTCCCAGGCGGGTCAGACCGTCCTCGACCACCTCCCGCCAGAACGGGGCGAACTCCTCGACCTGGAACGGTAGGTACAGGGCGGGCAGGTGAAGTTGCCGGTAGCCGGTGTTGTGCAGTCGCGGCGACAGTGAACGCGAGACCGACCGGCCGACGATGCCGTAGAGGGCCCGCACCGGTCCCAGCCGGGGAAATCCGTAGTCGGTGACCAGTTGGTCGACGGTGGGGGTTCCGGTGTCCCCTGTGTCGTCGACCCGGCCGTAGACCACCGGCGCGCCCAGCCAGGGGGCGAGCAGTCGGCTCCAGGTGCCGGCCGTGCCGGTGCCGAACGCGGTGACGTCGAGGCGACCAGAACGCTTGAGGAACAGCAGCGGAGCCAGCGCCTGTTCGGCCCGGGTGATGGCCGGGGCGACCAGGTACAGCCTGGCCGGTACGGTCAGCATCCGGTCGAGGGTGGCACGCAGGGCCTCGGGGTCGGTGGCGCTGCCGTGCCAGGAGATCCGTCGGGTCGACGGTGGGATCCGGTCGAGCAGGTCGGGGTCCAGGTCGGCTTCGTCCAGGTCGACCATGTCGTAGTGCTCGGCGGCGGCCAGGAGTCGACTGTTGCGTTCGGCGCGGTGGCCGCCGAAGACCCCGCCCTGCGGTGCCGCGCGCAGGCTGTAGAGCAGTTCGCCGGGGAAGTGTCGCCGTAGCCAGTCGGGTGCTGGGTCGCCCACCAGGTCGGCACGTACCTCCAGGGACCCGACCCGGCCGGCCAGGGCTCGCAGGGTCTGTTCGTTGACCTGGGCCGGGTCGGTCAGGGCGGCCGAGATGGTGGCGTTGTCGGGCCTCGCAGGCAGCGGCGCGGCGGTGTGGGCCGGGTGGAGGGTCTGTCCGGTCGGCATGGTCATGCGCCCTCGCTTCGTGGGGAATCTGGCGGCGATGAGGTGCGGCGTGCGGTGGGTGTTCGGGCTGGATATCGACAGGTCGGTGTGGTCAGGCAAGACTGGGGTGGTCGCCACCGTGTCGTCTGCCGGGTTCGCACTGGTTTCTGGTGGGAGGGTGTTCGCGATGGATCTCTCGCGGTTCCTTTCGGCGATCACCGCACGGCACTGCAAGCGGGCCTTTCTGGACCGGCCGGTGCCGGTGGAGATCCTGGAGGAGGTACTGCGCGCCGCCGGGCACGCACCGTCCACCCGAAACACCCAGTTCTGGCAGGTCGCGGTACTGCTCGGCGCGGCCCGGGACGCGTTGGCCGACCGGTTGTGTGCCCGGTTCGACTCGGGGGCGCCGCGTCGGCCGGACTACCAGAACCGCCCCACGGTGATGGGCGAGGTGTACCAGCGGCGGTCGCAGGAGTGGGGTGCGGGTCTGTACCGGGTCAGGGGCGTCGCCCGTGATGACGTCGAAGCTCGTCGGGCCCATGACCGGGACAACTTCCGGTTCTACGGGGCACCGGTGGCCATGATCTTCCACCTGCCCGCGGACTCGGTGGCCGGTACGTTCCTGGAGATGGGGCTCTTCCTGCAGAACGTGATGTTGGGTCTGGTGTCGTGTGGGTTGGGGAGCTGTCCGCAGTACAGCGTGGCCGGCTACGCCGAGGAGATCCGCCAGTTCTGCGGTCTGGGTTCTGACCGACTGGTGGTGTGTGGCCTGTCGGTCGGTTACGTCGACGAGGCGGCGCCGGTGAATGGTTACCACCCGCCGCGCGCGCCGTTGGACAGCTATGTCCGTTGGTACCGTCACGTTCCCTCGGCTCCCGACAACGCGTAGCGGGCCCGGCGTTCGGTGATCCGGTCGACCACCAGCGCACGTAACCGCCGGGCGCAGTCCTGGTAGGACTCGGCTGGTTGTCCGGCCGGGTCGGGCACGTCGCCGTGGGGATCCAGGCAGAACGTCCGGTCGGCCGCGTCGGGGGCCATGGCCACGACCGCGTCGCGCTGGGCCCGGGTCATGGTGTAGACGGCCTCGGTGTCCAGGCACATCTGTGCGGTGAACGGACGTGACCGGTGCTCGGCGGGTACCTCCAGACCCAGTTCCCGTAGGGCGTCGGCGGCCTGTGGGGCGATCGGTGCGCCGGGTGTGTCGACCGACAGGCCGGCGCTGGCGACCTGCCACCGTGGTCCGGCCGGCCCGTCGGACAGTTCGGCGCGGGCGATCGCTGCTGCCATGGGCGAGCGGGAGGTGTTGCCGCCGCAGACGAACAACAGGACCCGTCGGGCCTCCGCCCGCCGGGCTGCCCGCGCGGTCAGCCAGGTCCGCACGGTCGGGTAGCTGAGGATGAACGCGGCGGATATGACGCAGGCCGCGGCGACGAACTGGGCGGCGCTGGGTTGGATCGCGCCGAACACCCCGTGCAGGCCCAGCGAGGCCACCACTCCGGCGAGCAGGCTGGAGCAGACGTTCACCGGCATTCCGAAGGAGAACTCGCGTGGGTCGAGGTAGATGAGGCTGGTGAAGATGAACAGTCCCTCGTAGAACAGGCCGATGAGCAGGGCGGGGAAGACCGCCGAACTGGTCAGGAAGGTGGTGAATCCCAGTCGGAGCGCGTGCATCCAGGGGCCCTGGTTGATCAGGGCGGGTACTCCCAGTAGGAGCACCAGCATGATGGGGGTGGCCATGTGTTCCTCGACGAAGTACCTGCGGTCGTGGAACTGGTCGCCGACCTTGGCGTAACGGTCCATGATCTGGAATCGGCAAACGTATCCCATCATGTACGCGCCGAGGCTGAGTACCGCGCCGGTGGTGAGCACGTAGTTGTCGACGTCGGTGAGTGCGATCACCGCGGAGAGCATGCTGAGTACCAGCGCGGCCCAGGAGTACCAGTGGATCTTTCTCCGCCGGATCAGGTCCGTCGCCGGTGAGAAGATCAACTGTTCGATGCGCATCAGTACCAGCATGAAGACGATCGAGCCGCCGGGAAAGGTGAAGTTGAGTGTTGTGGTTCCGACGATGAATGCTGTCCAGAATCCGGACAGGGCGGTTTCCCGGCCGGGGAGGGGCAGGGAGTGTCCGAGGATCGTCCGCCGCCGGGAGTACCGCCACCACCGGCTCGCGGTGAGGAAGATCGGCATACCCAGCAGGGTTCCCAGTGCGGCCGCGGGTAACAGGACCAGACCGCCGACCGGGTGTTCGATGCCTGGTATGAGTCCGGCCGACAGTGCTTTTGCCAGGCCGCTGTAGGGCACGTACCAGGCGAAGTATCCGACGCCCAGTCCCAACATTCCTACCGACGCAGCGCGTCCCCTGGTCATGCTTCCTCCATGAAGCAGACGGAATCGGGTGGACACAGACCGCGGTCGGGCGGATGACCACGTCAGCTGTTACCGACTAACCTTAAACGCCCCCAAGTCTGACATGATAGAAATATCCAGCACAAGGGGGCCTCTATACGTCTGTGGGAAGCAGAAACCTGATCAGGTGACCGTGAAGATGCGATCCGGTCCGGCGGTGCGACATCAGCGTGGTTCGGGCCCACCGGTGGCCGACGGTGTGGGACCGTCACCGGCCGGGTCCAGTCCGGCCAGTCTGGGTCGGTGACCGGTCACGAAGAGCGCGACCAGCACGACCAGCCCGATCGCCAGCCAGGACAGGCCGACCGTCTGGGCCGCCGCCTGCGCCCTGACCAGCACGTACCCCAGAATGACCACGCCGGCCAGTGGCACCACGACGTGCCTCAGCCAGTCCCGACTCCCCTGCCGGACCACGTGGTGGACGAACACCGAGACGTGCAGCAGGAGGAACGCCGAGAGTGCGCCGAAGTTGACCAGGCTGGACAGCGTGGCCACACCGGTACCTGCGCGTCCACTCATGGCGACACCGATCGCCAGCGACACCGCGGCCACCAGCACGGTGGCGTGTGCCGGCACCAGGTGCACCGGGTGGACCCGGGCCAACAGCCTGGGTAACTGGCGATCACGGGCCATCGAGAACAACAGTCGGGAGGTCGCGGCCTGGGCAACCATCGCGTTGGCAAAGCCCCAGGAAATCGCGGTGGCCACCGCGGTGAGCACGTTGAGCCAGTGGCCACCGGCCACCTCGGCGGCGTCGTAGAACGCGGTGCCGGTCGGATCACCGTTGGCCAGCAGTGCCTGCCGGTCGGGTACCAGCAGCGCGGCCACCCACGACTGGACCACGAACAGCGTTCCGGCCAGGCCGAGCGCGGCCACCATCGCCCGGCCGACCTGGCGGCCGCCGTCGCGGTTCTCCTCGGCCAGGGTGGAGATCCCGTCGAAGCCCAGGAAGGACAGCACCGCCACCGAGACCGCGCCGAACACCAGGCCCGGTGAGAAGGTGTGCGCGTCATACACCGGACGCAGCGAGAAGTGCCCGCCGTGCCCGCGTGCCAGCGCCACCATGCCCACCACCAGGAAGATCACCAACACCACGAGTTCGGCGGCCAGCACCAGTCGGTTGATCCGCGCGGTCAGTCCGATGCCCAGGTAGTTCACCGTGGTGTTGACCGCGACGAAGCCAGCCACCCACAGCCACACCGGTACGGCCGGCACGAACGAGTGCATGGCCACGCCGGCGACCAGGTAGAGCAACGAGGGCACCAACACGTAGTCGAGCAGGATCTGCCACCCGGCGACGAACCCGACCGCCGGGGCGATGCCCCGCCCGGCGTAGGTGTACACCGAACCGGCCAGCGGGAAGGCCCGCGACATCTGGGAGTAGGACAGGGCGGTGAAGGCCATTCCCGTCATGCCGATCAGGTACGCCAGGGCGACCATTCCGCCGGACGCGGCGAACACGCCGCCGAAGATGCCGAACGGTGCGATGGGCACCATGAAGATCAGCCCGTACACCATCAGGTCGGTGAATGACAACGAGCGCCTGAGTTGCTGGTGGTAGCCGAACCGGGTCAGATCCTGGTCGTCCTGGTTCGTACCGTCCGACGCGGGCCGGGACGCTGCGGTCATGGTCGGCTCCTCACCGGAGGCGGGCGTTCGACCGGGTAGCGGTCGCGACGTGCCGAGCCCTGCGAGTGTGACACTCCGTGCGGGGCCGGTAAACCGTCAGTGAGGTGCCAATCCGCGGCAGGTCCGGGCGTCTGGACCGCGCCGGTGGACCAGGTACGCCGGCGCGTCCGGGTCAGCCAGCCGGTGAGGGTGGCGGTGCGGTGACAAAACGGGCCAGGTCGCTGCTCTGGCGTCGCCGGCTGGGTTCGTGCACGTACATCATGTGGCCGGCCGGGTAGTAGGCGACCTCGATGTTGGCCCGCGCCGAGGGCGGTATGTCCAGGTGCGCCAGCACGTACTCCGCGGCGTGGTAGGCGGTCGCCCCGTCGTGGTAGCCGCAGGCCACGTGGACCCGCAGGTGCGGGTTGTGGCGCATCGACTCGGCCAGGATGTCGGCCACGTACACCGGCCGGCCCTCGAACTCCTGGTAACTCCACGGCCGAACCCGGTCGGTGAGGATCTCGTAGGGCAGATCGTTGCGGTAGCCCAGTTCGGCGCGCACGTAGTGGTTCAGCGCGGCCGAGTAGGGACCCAGGATCGCGGTGTAGCTGGGGTCGTGGGTGGGCACCTCGGCCGCGTCGTCGGCCTCGGTTCCGGTGAACCGCCCGTCCAGCCGGCCGACCACCAGCCCGGAGGAACGCAGCAACTCGCGGAAGAACCGGTGTGGGTCGACGCGCAGGTTGGCCCGGTGCACGAAGTCCTCGTCCAGTCCGGTGACCGCGGCGATCCGGCGGACCATGGCGGCCCGCTCGGCGGCGGACAGCCGTGCTCCTCGGGCCAACGCGTACGGGTAGTCCCGGGCGGCCAGGTCCTCGGCCTCGGCCAGCACCTCGGACAGCGGCCGGTCACCGTGCCGGCCGTGGTGGTGCGCCACGGCGGCGTAGGTGGGCAGGTAGAGCACGTAACCCAGGTCGTTGCCCCGGCCCGGTCGCAGCGTGCCCATGTCCAGCACCGAGGAGATCAGGATGATGCCGTTGAGGTACATGCCGAACTGCTGTTGCAGGTGGCCGGCCAGTGCCGCCGCGCGCAGGGTGCCGTAGGACTCTCCGGCGAGGAACTTCGGGGACAGCCACCGGTCGTTGCGGGTGGTCCACAGTCGGATGACCTCGCCGACCGACTCCAGGTCGCGGCGGTAGCCGTGGTAGTCGGCTGGTCTGCCTCCGGGCACCGTTCTGGAGTACCCGGTGGACACCGGGTCGACGAACACCAGGTCGGAGTGGGCGAGCAGGCTCTCGGCGTTGTCGACCAGGGTGTGTGGTGGGGGCAGCAGGGCGCCGGCGTCGCCCATCAGGACCCGACGCGGGCCGAGCAGTCCCAGGTGTAGCCAGACGCTGGACGAGCCGGGTCCGCCGTTGAACGCGAAGGTCACCGGGCGGGTGGCCGGGTCGGCGCCGTCGAGGGTGTAGGAGACCACGAACAGTTCGGCGCGTGGCTGGTAACCGTCGAAGGTGCCGTCGGTGTGTGTCTCCTCGCGCAGCACGAGGCGACCGGCGGTGGCGGTGTAGGCCAGGGTGTCCCCGGCCACGGTGAGGGTGTGCCGGGTGGTGACCAGGTCGTCGTCGGGTTGGGGGCCGGTGTGGCTGTTGGGTCCGTCGCCGTCTAACCGGGTCGTGGTCGGTTCCGCCATGCTTGTGACCTTATGCAGTGTTGCGTGCTGGCGCAGCCAACGGGTCCAGGTTCGTGGGTACGGGACGTGGGTGGGCTGGGGTGTCCCGCCGGTGCCGGGGTGTTGTCGGGTGTGGACCGGCGGGCTGGAGGGTATGTCCCGTTCGCGGCGGGTGGGCGTGGAGGGAGCCACGGTGGACACGACGCTCCAGGCCGGTGGCGACCGCGTTCCCGTACCGGAGGACCTGTCTGGTGCGGTGCACTGCCGCCGATGGTTGCGTCGCCGGCTTGACGCTCTGCGGTTGCCAGGTCCGGTGCGTGCTGATCTGGAGTTGGTCGCCAGTGAGTTGATCGCCAACGCATTCCTGCACGCGCCGGCGCCGCGTTCGGTGTGGCTGCGGATCCGGCCCGGCCCGCGGGTGCGGGTGACCGTGTTGGACGCGTCGGTGCGTCCACCGCTGCCGCGTCTGGCCCTGGCCACCCAGACCCACGGCCGCGGTCTGCGGGTGGTGGCCGCGCTGGCCGAACGGTGGGGCAGCGAGAGCTACCCGGAGGGCAAGGCCGTGTGGGCGGACCTGCGGGTTCCGACACGCCGACCCCGGGTGTTCACCGGCAGGGCCTCGGGTAAACACCCGAGCGTATCCGGCGACCACTGATCCACCCGGTCGACATGCCGGTTCACCGGCCTGATGCGGTACGGCTGCTGCGGCTGGGGGTGGTCTGGGGCTGTGCCCGGTCCGGTCGGTAGCGAGGAATGGTCCGATGGCGTTGGTGATCCTGCTGGGGGTGACCGCCCTGGTGGTGGCCGTGATGACCCTGCCCGGCCGCGGCGGGCAGGTGACCGCGGCGCGGTGGCGGCGTGCGTTGCGCACGTTGCGCGACGGTGGCCCGCCGGCCCACCCCGGCGAGGAGCTGCCTGATCTCTACCACGCCCCCGAGCACGTCCGGGTGATTCCAACCCGTGGGCGGGTGTCCGACCGGTCGCCGGGTGGGGCCGGTGCGGCGCGGAGGCGGTCTGGTGTGTCGGCGGACCAGCCCGGGGCCGGCGGTGTGGAGGTCGAACCGGCCGAGCCGGGATGTGCGGAGGCCGCTGCCGAGGCTGTGGAGGCTGTCGAGGGGTCCCACCTGGCAGACCCGGTTGGTTCGGCGGGCCCCAACA
>DATCWR010000357.1:0-2015 GCA_036566245.1 Mycobacteriales bacterium | reverse complement strand
CGGATCGGGTCACCTGCACGGCCACGACACCGATGCCGGCGACGATCCACGCCAGGGCGGTCACTGGCCGGCCTCCATCGCCGCCACGTGCTCAGCAATCTCCTCCGGCGTCGGCTCACCCGGCGCGGGCGCGGTGGTCGTGACCGTCCTGGCCGGACTGGTGATCTCCTCAGCGGTCACCACCGGCGCCGGGAACTCGTCCTCCCGTGTCACCTCACCACGCTGCAACGAGCGGTAGATCACGCTGAGCTGGCCGAGGTCATGGTCAGTCCACTTCGCAGCAGGACGACCGAGCTTGCGCGTGATGTCGTCCTCGGTGATGCCCATGTTTCCGAACATCCCCAGCGCGTCGGCCACCCGCTGTGTCAGCGGCTTACCGCCGCCGTCCTTGAGAGTCTGGGCGCACAGGTCCTTGGCTTCCTCGACGAACCAGGGGGGCAACACCGCGAAGATGCATTCGCGGACGCGACGGGCCCCGTTGTTCGAGTTGTTCTCGTAGATGTCGCGCATGTCGGTCAGCCGCTCGGGGCCGTTCTTCTTGTCCCGGGCGTGCGGGACGATGAAGACCGCCGAGGCGCGGGCGTTGGTCTGCACGTCCCAGGCGTAGGCCAACATCTCGGACTGGCCGTGGGCGTCGTCGCGGGACATTTCCGCTACGCCGTACTGGATGTTTCCCCAGCATCGGGCCAGCTCACGGGCCAGGTGGACGGACGGGCCGGATACGGTCTGGCCGGACCTTGGGAAACGGTAGAACGCCCTTTCTGCCAACGCCTTCATGCGGCAGGACTCGCGCATCTCGCGCTGGGCGGCCTGCTTGTCGCGGGGGCACTGTTGGGCGACGATGATCGCGGCCTGCACCTCGGCGACGGCGCGGGACTGTTCGATGGCGGTGGCCTGCCCGATCCGGGCGGCGTGCGGAAGTGCGATGGATTCGCTCATCAGTTCCTCGTCTCGTGTTCCCGCTCGGCCCATGGGGGCAGGGCGAGGCTGATCACGCCGTCGGCGTAGCCGGGCCAGTGGCCCGTGGTCACGCAGCGGCGGTAGGTGTCCAGGGCGACGGCGTTGCGCTCGCGGGCGATCCGCAGGGCGACCGGGTCGGGTTGGACGACGGTCACCAGGTACGGCGGCGTTTTCTCCTGGAAGATCAGGACGAACGCCGGTTCGAGGCCGCCGGTCAGTCCCAGCGCGGTGACAGCGTCGAGGTACCAGGCGCCCTGTTGGTGGTAGCCGTAGGTGTGCATGGACTTCGACAGGGCGGCCGGGTCGGCGCTGGCGGTGGTCTTGTAGTCGGCGACGATGAGCCGTCGGCCGTCGGTGCGGTTGGCGAGCCAGTCGAGTCGGGCCCGACGCCACACGGCGGTGTGTTCGTCGCGCCAGAACAGGGACTGTTCCGGTGACCCTGACTCGGGGTTGAACAGCGCCGAAGCGATCGGGTCACGGCGTAGGGCGGCGGCCATGTCCTGCACCTGCTGGTAGTCGTGTGCCAGCAGGGGCACCGCGCCGTCCTCGTACGCCTGGTCGCGTTTCTGCTGGGCGGCCTTGGTGCGCCAGTCCTGGGCGTCGACCCGCACGATGCGCTCACCGACGCCCAACACGAGGCGGTGGGCTGCGTGGCCGAAGTCGAAGGCGGCCTTCGGTGGCCGTCCGGCGGTTTGGGCGTGTCGGAACAGGGCCGGGCATGACGGGGGCAGCAACAGTCGGGCGCCGGAGGAGGACAGGGAGCCGCCGGGTACGGGGTCGGCGTGGTAGACGTCGGAGGGCATCCCGTCGTAGATGCCGGGTTGGGTGATGGTGGTGGCCGTGTCGGCCGTTGGGCTACCCACGGTCGGTCTCGTACGGGCAGTCGCGGTGCCCGGGGGTGCCGCACTCGTGGTCGTACTTGGGCGTGATCATGGATTGGCGGTTCCAGGCGTTCAGGCCGTCGGCGTTCGGGAACAGTCGGCGGTGGCGGGCGAGCAGTTCGTTCAGGTCGTCGGGGACGGTGAGGATGTCCGTCGGGTCGCCCTCAGTCACGG
>DATCWR010000326.1:0-8466 GCA_036566245.1 Mycobacteriales bacterium | reverse complement strand
CGCCGGGGCAACCGCCACCGGCGCGGAACGCAGCGCACCGAACGTCTTGGCCACCATCAGGCCGGGCAGGTCCGGTGCGTCGGCGGTGACCAGGGCGATCTCCTCGACGCCACGATCCCGCAACACGTCCAGTACGCCGAGTACGCCGGTCGACGTCCCCGGTGGGGTCGACATCCCCGGAACGGGCGACCTGGTCGAGTTGGTGGCGGTGGCGGCGGGCGCGACCAGTACCTGGTCGGCGGACCAGGCCAGCGACCTGGCCTCGGCGGCACGCCCGGCCGAGGCGATCACGAACGGCTCGACCGCGGCCAGTTCGGTCAGCAGGTCGATGACGTCCTCGGCCATCGCCCGGGCGAACGCGGCCGGGTCGACACCCGGTGGAGCACCACCGACGGCCGGCGGCCCGGTCAGCAGCACCGCGGCCGCCCGCCGGGTCACAGTTGCACCCCGTCATCAACCACGTCGTCGAACTCGGACAGATCCAGATGGGCCGCTGCGGCCACGCCCTCCAGGTACCCGCGAGCCCGTTCCGTACGGGGATAACGGTCGACCAGCTCCCAGAACTGGGCACCGTGCCCGGGTACCAGCAGGTGCACCAGCTCATGCACCACCACATAGTCCAACACCCAGGTCGGCATCTCCCGCAGTCGGCTGGACAACCTGATGGTCCCGTCCAGTGGGGTACACGAGCCCCAGCGGGTCGTCATGTTACCCACCCACCGCACGCTGACCGGTTCGGCTCGTCCGCCCAGGTAACTCGCCGAGAGCTTGCGCGCCCTGGCCAGCAGCGCCGCGTCACTACGGCGAGGGCCACGATCTCGCCGCTGCTCCCGGGCATCCAGGCGGGCGACCATCTCGGTCACCCAGCGGCGCTCCTCCGCCCTGGAGAACCGCGCCGGGATCAGGACGATCGTCCGGTTCCCCTCCCGGTAGGCCGACACGGTGCGTCGGCGCCGCGCACTGCGGCGCACCTCTACCGTCCGGGAAGCCGGGACCGCCACACCGGCCACGCTATCGCGTTCCGGGGCCGACAGACCGACGACGTCGGTGGCCGGCGGAGTGTCGGTGCGCCGGACAACACGTGTGGCATCCGAGTCAGGCACTTCCCGGTCGTGATCCTGGTCTGGTCCGGTGCCGCGTTTGTGAGGGAAGCGCCACCGCACCGCCCTGGGGCCCTCACATAACACTGCGATCGGCGCGTATTACCCCCGGTACCGGGTCGGGGTAAAGGCCTGGGCGGCCAGGAGCGGGGCAACATATTTCAATAATCCCTTTTCTTCATATTTCTTGGATGGCTCCCCGACCGCGGTCGTTGACGGTGTCGCGACGTGGCTCTAGCGTCGAGGTGCGTACCCCCGGATCGCTCCAGGGCCACACATGAGGGGAAGGTGTGTGGACCGGAACAGTCCGGGGGTACGTGTCTTCTCGCACACCAGCACCGGGTCGTGGCCCGTTCCACCGCCCCCCGAATCGCGGTGGCCGAGGGCTCAGCCCACCGACCTGACCGGCGTGGCGATAACCGGGGCCACCCCCACCTGCTCCATACCGATCAGTTGGGCCGCCCGGGCCGACAGGTCGAGAATCCGGCCGCCGACGAACGGCCCGCGGTCGTTGATCCGCACAACCACACACTGCTGTTGGTAACAGACGTTGAGCAGGGTGTCGAAGGGCAGGGTGGGGCTGGCCGCCGTGAGCGCGTTCGCGTCGAACGTCTCGCCGCTGGCCGTGGGTCCGCCGTCGAGGCCGTCACTCCCGCCATAGAACGACGCCAGACCCGAAAAGCTCGGACCTACCGGGACGTACTGACCACCGGCCACAACGGTCGGTGCGGGGCTCGTTGGCTGTGGCGCCCGACTGACGACCGGCGGGGCTGGTGCGCGTGTCACCGGCGGCCGTGTCACCGGCGCCGCCGGCGACGTGGGTGTGGGCACCCGCACGCTGGTGGTCGGTGAGCCGCCGGCCGTCGGGGTCACCGACCCGGACACGGCGTCGCGTGGAAAGCCTCGACTGGCCCGTTGCTCATCCCCCACCGTCGACGGTTGCGGAGGCAGGGTCCTGGGCGTGCGGGTGGCTTCCGCGCTGGTCGGTGCGTCCGACGAGGTGACCTGCCAGGCCAGCCCCCCGGTGGCCAGCGTGATCGCCGCGACAACGGCCAGCGTTCCGGGTTGGCGCAGTCGGCGCAGGACCGGTGTCCACCAACTGCCGGCACCAGGGCGGCCCGAACTGTGACCGTGCCCGAACCGACTACTTTGTATACGATGTTTCATCACGGTATGTCCCCACACCGTGATGCCACGGTTGACCGAGGCTGCTCACGACGATGCGCCGCGCATCCCGAGGACCTCGATGTCTTCGGGGCAGGGGGTCGTTTCTGTTGTTACCGTCGCGAATCCAGCGACGGTCCATCTCCGCGGCTCACGATGCCGCGCCCCCGCCACGCGCCTGTCAGGCGTGTTCGACCACCCGCGCACACCCGTGCAGCGTGGCCTGATGGAGGCACCGATCCGGCATTCGCCCCCGTCGACGAATCCAGATCAGATCGAGGCGTCTGGGACCTCGTCCTCTCTGTGCAGTGGGACCGGGGCACAGTGGCCCAGGTCACCGAGCGGCCCACAGACCATAACGACCGCGCCCAGTTGGTGGCAAGGAACCACACGAACCACCAAGATCGGTTGTCCACACAAACGAACCAGACAGCCCGCATCCAGCGTAGAACCATTGCTTCCCACGCAACCAGGATGTGCGGGACCGACCGACACCCGGGCTGCCCACGCGGTGCGTCGCAGGTAGCGTTCCTGGCGACAGGTACGGTGTTGCGCGACCTCGCCGCACCTCGCGGTCGAGGATGCGGACGCCAGGTACCCGAGGAGGCAACGTGGCCGAGACCTACAACGGCTACTGCGTGAAGTGCAAGGAGAAGAGGGACTTCCAGGGTGAGGTCTCTGTCAGCGAGTCGGGCCGTCGCATGGCAAAGGGCCAGTGCCCTGTCTGTGGCACGAAGATGAACCGGATCCTCGGCAAGGCCTGACCAAGCAGCGACGAGGGGCGTTCCGGGAACACCGACCGATCCCACGCCGACGTGGCGTGCGACTGTCCGGACGGAACGCCCCTCCTGCGTGCCCGCCGACCCACCGAGCCCGCTGCGGTCTGCTGCGCGCCCACGCCTGACCACACCGACCCGGTGTGCCACCGTGCTGACCGCTCCCACCGGTGCGGCGCCGGTGCACCAAGGGGCACCGTCAACGCGGCACCGTGGAGGCTTCTGCCGGCCGAGGGTGCCACGACGGAACCGTTCCGTCCCGGGCGCAGTCTCATCGCCGCTGCCACCCTGCCCCGTGAGGTGAGACATGAGCGCCGACACCCGTCCCCGACTCAACCCGGCCGCCCGCGCACTGTGGCGCGACGACACGACCATCCAGATCGGACTCGATCCGACCCGGGCCGTGGTCATCGACAGTGTCGACCCGGCGACCGTCCGACTGCTGCGGAACCTTGACGGCACCCGCTCGGAGGCCGAGATCCTCGCCGACGCGGCGGCGACCGGACTGGATGTGAGCGTGGTCGCCCGGCTACTCACCGCGTTGCGACAGCACCACCTTCTCGATGACGGTCCGCCGGTCGGGCTGTGGGCCGTGGGTGGCCCCGAGGTGGCCGACCGACTCGCTCCGGACCACTCCTCGCTCGCGCTGCTACACCCGGGGAACCTCGCCTCCCGCATCCTGCGTCGCCGCCGCCGGGCGGCCGTGGTGGTACACGGGGCAGGCCGGGTGGGCGGTCCACTCGCCTGCCTGTTGGCCGCCTCCGGAGTGGGCCGGGTGGTGGTCGTCGACCACGCACCGGTCCGACTCGGTGACTGCGCGCCGGCGGGACTGTCTCCGGCCGACCAACACCGGCGGCGAGCCGACGCCGTGGTCGAGACGATGCGCCGCTGGGCGCCGGAGGTGGACACGACGGCACTGCCGCCGAGTCGTTACCCTGATCTTGTGGTGCTGACCGAGACACCACCGCGGGGGTCGGATCTGCTCGCGGCGATGCACGCGGCGGGCGTGCCGCACCTGCTCGTCGGCATCCAGGAGACCACCTCGGTCGTCGGGCCACTGGTGCTGCCAGGACGCTCGAGTTGCCTGCGGTGCGCGGACCTGCACCGCTGCGACCGGGACCCGTCCTGGCCCGCACTGGCCGCCCAACTGGCCACCCCGCGCCGGGGCGTGGCCGAGCCCTGCGACCTGGTGTTGTCGAGTCTGACCACGTCCCTCACCGCCATGCAGGTACTGACCCACCTCGACGGCGACACCGCCGCGGTGGTGGGGGGCACCCTGGAGACCAGGTTGCCGGACTGGCAGACCCGGCGACGGACGTGGCCGGCACACCCGGGCTGTGGCTGCGGGGCCGGTCAGGGTCTGCGTGCCGGGTGAGGCCCGACCAGGGTCTGACCCGCACTGCTGTGCCGCCGGTGTCTGGCCGCGCCGGTACCGAACCGAGGAGAATCAGTACGTGAGCGAAATACCGCGTCGCGCGGTCACGCGGACCGCGAAGCTCGCCGCGTTGCCGCTGGGCGTGGCCGGCCGGGCCACCCTCGGCCTGGGCAAGCGGCTGGGCGGGCGATCCGCCGAGTCGGTGACCCTGGAACTACAGCAGCGCACCGCCGAGCAGCTGTTCACCGTGCTGGGGCAACTCAAGGGCGGTGCGATGAAGCTCGGCCAGGCGCTGAGCGTCTTCGAGGCGGCCCTGCCCGAGGACGTCGGAGGCCCGTACCGGGAGGCTCTCACCCGACTCCAGGAGGCCGCGCCGCCGCTGCCCGCACCGGTGGTGCACCGGGTACTGAGCGAGCAACTGGGTCGGGGTTGGCCGCGAAGGTTCGCCGAGTTCGACGACACTCCGGCGGCGGCGGCCAGCATCGGCCAGGTCCACCGCGGTCGTTGGCACGACGGCCGGGAGGTGGCCGTCAAGGTCCAGTACCCGGGCGCCGGCCCGGCCCTGCTGGCCGACCTGACCCAGCTCTCCCGGTTCGCTCGGTTCTTCGCGATACTCAGCCCCGGCCTGGACATCAAGCCGCTGCTCGCCGAGATGCGGGAACGGGTCGTCGAGGAACTGGACTACTCGCTGGAGGCCGACACCCAGCGTGCGTTCGCCGACGCCTACGCCGAGGATCCCGAGATCCGGATACCCCGGGTGGTCGCCAGCGCACCGCGGGTACTGGTGTCGGAGTGGGTCACCGGCACCCCGATGGCCTCGATCGTGGCCTCGGGCACCCAGGAGCAACGGGACCGGTCGGGTTACCTGTTGTCCACGTTGCACTTCTCGGCACCGGCCCGGGCCGGCCTGCTGCACGCCGACCCACATCCGGGGAACTTCCGTCTGCTGTCGGACGGCCGGCTGGGAGTGCTGGACTTCGGGTCGGTGGCGCGACTGCCCGAGGGTCTGCCCGAACCGATCGGTCGCCTGTGCCGGCTCGCACTGGCCGGTCAGGCCGAACTGGTGGTGGAGGGGCTACGCACCGAGGGGTTCATCAGGCCGACCATCGATCTGGACCCGGGCAGCGTGCTGGAGTATCTGGTGCCCATGCTGGAGCCACTTGCCCACGAGCGGTTCCAGTTCACCAGAGAGTGGATGCGCCGGGAGGCCGCCCGGATCGGTGACCCGCGCAACCCGGCCTCCCAGGTGGGACGCCAGTTGAACCTGCCACCGTCCTACCTGCTCATCCACCGGGTCACCCTCGGGTCGATCGGGGTACTGTGCCAACTCGGTTCCCAGGCGGCCTACCGGGGAATCGTGGAACGGTGGCAACCGGGCTTCGCCGGCTGACGCCCGGCTACGGTGTGCCGTCGATGCCGCGCGGCCACACCGGCGGTGCCGTATCCGGTGACGGTCGGCAGAAGCGGCAGGTGCCGGCGGGCGCCGAGAGGGGTCTCCCGGACACCGGTCCGGTGGTGCCCGTCGGTCGGTGCGCCCCTCGTGGATTGGTGGGATATGGCCAAGCGCACCCTCTACCTGGTCCGGCATGGACAGTACCGGCGCGGCACCGGGCGGACCTCCGGCGAGTCGGACGGTGAGCTGACCGGGATCGGGCGCCAACAGGCCGCGCTGGTCGGGTTACGACTGCGTGACATCCCGGTGGACGTGATCCACCACAGCACACTGGTACGCGCCCGGCAGACCGCCGAGGTGATCGCGGCGGAGTTTCCCGGGGTTCCGCTGCGGCCGTCCGACCTGCTCCGCGAGTGCATTCCGGGACTGCCCGAGGTGGTGCCCGAGGCGTTCCGCCAGTTCTTCGCCTCGGCGCCCAGAAGCGCGATCACGGACGGAGCCCGGCAGGCCGCCGAGGCGCTGGCCACGTTCTTCCGTGAGGACCCCGGCTCGGTGGACCGGCACGAGGTGGTGGTCACCCACGGAAACCTGATCAGCCATCTGGCCGCGCAGGCGATCGGCGCACCGCCGGGGAACTGGGTCCGCACCGACATCCACCACTGTGGAATCACCGAGGTGTGCATGGGTACCCGGCGTGGTCTGACACTGGTGCGTCACAACGACACCGGTCACCTGAGCCGGGAGCTACGCACCGAGGAGTGATCGGCCGTCCAGGTCCGATCCCGTCCGGATCGGACAGTGGTCCGATGTGGACGGAGCCGGTTCCGCTGGGGAACCGGCTCCGGTCCGTGTGTGCCGCTACCAGGTCGCAGCGCGCATTCGCACCCGCGAGAGGTTCTCGTCGAGCAACAACATCGCGCAACTGCGGACCTGTGGGTCGGCCTGGGCCCTCGGCCGGGTGAACGTGGTCAGGTCGATGATCGGCCTGACCGCACCGGCCCGGTGGCGCAGACCCGGGGTGGTGTCGGGGCGCATCACGCCGCGACATCCTTACGTGGCCGGCCTCGCGGCCGCTTCCGCGGCACGATCACTCCACGCTCGAAGATCTCTCCACCCCACACACCCCACGGCTCGTGCCGCTCCACGGCACCGGACAGGCAGACCGCCCGCACCGGGCAGGAAAGGCAGTAGTTCTTTGCGAGCTCCAGTTCGCCCGGGCTGTCGGCGAACCAGAGCTCCGGGTCGTTGACCCGGCACGGCAGGTCCATCCCTGCCTCCTCGGCCCTGGCGAAATCAAGCCCCAACCGACTGACCGTGGTTGGGACGGTCGCTGGCACTGAGGACACCGGGGTCACCTCCTTCGGTTTCGCGGTCGTTTGGAACGCGGGTACGAAAAACACTGAGGCCGCGGATCCCAGGTGATGGGTTCCGCGGCCTCGAGGCGAGCCGTCTGGTGAAGGTCAGACTGGTACACCTCGAGGTGGCGAACCCTGGACGTCGGCGATCGGCTCACCCAGGCCCGCGACGCGGAAGAGTTGGTGCCCTCGCCGCTTCGACGGAACCATCAACCGGATCCACACGGCGGAGTCCGGCGTGGGCATACCGCTGCCCTGGTGCCGATACACACCGCCGACGACAGTGGCCGGAGGCACGGACCCCTGCCCAGACGCGCATGCGAGGGCGAGGAGATTCGTGCCGATGAGATCACTCATCACAGGACTCCCCTCCCCTCGTGGTGTCGACGGAAACGAACCGGCGGCGGCACAACAACCGCCGTCACGCAGGCTATGTCTCGGGCCGGGACCGGCGCAAACCATTTATGGGCGAGCCTCCGTCGAACCGACAACCGGGTCCTCTCCCCGCACCAACGCCAGCACCGCCGCGCCGTAGAGGTCCAGTTTCCGTTGACCGATGCCGGGTATCGCCACCAACCCGGGTACGTCCACCGGCCGGTCCTCGGCGATGGCCACCAGCGTGGCGTCGGTGAAGACGACGTAGGCGGGCACCTTCTGTTCCTCAGCCTGGGTGCGCCGCCAGGAACGGAGCCGTTCGAACAGGTCCTCGTCCATGTCGCTGGGGCAGGTCTGGCAGCGGCGCAGCTTCCGTTCGGCCGCGTCGACGACCACCCTGCCGCAGACCCGACACCGCACCGGTCCCCTGCCGGACGCCGACCGCCCGGCGTTCTGCGCCCGGGAGGCGCGGACCGGATCCGCCTTGGCTCCGGGATCCAACGGATAGAGGAACCGGCTCTTCCGCCGGGACCGCCGCCCGCCCGGAGTGCGTGACAGCGACCAGGACAGGGCCAGGTGTTCTCGCGCCCTGGTCATCCCGACATAGAGCAGCCGCCGTTCCTCCTCGATCTGGTCGTCGGTGGAGGCGTACTGGATCGGCAGGGTGCCCTCGGTCAGACCGACCAGGAACACCGCGTCCCACTCCAGACCCTTGGCCGCGTGCAGCGACGCGAGTGTCACGCCCTGCACGACCGGTGCGTGCTGCGCTGCCGCGCGTTGGTCGAGGTCAGCGGCCAACTCTGGCAACCCGGCGGTCGGCACGGCGGTGGCCAGGTCCTCGGCGAGTGCGACCAAAGCGGCCAGCGACTCCCACCGCTCACGGGCGGCACCACCGGCCGGTTGGGCCAGCGCGGACCATCCCATGCTG
>DATCWR010000321.1:0-3864 GCA_036566245.1 Mycobacteriales bacterium | reverse complement strand
CCACACGTACCAGTACCACCCCCGCCGTTGCCGACGAACGGCGGCAGCGACCCCGCCGACACCCATCGAACCAGCCGGCTCCACGGCGCCCACCGGATCTACCGGGTCCGCACCCACACCCTCCACGCCCACCGGCGCCTCCGGCTCACCCGTGCCAACGACCCCGCGAGACCAACACGTCCCGCAGAACGTCCGGCCGGTCGGTCATGATGCCGTCCACGCCCAGATCCAACAGTTCCCCCATCACCACCGGATCGTCGATCGTCCACACGTGCACCTGCACGCCACGCTCATGCGCCGCCTCGACGAACCGCCGGTCCACCACCCGCAGCGCACCAACCCGTCGCGGCACCTGCACACACGGCCGCCATCCGGCGAAGCCCGAGCCCGGCCAACCCGCGTACGAGGCCAACCGCAACGCCGCCACCCCCAGCGGCCCCGACGCCGTACACAACCGCGGCCCCAGGGCCGCACCCACCATGCGCACCCGCCGGTCAGAGAACGCCGCCACACACACCCGGTCCACCGCGTTGGTACGACGCAGCACCTCAACCAACGGCCCGACCGCCGACACGTCCTTCACATCAATGTTCACCCGGACATCCGGGAACGATCCAAGCACGTCCTCCAACAACGGAATCGGCTCGCCACCCCCGATCCGAGCCCGCGCCACCTTCGCGTATGGCAGAGCCGAGATCCGACCGGACCGATCAGTCACCCGGTCCAGTTCCTCGTCGTGGAACACCACCAGCACACCATCAGCCGTGGCGCGCACGTCCAGTTCCAGGTACCGGTACCCCAACGCCACCGCACCGGCGAACGCCGCCGCGCAGTTCTCCAGGCCAGACAGCCCGCCCCGGTGCGCGAACGCCAACGGGGTGGGGGAGTCCAGGTAGGCGAACCGATGTCCCACGTGCGAACCCTAACGCCCGAATCGGGAACCAAGGAGTGCCGACGATACCTGGTCATACCGCCCGACGGCACCGTCGAACGGTCACGCCTACCGACCAGCGCCCACCAGGAACGACTCCCGTTCCACCACGACACCCTGCCGCCACACACCCACGATCGCCCGGGTGGCCCGGATGTCCACGGTCGGATCACCCTCGACCAACACCAGGTCGGCATACCTGCCCCGGGCGATCCGACCCCGGTCGGCCAGCCCAAAACACTCCGCCGGCACCGACGTGGCCGCGGCCAGCGCCTCAACCGGGGTCAGACCCGCCTCGACCAACAGTTCCAACTCACGGTGAATGCTCACCCCGGCAGCCGTACCCGGACTCGGAGCGTCGGTACCAGCCAGGATCGGCACCCCCGCGGCCCGCAACCGGGCCACCGCCGCCAGGGCAAAGTCCAACCGAGACACCCGCCCGGGCAGCGGAGGCAACGCCTGGGTCAACGCGGCCCGACACTCGGCATCCAGATACGGCCGCAACCAACGGTCAACCACCAGACCGGCGCCGCTGGGCGTACCACACAACGCCTCCAACGCGGTCAGGGTGGGAATCACGAACACACCCGACCCGGCGAGCGCCCCAACCAACGCCTCATCAGCCGCGGCATCAACGAACAGGTGCGCCAACCCGTCCACACCGGCGGCCACCGCCCGACGGGCGCTGCGCGCGGACGTCACGTGCGCGATCACCAGCCGCCGACGGGCGTGCGCCGTGGACACCAACACCTGCACGACATCACCGGCGTCGACCTCGGCCACCGCACCCACGTCGACACGCAACATCCGCACATCATCGAACGGATCGCCCACCACCGGGCGAACCCGGGGGAGAGCCGAGCTGAGCGCGGCCACCGGCCGCCGCACCACTCCGCTCGCCCGCAACAGTGCGTCCACCGCCGGATCGGTGGACATGTCCAACTCCGTGGTCACCCCGAAGACAACAGCCCGCTCACGGGTTCGCCGAGACACGTGCGTATGGCAGTCCAGAAACCCTGGAAGCAGCGTCCGCCCGGCACCGTCCACCACCAGCGCACCCGGTGGCGGGGCGATGTGCGGCCGAACATCGGCGATCAATCCCTGCTCGATGAGTACCGAACCCATCGGCAGAACCGTCGTGCCGTCGAAGATCCGAACATCGCGCACGACCGTGATCGGAGTCGCCTCGGTGGTCATCACACTCCCTTACCGACAACGTGCGGACGGCGATGCGACCAGCAGTCCGGCCGGGCCCACCGACCCCTCTGTGACGCAACGTCGCCCGATGGTCGACACACCGTAGCGCCTTTTCCGAAGCACGCAGATAGCTGGATCGAGACCGTATCCCAAAAAACCACCCGTTCGGGTGAAGCACCCCAAAACGGTTGATCTCACCAGCCCAACCATTGTGAGCCATCTGGCCCAGTCTCGCGAGCAGATCCTACTCGTCAGTACGCCAGAACTATCGGGTCGCTCTATGTCCGCTCCATGTCAACGCCCGACCCTTCGGTGGCCGGCGCGGGCACCGTACCGCGACGCCATCCCACCCCACAGTCTGATTTCGCGGCAACCCGGACCGGGGGAGAAGGTGACCCAACACGGCCGCCTCTGGTCCCACCCGCGGGCACGAGCCAACGTCCCTGACCGCCTCCGCGGTGCCGTCACGGTCGAGCCACCGGTCCCGCGGAAGGTCCTCGAACCTGGCGAGCACGGCACCCAGACAGCCCACGCGGCACGCACACGTCGGTGTCAGCGTCAGCCAACACGCGTTCGGCACGACATCCCCGGACACGACCGTCCGGACACCACCAGCCGTCCCAGCGGCCAGAACCAGGCGGGCCCTCTCGTACTGCGCCGATAATGTACATTATGTCAAGTAATGGTAAGTACCGCGGGAAAGCAACCCTCCCGCAACTCCGGCGCACCTCCGTCACGAGTCCCTCGCACACATGGTGACCAGCATTGTGGCGTCCACCTTGGCTCGGTCACGAGACGCCACGAGGCGTCTGGACGGCTCGGATGTCCTGACCCGGGCCTGGCAAGTCCAGGCGCCGGCCGCTCGGACAACAGGTTGTCACGGTGTCCGGATGCTCTGCCCGGATGCACAGGATGTGCGGGTCGCCCAGGGACATCTGTGGCCTGACACTGGTCCGGCGAACGGCGGGATGACCGCTCTCCCCCGGAACGACGTCGAGCCGGAATCCACAATTGGTGCATAAGATAAATTATGCACCAAACATAGTGTCTGAGCTGGGCACACATGCCCAGGACCGATGTGCCGGACCCCGATGGACCTCCTCGACCGACTCGCCCGCGATGCGGTGACCCTGCCGGTCGAACTGCTGATCCGGGCCCGCGGGTTCACTCCGGTAGCGCCGCCGGCAGATCGTCGGCGGACAGCGAGGGCTGCTCCCCCACCGTGGTGGTCTTCGGATCGAGATCCGCACCGGCACTCCCCGACCCGGGTGCCGTGTCCGGGGCGGACAGCGAGGTTCGGACGGTCCGTGCCACCAGGACGGTGGTGAGAAGGAGGAGCGCGCAGGAGATGACGACCCAGGTCCGTTGGGCGTTGGCAAACCCGGTCCGTAGGAAGGTCAGGTCGGCGTCGGCGTCGCCCACCGCCCGGGTGGTGAACGCGGTACGGACGGTCTCCGCGTGCATGGTCGCCAGCGCGCCGACCACCGCGAAGCCGGCGGCCACCCAGGCGCCTGCGACGGCGCCGGTGACACGCAGGGTGGCGCCGAGTGCGAGCCCCACACCAGCCCATACCAGGATGGTCCCCACGGCGGTCGGTGCCATCCCTCCGGCCAGCGGGATCGTCGCGGCGCCGGCGGCCACCAGCAGCCCGGTCACGGTCAGCGTCCGGCTCACCCGCCGTGGGCTGGCGATGCCGGCGACCACGGCCAGACCACCGGCCAGTGCCGCGCCGCCGA
>DATCWR010000536.1:0-2109 GCA_036566245.1 Mycobacteriales bacterium | reverse complement strand
GGTGGGGATGCTCACCGGCTGCGTGCAGCGGGTGTTCTTCGCCCAGGTCAACGAGGCGACCGCGCGGGTGCTGGCCGCCGAGGGTTGCGAGGTGATCGCCCCGGCCGAGCAGGCATGTTGTGGTGCGCTCAGCGGACATGCCGGCCGGGAACCCGAGGCGCTGGACCGGGCCCGCCGGCTCATCGAGGTGTTCGAACGGGCCAACGTGGACACCGTGGTGGCCAACGTCGCCGGCTGCGGTTCCAACCTGAAGGACTACGGCCGGTTGCTGGCCGACGATCCGGCCTTCGCCGAACGGGCCGCGGCCTTCTCCGCCAAGGTCCGGGACGTCACCGAACTGCTGGCCGAGTTGGAACCGATCGCACCCCGTCACCCGATCCGGGCGAAGGTGGCGTACCACGACGCCTGCCACCTGGCCCACGCGCAGGGAGTCCGGGCCCAACCCCGCGACGTGCTGCGCGCGATCCCCGGCATCGAGTTGGCCGAGATTCCCGAGAGCGAGGTGTGCTGCGGTTCGGCCGGGATCTACAACCTGGTCGCCCCGGACGCGGCCGAACAGCTCGGCGCCCGCAAGGCCGCCAACATCGCCTCGGTGGCCCCCGACGCGGTGGTCACCGCCAACGCCGGCTGCCTGTTGCAGATCGGCCGTCACACCAGCGGCGGCATCCCGATGTTCCACCCGGTGGAACTGGTCGACGCGTCCATCCGGGGGGTGAACCCGCTGCGGGGTTGATCGGCCGGCGGCAGGTGCGCCGGCCGGTCAGCGGTCGGGAGTGTCGTTGCCGTGCTGGTCGTGCTCGGCGAGGAACTGTTCGAACTGGGCGCCCAGTTCGTCGGCGGTGGGCATGTCCTCCTCCTGGGCACGCAGGTAGGAGTCGTACTGCTCCTCGAGCATGCGCACGACCGAACCGATCTCGTCGGAGTTCTCCACCTGCCGGGCGATCTGGGCGTCGGCGGTGCGGGCCGCGGCACGCAGTTGGTCGGCGGGCAGGGCCAGTCCGGTGGCCGCGATGATCGCGTCCAGCACGGCCAGCGCCGCAGCCGGGTAGGACGCCTGGGCGAGGTAGTGCGGGACGTGGGCGGCGAAGCCCAGGGCATCGTGTCCGGCCTGGCCCAGTCGGAACTCCAGCAGCGCCGACACACTGCCCGGCACCCGCACCTCGGACAGCCACCGGGTGTGGCCGGCGACCAACTCCGGTCGGGTCGCGTGCGCGGTCAGACCGATCGGGCGGGTGTGCGGGACGGCCATCGGAATCCCGTGGAATCCCACGGTCAGCCGGACACCCAGCCGCTCGACCAGGCCACGCACCGCCGCGACGAACCGTTCCCACTGGTAGTCCGGTTCGGGCCCGGTGAGCAGCAGGAACGGCGTGCCGAGCGAGTCACGGGCGGTACGCAACACCAGTTCGGGGGTGTCGTAGGTCGCCCAGTGATCCTCGACGTAGGTCATGGTCGGTCGGCGGGACCGGTAGTCGATCAGTTGGTCCACGTCGAAGGTCGCGACGGTGACATTCTCCGGCTGGGAGATCACCTGCTCGCGCACCAGCGCGCCGATCCCACCCGCGTCGACGAACCCGTCCAGGCCGCACAGCAGTACCGGACTGTCGAGTTCGGGGACGTCTGGGCCGAGGTCGTACAGCTCTTCCGGATCCAGCACCGACCCGTCTCCCTTTCGTCCGTCCCCGCAGGTCTGCCGGCATGACGGCGGGAGTCGGACCCTGTGGTGCCGACTCCCGACCGCCCGGTCGGCTGGTCGTCTGGTCGGCGACCGCCAGATGACCGGCGCCGACCGATGTCGACAACGTCTGGAACGCGCCACACGTTCCAGGCAGATCAACTCCGGCGGCCACCGGATCGTGGTGGCCCGCTTCGGATATGACCCATGCTCGGCGGGATGGCCACTATACCGACCGCCGGCGACCCGGTCGGCAACGAGACCCTGCCCGGCCGACCGCCATCGTGGCCGCGGGTCGGTGGTCGACGGCACCGTAAGAATCCGATCCGGCAGAGGTGGCCTGCGGGTCGGCGTAACCTTCGTGGCTTACCGAGCCACTGCTCCGGTGGGGTGGCTGGTCACCGCCCCACCCGGCCTGGTGCCGCCCCGCGCGC
>DATCWR010000279.1:0-2319 GCA_036566245.1 Mycobacteriales bacterium | reverse complement strand
CCGGCGGCCACCACGTAGGCGACGAGCAGCCGCTCACCGGGCACCGGCTCCCCCGCGACGACCGCGACGCGTTCGACCCCCGGGTGCCGGGCAAGCACCGCCTCGACCTCAGCTGGCTCGACACGGAATCCGCGGACCTTCACCTGTCGGTCGGCCCTGCCAACGAACTCCAGCGGGCCGCCGACGGCGGGACGGCGCACGAGGTCGCCGGTGCGGTACATCCGCTCGCCCGGCCCCCCGAACGGGTCGGCGACGAACCGTTCGGCCGTCGCTGCGGGCTGCCCGACGTAGCCGTGCGCGAGGCCGTCGCCGGCCGCGTACAGCTCGCCGACCTCACCATCGGCGACAGGGCGGAGATTCCGGTCGAGCACGTGAACCCGCTTGTGTGCGAGCGGATCGCCGATGGGCACGGTCGGCCCGGCCGCGTAGTCGGCGGTGGCCGGATGCCAGGTCATGAAGACCATGCACTCGACCGGGCCGTAACCGTTGCCGATCCGCAGTCCTGGGTGGCGCTGCAGCGCCCTGCCCACGTGAACTGCCGACAGCGGTTCGCCGCCGACCATGAGCTGGCGCACCCCGGCCAGCGCGTCCGGGTACTCGTCGACAACGACGTTGAACAGGCTGGCCGACAGGTACATCGTGCTGATGCGGTGCTCGGCGGCCAGGCGAGCGATCACCACCGGGTCGGGTCGCGGGCCGGGGTGCAGCACGCAGGTGGCCCCTGACAACAGGGAACCCCACAGTTCCAGGACGAAGGCGTCCCACGACACCGGTGCACACTGCAGCCACACCGCGTCGGCGGTGAAGTCGAGGTACTCCTGCCCCAGCAGCGTCGCGACGACGGCCCGGTGGGGTGCGGCGACACCCTTCGGTCGCCCCGTCGATCCGGAGGTGAACATGACACAGGCGAGGTCGTCGTCGCCGACCCGCACCGGCAGGTACCCCGGGTCGGTGGACTCACCCAGCCCGGTGTCGACGGGGACCACGGGCACCGACCGGGTCGGCGGGGCCAGGCCCGCGCGGGACACGACGACCGAGACGGCGGCGTCCTCGACCATCCCCCTGAGCCGCTCGGTGGGCAGCTCGGGGTCGAGCATGGCGTAGGCGGCACCGGCCTTCAGTGCGGCCAGGGCGGCGACGACGAGTTCGACGCCACGTTCCAGGTGTACGCCCACGACCGAACCGCGGCACACGCCCCGCGCGGCCAGACGCCGGGCGAACCGGTTCGCCCGGGCGTCGAGTTCGGCGTAGCTGACCGTCTGTGGGCCGTAGACCAGGGCCGTGGCGTCGGGATTCCGGGCGACGTGCTCCTCGACGATCGTGTGCACGCAGGGCATGTCAGCGGTCGACGATGCTGGCGGGGCGCATGTCCACCCAGTGTGTCTCGACGTAGTCGACGGACTCGGCGCGACTGCTCGCCGGCAGCACGACCCGCCACCCGGGGGGAACCTCGATCTGCGCCGGCCACAGCGAGTGCTGGTTCTCGGCATTTACCAGGACCAGGAAGGTGCCGTCCTCGTCCTCGAACGGGTTGGTGGGCATCGCGTACCTCCTCGTGTTCCTCGGCTCCTCTACCGCCCATCGGCATCGGGGATGAGCGTGTCGATGTTTCGAACCGAGCGGCTGGCCAGTCCGGCGAGTGCCGCGACGGCGCTGAGCACACCGGCGAGCAACAGCATCGCCGCCAGGCCGCTGCCGGGTCCGTCTCCCAGCAGCGGTGCGAGCAGACCGGCGACACCGCGGCCCGCCTTCGCCTGCGGCTCGAACACGTGGTCGGCCAGCGGTCCTGAGCAGGCCATCGCGACCGGCGCGGCGATCTGGGACACGAAGAGGACGGCGCCGAAGACCCTGCCCTGCAGTTGCTCGGGCACCTTGGTCTGCACGATCGACTGCATCGAGCTGTTGATGATCGGGATGAGTGCGGCACCGACCAGCACGGCGACCGCCCATGCGGGTACGGTCCGCACCGACGCCATGACGACCTGGGCGGCGATGCTCATGCCGATAACACCGAGCATCATGCCGCGGACCCGGTTCCTCGGGCCTCCCCACGCGACGACGAGGGCACCGCCGACGATCCCGCCGACCCCGATCGCCACGTTGACGCCCGCCAGCGCGGTGGCGTCATCGCCCGTCCTGGCCAGGATCATCGGCTGCATCACGGCGAAGCCGAACACGGCGGTCAGGTTCACGGTGAAGAAGACGATGACGAGGCCGCGCAGGCTGGGCCGGGCGAACAGGTACCGCAGTCCCTCGACCGAGTCGGCCGACAGCCTACGGCGAGGCTTCGCCCCGCCGCCCGCGCCGCCGGCCGCGCCG
>DATCWR010000268.1:0-8828 GCA_036566245.1 Mycobacteriales bacterium | reverse complement strand
ATGTCGCGCGGGCGGGCCACCAGCACGGCGTTGCCCCGGTCCAGGTCCATGCCGATCAGCAGCGCCCGCCGGCGTAGCCCGGCCGGGTCGCGGTACGGGGCGACCAGCAGGTCCTCCAGCAGTTCCCCGCGCATCCGCTGTTCGGCCTCGGTCAGTGAACGTTCGTTGAGCAGCGACACCGCCATCACCAACGCGGCCCGCTCCAACGCCCGAACGTCGGCCGAACCGATCCCGTCGCTGACCAGCAGCACCACCCCGAGCACCTCCGATCCGGCCACGATCGGGGTCAGGCACACCGGCCGGGCGACCCCGTCCACGGCCACCTGCCGGCCGCGCCGGGACTCGGTGCTCCTCGAGTAGGTCAGGCCGACCTCGCGGGCCGCCGGGCAGTCGGCCGGAAGCCGCCCCCGGGCCAGGGTGTCCACCACGAACTCGTCGTCGCCCGCACCCGCGATCACCCGGCCGGTGCGGTCGAGCACCAGCAGACTGCCCGACAGCAGTTCGGCCAGGGACTGGGCCACCTCGGACAGGCCGCCGCCGGCCAGCACGATGTTGATCAGGCGTTCGTGCAGTGCGGTGGCGCGTTCGGCCGACTCCCGATGTTGCTGGATCACCCGGTTGGCCCGGGTGAGTTCCTGCACCGCGCGGCGCACGTCCTGGAACAGTGCGGCGTTCTCGATCGCGATCGCCGCGTGGTTGGCCAGTGAGATGAGCAGTGTGACCTCGTCGACACTGAACGGCCCGGCCCGCCGGTTGGCCACGAACAGCACGCCGATGACCCGGTCGCCCCGGTTCAGCGGAACCCCCTGGATGGCCACCAGACCCTCACCACGCACGGCGTCGTCCACGGTGTGCACGAACCGCCGGTCGGCGAGGTAGTCGGCGGTGGCGTACGGCCGGTTCGTCTTGGCCACGAGTCCACCCAGCCCGGCGCCGAGGTCCAACCTGGTGGTCTTGAACGCGTCGGTGTGGACTCCCTCGGTCACCCGCATGCTGGTGTAACTGTTCGTCTCGTCGTTGACCATCAGATAGGCCACGTCGGTGCCGAGCAGGTCCCGGGCGCGTCGGACGATCGCGCGCAACACCGTTTCGGAGTCCCGCTGTGAGGACAGGTCGCCGGCCGTCTCGTACAGCGCGACCAGTTCGGCCTCCCGACGCATCCGGTGTTCCAACGTGCGGCGGACGGTCAACGCCTGGTCGACCAGCGGCCTGACCCGACCGCGTGACGCGGCCGGCACGGACTCGAGCAGCGCCTGGAAGTCCGACTCGGGTGCCTCCCGGGCGAGCAGGTCGAGCACGGCCGCGGCGAGGGTCGGATCGCCGACTGTGGCGCTGTCGTCAACGGGCATGTCAGCCTCCCACCGCCCGGGCTGGGCAGGTGGCGAGAACGTACGCCCGGTGGGCCGGCGGTATGTGGGGATGCCACCGAATCGTCTGGGCCGGCTCTTGCGGGTTGGTGCCGGCCGACGTGGATTTCCCACATGCCATGCCGTTCATTATGGAGGGAATCTCCGTGGTATGACACCCGCCGACTCCCTAGGGTCCCTCGCTGAGACCGGCCCACGCCCACCGGCGAGGAGGCCACGGCACCTCGACCCCGTACCACAGCCCGCGGAGGGCAGATGACAGATCCGATCGCCGTGCTGGAGACCCGGGCCCTGACCAAGGAGTTCCAGGGTTTCCGGGCGGTACAGGGCGTCGACCTGCGGGTCACCGAGGGCAGCGTGCACGCCCTGGTCGGACCGAACGGCGCGGGCAAGACCACCCTGTTCAACCTGCTCACCGGCTTTCTCAAACCCACCTCCGGCCGGATCCTGCTGGCCGGGAGGGACATCACCGGCCTGCCACCCGAGCGCATCGCCGCGCTGGGAGTGGCCCGGTCCTTCCAGGTGACCAACCTGTTCCCGCAACTGTCCCTGGTGGAGCACGTGGAACTGGCGTTACAGGCCCGTACCGACACCGGTAGACAGTTCTGGCGCTCGGACCGGGTCCTGGCCCGGTTCCGGGACCGGGCGATGGCGCTGCTCGCCGAGGCCGGACTGTCCGGGCAGGCCGACCGCCCGGCGGCGAGTCTGCCCTACGGCCAGAAGCGGGCACTGGAACTGGCGTTGGCGTTGGCCCTGTCCCCCCGCCTGCTGCTGTTGGACGAACCCACCGCGGGAATGGGCCTGGAAGACGTGGCCCGGACGGTCGACCTGATCCGGCAGGTGCGGACCGGGCGCACCGTGGTGATGGTGGAACACAACATGAGCGTGGTCGGTTCGTTGGCCGACCAGGTCACCGTGCTGCAACGCGGCACCGTGTTGGTCGAGGGCGCCTACCAGCAGATCCGGACCGATCCGCGGGTCGTCGCGGCCTACCTGGGGGACGCCGATGCTTGAGGTCGACCGGTTGAGCGCCAGTTACGGCGAGGCCCGGGTACTGACCGACGTGTCGCTACGGGTCGGTGAGGGTGAGGCCGTCACGTTGGTCGGACGTAACGGTGCCGGCAAGACCACGCTGTTACGTTGCCTGATGGGCCTGCATCCACCGATGTCGGGCCGGGTCAGCTTCACCGGTCAGGACATCACCCGGACCCCGGCGCACCGACGGGCCCGACTGGGCATGGGATACGTGCCCGACGACCGCGGCATCTACGCCACCCTCACGGTCGAGGAGAACCTGGTCCTGCCGCCGGCCGTGGGCACCGACCGGTGGTCGCTGGACCGCGTCTACCAGACGTTCCCGGTGCTGGCACAGCGCCGACGGACTCCCGCCAGCAAGCTGTCCGGTGGCGAACAGCAGATGCTCGCGATGGCTCGGGCGCTGCACATGGGTGCCCGGATGTTGCTCTGCGACGAGCCCACCGAGGGCCTGGCCCCGGTCGTGGTCGGCCAGATCCGCGACATCCTGCGCGAGGCGACCGCGCAGGGGGTGGCGGTGCTGCTGATCGAGCAGAACCTGCACTTCGCGACCACGGTCGCCCACCGGCACTACCTGCTGGCCCAGGGTCGGATCGTCGAGTCCCTGGACAGCACCGAGGTCCATGAGCGTGAGCACGAGCTGCTCGAACACCTGGGCATCTGACTCATCAGCCCCACGCGGAAACAGGAGGGCAAGGATGCGCAACAGAGTCACGGCCGCCTCGGCGACCGTGTTGGTGGGGATACTCATCGCCGGATGCGGCGGTGGGGGTCCGTCATCGACCAGCGACAAGGTCTCCGACAACAAGATCGTGATCGGGGTGCTCACCGACATGTCCGGTGTGTACTCCGAGCTCGCCGGGAAGGGCACGGTGACCGCGGTAGAGATGGCCGTGGAGGACTTCAAGAAGAGGCACGCCTCCGACGCGATCACCACCGACATCGAGGTGGTCTCCGCGGACCACCAGAACAAGCCCGCGGTGGCCAACACCCGGGCCAGGGAGATGTACGACCGCCAGAAGGTCGACATCATCGTCGACGTTCCCACCTCCTCGGCGGCGCTGGCGGTCGCCGACGTGGCGAAACAGAAGAAGAAGATCTACATGAACATCGGTGCGGCCACCACCGCGCTGACCGGGGAGAACTGCAACAAGTACACCTTCGGCTATGCCTACGACACCTACATGCTGGCCAACGGCACCGGCACCGCGGTGACCGAGCAGGGCGGTAAGAACTGGTACATCATCTACCCGGACTACGCGTTCGGTCAGGACATGCAGGCCAAGTTCGGCACCGCGGTCGAGGCCGCCGGTGGGACCGTGGTGGCCAAGGACCCCACCCCGTTCCCCAACGACAACTTCTCCACCTTCCTGCTCAAGGCACCCACGCTCAAGCCCAAGCCGGACGTGATCGGGGTCATGCAGGCCGGCGGTGACCTGGTCAACGTGGCCAAGCAGATGAAGCAGTTCGACCTGGCCAAGCAGGGCATCAAGCCGGCGGTCGGGCTGATGTTCGACACCGACATCAAGTCGATCGGCGCGGAGAACCTGGTCGGCACGGTGTTCACCACCGCCTGGTTCTGGAACCTGGACGACCGGTCCCGGGAGTGGGCCGACGAGTACAAGGCCCGTACCGGGAACCGGCCCGACTTCGACAACGCCGGGAACTACTCGGCCGTGACCCAGTACCTGGAGGCGGTCCAGAAGGCCGGCACCGACAACGCCGACAAGGTCGCGGACACGCTGAGCGGGATGAAGTTCGACGACTTCTTCGCCCGCAACGCCGAGATCCGAGCCGCGGACCACCGGGTGGTGCACGACGCGTACCTGGCCGAGGTGAAGGACCCGGCGAAGGCGTCGGAGCCGGAGGACTTCACCGAACTGGTCTCCACCATCCCCGCCCAGAAGGCGTTCGAGCCACCCGCCACCGACTGCCACCTGAACTGACGACCGGGTGCGGTGCCCCGCCCTCCGGGTCGGGCACCGCACCGGGGACAGGACCTATCGATGACCGCGTTTGTCCAGCAGGTGTTCAACGGCCTGGTGAACGGCAGTTTCTACGCGATGCTCGCCCTCGGACTCTCGGTGATCTTCGGGATGCTGGGGGTGGTGAACTTCGCGCACGGCGCGCTCTACATGCTGGGCGCGTTCGGCGCGGTCATTCTGGCCAACTCCGGAATGGGGTTCGGTACCGCGCTGGTGGTCGTTCCGGTGGTGCTCGGGGTGGTCGGGATGCTGGTCGAGCGGACGGTCATCCGCCGGCTGACCCCACTGGATCCGCTGTACAACTTCCTGTTGACCTTCGGGCTGGCTCTGGTGGTGCAGGACCTGATCCGGTCCCACTACGGCGTGCAGTCCCAGCCCTACGAGCGCTCGCCGTTCTCCGGAACGGTTCACCTGGGACTGTTCGACTACCCCACCTACCAGGTGTTCGTGCTCTGTTTCTCTGTCGTCGCCTGCGTGCTGGTGTGGCTGCTGATCAGCCGGACCCGCGTCGGTCGGATCGTCCGGGCGTCCACCGAACGGCCGGACCTGACCCGGGCACTGGGCATCGACGTGTCCCGGTGGCTGACCCCGGTGTTCGGCTTCGGTGTCGGGCTGGCCGGGTTGGCCGGGGTGCTGGCTGCGCCGATGCGTGCGGTCTCCTCGGACATGGGTGCCGACCTGGTCATCGTGCTGTTCGCCGTGGTGGTGATCGGTGGGCTCGGATCGGTGTTCGGTTCGGTGGTGGCCGGCTTCGCGGTGGGCATGGTTCAGGCGCTGGGGAACCTCTATGTTCCTGTGCTGTCGCAGATCTCGGTGTTCCTACTCATGGCGTTGGTCCTGCTGCTGCGTCCGGCCGGACTGTTCGGCAAGGAGACCCAGACGTGATTCGTACCGTGCTCGTCGCCCTGGCCGACCGTCCCAGATGGGTTCGTTTCGGGCTGCTCACGGTCGGGTCGCTGGTCGCGTTGGCCCTGCCCTGGACCCTGTACCCGCCGGTGGCCACCGACATCCTGTGCTGGGGACTGTTCGCGGTGGCCCTGGACCTGCTGCTCGGCTACACCGGGCTGCTCTCCTTCGGACATGCGGCGTTCTGGGGAACGGCCACCTACGCCACCGGGCTGATCGCGCTGCACAGTGGACTGCCGTTCTACGTCGCGGTGCTCGGCGGGGCGGTGGCCTCGGCGGTGTTGGCGGTACCGATCGGGTACCTGTCGGTGCGGCGCACCGGGATCTACTTCGCCATGGTCACCCTGGCGTTCGCCCAGATGATCTACTTCGTGGCCAACCAGTGGCGGTCGGTCACCGGCGGTGAGGACGGGTTGCAGGGCATCCCGCGCACGCTGCCCGGGGTGGACCTGTCGAACTCCTTCTACTACTACTACGCGGCACTGCCGGTGGTCGTACTGGGCCTGTTCGTGGCCTGGCGGCTGGTGCATTCACCGTTCGGGCGGGTCATCGTCGCGGTTCGGGACAACGCCCCGCGGGCCCGTTCGCTGGGCTATCCCGCCGACCGGTACAAGCTGGTGGCGTTCGTCATGTCGGCGTTCCTGGCCGGGTTGGCCGGTGGTCTGCACTCGGTGAACCAGGGGTTCGCCTCGCTCCAGGAGGTGCACTGGACCACCTCCGGGCAGGCCGTGGTGATCACCATCCTGGGCGGTATCGGCACGCTGTGGGGGAGCCTGCTCGGCGCGGCGATCGTGGTCCGGTTGGAGGACTTCCTGTCCACCGCCGGGTTCGACTCGGTCGGCCTGGTCACCGGGTTGATATTCATCGCGGTGGTGCTGCTGTTCCGTCGGGGTATCTGGGGCACCGTCCGGCACCTGGCCAGCCGACCGGTCGGCGGGCCCGAACCCGATCCGGAACCGCACCGGGACCGCGAACCCGCAGACGCAGATCCGGACAACACCCATCCGGTGCTGTCCTGACCTCGGCGCGGTGACGCCCTCGGCTGACCGCCCGGTATCCCCATCCGGGCGGTCGACCCTCCTGCTGCCGCCCGCCGACCCGGGCTGGCTCTGGAGCCGGGGGCCTGACCCCGGCGAGGGACTGGAGGACAACCACCTCAGTCGTCGGCGCGTCCGGTCTCGACGTTCTCCAGGATGCCCAGCGCGTCGGGCACGAGCACCGCCGCGGAGTAGTACGCACTGACCAGGTAGGAGATGACTGCCTTCTCGTTGATTCCCATGAACCGTACCGACAGGCTGGGCTGGTACTCGTCGGGAATGCCGACCTGGTGTAGGCCGACAACACCCTGGTCCGCCTCGCCGGTGCGCAGCACCAGAATGGAACTGGTGCGGGTGGCAGAGACCGGGATCTTGTTGCACGGTAGCAGGGGTATGCCACGCCAGGACGGCACCATGTGGCCGTTCATCTCGACGCTCTGCGGGTAGAGACCGCGCCGGTTGCACTCACGGCCGAACGCGGCGATGGCCCTCGGGTGGGCCAGCAGGTACTGCGGCTTACGGCGGCGGGTGATCAGTTCGTCCAGGTCGTCGGGGGTGGGCGGTCCGGTACGGGTGGAGATGCGCTGGGACAGGTCGGCGTTGTGCAGCAGACCGAACTCACGGTTGTTGATCAGCTCGTGTTCCTGGCGTTCGCGTAGCGCCTCGATGGTCAGTCGGAGCTGTTGTTCGATCTGGTCCATCGGCTCGTTGTAGAGGTCGGCCACCCTGGTGTGTACCCGCAGCACGGTCTGCGCCACGCTGAGTTCGTACTCGCGGGGGTCCAGTTCGTAGTCCACGAAGGTGCTGGGCAGGTCAGGTTCGCCGTCGTGTCCGGAGGCCACCTCGATGGCCGCCTCGCCGTACCTGTTCTGGGCCCGTTCCGGGTTGGCGGTGAACCGTTCGACGTGCGCACGCAGCGGCTCGGACCGGTCCAGTAACTCCTGGAAGGTGGTCCGGGGCAGGGCCAGCAGCGTGCACCGGGTGGACGCCCGCACGGTGAACTCCCAGGTCGGTTCGGCCGGTGCGTCGGCCGCCTCGGACGGCGCGGCCCGGTCCAGCAGCATCCGTTCGCCGAAGTAGTCCCCGTCGACCAGCACACCCAGGGCCGCCGCGCCGCCGTACTCACCGGCGCCCAACTTGTTCACCTTGCCGTGTGCGACCAGGAACACCTGGTCGACCGGGGTGCCGGACTCCACGATCACGTCGCCGGGGTCGAACTCCGCCTGGACGAACCCGTCGGCCAACGCCGCCAGTGTGGCGTCGTCGTCGAAGCCACGGAATATCGGCAGTTCCCGCAGTTCCATCGGCACCACCCGGACCTCGGCCCCGGTGTTCACGAAACTGACCCGCCCGTCGCCCACCCGGTAGGTCAGTCGACGGTTGACCCGGTAGGTCCCGCCGGACACCTGCACCCACGGCAGGATCCGCAGCAGCCAGCGCGAGGAGATCGCCTGCATCTGCGGCACGGACTTCGTTGTCGTGGCCAGGTTCCGGGCCGCCGCCGTACCCAGGCTCAACCGCGAGCCGGAATCCTCGGCGGTCGGTTCCGAACCCATCGGATCGGTCACAGCACACACCACCATTCTCATGTCGTGGGCACAGAAAACCGCGCACAGAAAACCGCGCGGAACCGTGCCGAGTAAATGCGGAATTCGCAGTGAGTCATTTCGTACGGCACGTTCCGCATGCGCTGTGGTGCGCGTGCGAGACGGATCCGTCGTGGTGCAAGGTCGGTCCAGCCGCCGGCACAGGGAAGCTAACATCACGCCTTCACCCCCGTACAATCACCCGACCGGGTGGCATCGGCCAGCCGGGTGAAATGCGAATTCCTTTTGTGCCACCGACCGATGTGTCGGTCATGCCGATGATCGGGGAGAACGTCCGGGGTTTGGCCGTGGCACAGGGCGGTTGGTGGCTCGGCGACGGAGGTGGTCACTCGCCGGCCCTACATAGATAGTCTCACTACAGGTAGCATAGCGACATGTTGTCGTTACCGGAGTCGTCGGTGTTCGGGGCGGTGCTGGTGGTGCACGTGCCGTTCGGGCTGGCCTGCGTGCTGACCGGACTGGTCGCCGCGCTGTCACCCAAACGGGCCGGCCGGCACCCCCGACTGGGCGCTGCCTACTTCTGGTGCCTGGTGGTGGTGTGCGCGACCTCGGCCGTCCTGGCCGGGATGCACTGGTCGCAGGACCGACTGCTGTTCCTCCTGGCCGTGGTGTCGCTGGGGGCTGCCGCCCTGGGCCGGCGGGCGGTCCGGCGAGCCCGACCCGGGTGGGTGACCATCCACATCCTGGGGATGAGTGGCTCCTACGTCGCGTTGCTCACCGCGTTCTACCTGGACAACGCCCAGAACCTTCCACTGTGGAGGGAAATGCCGACCGTCGTGTTCTGGTTCCTGCCCACGACCGTTGCCGCGCCGCTGGTGGTGCGGGCTCTGCGCCGACACCGCGCACCCGGATCCACCCGTCCTGTTGACGCCCGGCCGGTGGTGCGCCGGA
>DATCWR010000265.1:0-5383 GCA_036566245.1 Mycobacteriales bacterium | reverse complement strand
TTCTGCCGTGGCCTCGCTGACCGATGTCGGAGGTCGTGAGCCTGGGCCGGGAGTGGGTCGACCTGCCACCGTGGCACCGTCGGCCGATGTCCCGTGTTGTGGTGCGTGAGCCTGGGTCCCGCTGCGGTCTCGCCGAACCGGCGTCCGTACGTGGAGACGCTGCCGCGCTCCTCCGAAGCCGCCCGGTTGGCCCGTACCGCCCGACCGTGGCCGGAACCACGACGCGCGGCCGACGGTAACGGTCGGCCGCGCGTTCTGGCTGGTCAGCGTGGCGGAGGATGCGAGATTCGAACTCGCGAGGGGTTGCCCCCAACACGCTTTCCAAGCGTGCGCCATAGGCCACTAGGCGAATCCTCCGTGGCACAGGATACGGGATGTCACCACGTGCCCGTGCACCGCTTCGACCCGAAGCGTTCAACCGATACGCGCACCGGGATCCCGACGTATGTACCCACATATCAAGATCACTCGGGCTGTGACCGTGTGTCACCGGGTGGGCGTGGCCCCGCCGTCGTCGGTTCTGACCGGCCCTGTTCGGAAAGGTCTGCCGGCACGGTCACCGGGGTCGCCGGCACGGCACGCACCGGGCAGGCCTGGCTTGTGTCCCACCGGGTGCTCGCCAGTCGGCGTTCGGCGAACGTGATCAGGTTGAACACCTCCAGGGCCAGGTATCCGTCGGTGCCTCGGTCGACCTGCTTGCGACGCAGAATCTTCGCCTCGGTCAGTTCGTCAAGTGCGTTGCGTGCAGCCGGGAACGAGACATGGAGAAACCGCTGGGCTGTGCGTGCAGTGACCAACGGAACCTCGGGCAGCAGGTCCAGCAGCCGCGCGACCGTGGAGCCGGCACGCGGCCGATGCCGGAGGTTGCGACTCTGACGATAGGAGACGTGTCGGGCACCCCACTCCTCACGCAGTGCCGCCAGATCGACGGTGAACTGACGCGCCTGGGCGACAGACGTTTCGACAGCGTCCAGGAATGCCTCCAGCCAGGTCGTGACTCCGGCCCGGGCCGCGGGGCCGTCCGGCGGACCGAGGTAGCGGTATGCCGTGAGTCCTTCGGTGTACGCGGCTGACCGGGTGAGCAGCACCAGACTCACCGGCAGGATCGCAGACCTGGTCAACCCGCGACGGGTAAGAACCGTGTGAATGAGGGCACGCCCGACCCGGCCGTTTCCGTCGGTGAACGGATGGATCGTTTCGAACTGGGCATGTGCCAGCCCGGCCTGGATCAGGGGCGCGTGCACCGCGCCGGTGATGTAGTCAGCCAGGTCGGCCATCAACCCTGGAACATGGTCGGCCGGCGGCGGAACGAACTCCGCGCCGATCGGATGCCAGTCACTGCCGCCGATCCAGTTCTGCACCGTGCGCAGCCCCGGCGGTGTGAGGTCGGGCAACAACGCCCGGTGTAGATCCTCCACGCCGGGAACAGTGACCGACGGGGCACCAGCCAGGTCCGTGGCGGCGCGTCGCAGTGCGGTGATGTTGTTCGCGACAAGCTCGGCGTTCTTCGCAAGACCCCGCATGTGCATGTGTTCGCTCTGCGCAAGTTCGGCAAGTGCCACCTGCTGCGCACTGACCTGAAGGCCCTCGATACGAGAGGAGGCGATGGCCTCGGATCGGAGCAGGAACCTGGAGAGCCCCTCCATGGCACTCGCCCCAGAACCACCGACCAGTCCTCGGACAGCACTCTCCACCCGCCCGGACCGGGCGCTGAGCGCCGCGTCGACCGTGAGTGGACGGGTGACCAGTGGATCGGGAATGTAGGGCCGGTACTGGCCACCCCGCCGATCCCGTCCGGTTGGCGCGTCAAAGGACCGATCCCAGCGTGCTTCCACCGAGTACGCCACGGTTATCCTTTCATGCCGTGCCCTCGCGTTAAAGTTTGAACCCACAAACTTTAATCGGGCACGTCGGCATGCAAGGTTATCTGGATCGTGTCGACGCCGTGATGGCCGCTGGACCGACCCTGTGGCCCGTGTTCGCGGCCGATCGTGGGCACAGCCGCCCGGTGGCGCGCGGGCGCGTGGGGTGCACCGGATCGGGGCCGAAACCGAAACGACCCGCCGCGGTGCCCCTCAGACCGGGTTCGGTCGGCGGGACACCCGCGGCGGGTCAACGGCGGTGGAGGTGGGATTTGAACCCACGGAGGGGTTGCCCCCTCACACGCTTTCGAGGCGTGCGCCCTCGGCCACTAGGCGACTCCACCGCAGCCGAGCGTACCGGATCACGGCCGTCCCGTGTTCGGGCCGGGCACCCGTCCCGATGCCGGTCCTGATGCCGGCCCCGGCGGCTTTGCCGCTGGCTGTACCGGTGGCTGTCCAACCAGGCGATGGCCGGCGAAGAAGTCGCGCAACAGCGCCCCGCACTCCTCGGCCAGTACCCCGCCGAACACCTCCGGCCGGTGGTTGAGCCGCCGGTCCCGCACCACGTCCCACAGCGAACCCACCGCACCGGCCTTGTCGTCCACCGCGCCGTAGACCAGCCGGGACACCCGGGCCTGCACCAACGCGCCCGCGCACATGGTGCACGGCTCCAACGTCACGACCAGGGTGCTGCCGGTCAGCCGCCAGCCACCGAGCCGCCGAGCGGCCTCGCGCAGCACCAGCACCTCCGCGTGCGCGGTGGGGTCCCCCCGGCGCTCCCGCTCGTTGCACGCCTCGGCCAGGACCTGACCGTTGGCGTCGACCAGCACGGCCCCCACCGGCACGTCCGCCGAACCGACGGCAGCGCCGGCCGCGCGCAGCGCCAGCCGCATCAGGTCCTCCGGACCTCGCAGTGCAGTGGACACCTACACCTCGCGCAGGTTCTCCAGCTCGTCCGAGCAGCCGGCGTTCTCACACACCGTGGAGATCACGTCCGAGGGCAGGATGCCCTCGTGGGCGCACAACTCCAACAGGTCACTGGCGGAGGTTCCCAGATCGGCGAGCAGGCCGGCGTCGCCCAACGGTTCGGCGTCGTGGCCTGACGGCTCCTCCTCGTCCTCGTCCACCCGCACCGGTTCGATCTCCTCGGCGAGCATCTCGGCCACCGCGAAGGTGTCGGCGGCACGACCGTCGGAGACGAACACCCGCGCGGTGTCCTCGCTCACGTCCAGGCGGACGATGGCGACGTACTCGTCGTCCTCCTCGACGAACAGCACCGTGGTGCTGGCGTCGGGTTCCAGCTCGCGGAGCAGGTCAACCACGTCATCGATGGTCTCGACCTCGTCCAGGTCGACCTCGTGGGCGGACCAGTTGTCGCCGATATGGGCGAGTGCGGCGGCGAAGTACGACACGTCCTCCCCCTGCTACTACCTCTGATTCGGAAAATTCGAACGATGGCTTGACCCCGGGGATCAGGACATCAACGAGTCCACCACCCGGGAGTAGGCCGCGCCCACACCGATCCGGCGCGTGATCGCGGTCAGCATCTCATCCGGGTAGAGGTCCCCGTCCTCCAGGATCGTACGGAGATCTCGCTCGGGAAGGCCAAGATCGGAAAACAGCGCCAGGTCACCGGCCGACCAGACCTCGTCAAGTTCTTCGGCAGCGGGCAACGGTTCCCCCAACCGGGCCAACGCCTGCCGGGCCAGTTCCCAGTCGGCGGCCGCGGTGGCGTCGGACAGCAACAGCCGGACCCCGCCCCCCGGGGCCAGTCGCAGGGCGAGAAAGAACTCATCCTCCACGTTGACCAGGGCGATCGGGCCGCCCTCCGGGGGTTGCTGGCGCAACGCGGCCACACAGTTGGTCAGGCTGTCCATGACGGCCGGGGGCAGCGGGTCACACTGCCAGTTCCCGCCCTCCCGGTACAGCGCGACCGCGAAGCCGTCGTCTGCCATCACACCCTCCCCCGTGGCCTGTGTTGGCATCCTCCCCGGCGGGTGCCCGGCCCGGGCAGAGCGACCCGGCGACGCGCCGGCCGTGGCCGGTGACGGTCCGCGACGCCGCCGAGTTACGGTCATCACAGCGCCCACCAATTCCGGCAAAGCGCTGGACTGACCCTGCGCGGCCACCCATGCTGGTTACATGGGCGATCTCGTTCCGTTTCCAGCGCCCAACCGAGACGTCTTCATCGACGGCCGTGGCGAGGGCCGCGTGCTACGAGCGAGTTGGCATCATGCCGAGGGCATGGTGGTGCTGAGCCTGTGGGAGTGGGATCAGTGCCGTGCGACGTTCCGGCTGGCGCCGACCGACGTGCCCGATCTGATCGCGGTACTCGCCGGAGGACTCCCCGACCATGCGGGGACGCCGCAACCGGGCGCCGCGCACGGCGGACCCGATCCGATCCCGCCCGGACCAGGGTTCCCGGCGACACCCGACCGGCCGGCCGGACCGCTCGCCGGACCGGCGCTCGGGCCACCCTCCGAACCGATTCCCCGGACGTTCTCCGACGCCCCCGGTGGTCAGTTCCCGGGTCGGTCTCCGGACCAGTTCCCCGGGCAGTTCCCGGACCGGGTGGGCGCGTTTCCGGACCAGTTCCCAGATCAGTCGGGAAACCAGGCCGCGAACCAGGCCGCGGCGCTGGCTCCGGGCCAGTTCCCCGGTGAGGCACCCTTCTTCACCGCCGGTGGCTTCCAGACCGAACTGCCACCGCCGTATCCACCCGGCAACGGCAGGGAACCGGGCTTCGGTAACCCGGGTGAACGGTTCCCGGCCGCGGCACAGCACGGTTTCCCCGACCACGCCGACCGGCTCGGGCCCGAGCACGCCGCACCCACCGAGTTCTGGCCATCCCCACCGGACCTGCCCGGTTCGGCGGACCGGTTCCCGGCCGAACCATTCCCCGGCGGCCACCTCCCCGGCGAACAGTTCCCCGGCGAACAGTTCCCGGCCGAACCCTTCGGTAACAGGCAGCCCGACCTGCCACCGGCCTACCGACCAGACCCACTGACGGACGAACCACCAGACCAGCGGCTGTCCCGGTCAGGTCTGCCCATGCGGCAGGCCGGTGCGGCCTACGAGGCGGCAGCCGACGGCCGTGACGGCCTGGACCTGCCGTACCCGCCAAGCCATCTGGGGCCCCGTACCGGGTTCGATCTGCCCGCGGGGGGCCATCCCGCCGAGCCGGCCCGCGAGCCCGCCCTCGGCCACCCCTCCGAGCCGGTACCCGTGCCGACCGACCAGTGGCCGGGGCAGCGCCCGCCCCACCCCGAGGTTCCGACCGGGTGGCCCGACCGGCCAGACGGGTACGGGCCAGGTCCCGTGCCCGGGTACGGGCCAGGACACGAACCCGGGTACGGGCCAGGGCCCGAAATGTACGGGTCCCGTTCCTGGGCGGCCGAACCGGACCAGCGGTCGGACCGGTGGACCGGTGGATCGTGGGGCTCGGCTCCCGACCCGGCGGCCCGGCCCGGCCCGCCGCCGCCCTCCACCCCGTCGGCGTGGGACAAGCTGCCGGTGCCGCC
>DATCWR010000262.1:0-7014 GCA_036566245.1 Mycobacteriales bacterium | reverse complement strand
CGTCGGGCCACCCTGGCCAGCGCGGTCACGCCGGTGCTGTGCGGATCGGCGTTCAAGAACAAGGGCGTCCAGCCGATGCTGGACGCGGTGGTCAGCTACCTGCCCAGCCCGCTGGACATCCCGACCATCACCGGCACCGCGTTGGACGGGCAGACCGAGGTCTCCCGGGGCGCCGACGAGAACGAACCGTTCGCGGCCCTGGCCTTCAAGATCCAGACGGACCAGCACCTGGGTCGGCTGACCTACATCCGGGTGTACTCCGGAAAGCTGGCCTCGGGTTCGCCGGTGCTCAACAGCACCAAGGACCGCAAGGAGCGGATCGGCAAGATCTACCAGATGCACGCCAACAAGCGCGAGGAGCGCCAGGGCGTGGGTGCCGGTCAGATCGTCGCGGTCGTCGGGCTGAAGAACACCACCACCGGTGACACGCTGTGTGACCAGGACAAGCCAGTCATCCTGGAATCGATGACCTTCCCCGAGCCGGTCATCTCGGTGGCCATCGAACCGAAGACCAAGAGTGACCAGGAGAAGCTGTCCACCGCGATCCAGAAGCTGGCCGAGGAGGACCCGACCTTCCAGGTCCGCAACGACGAGGAGACCGGTCAGACCATCATCCGCGGTATGGGTGAGCTGCACCTGGAGGTGCTGGTCGAGCGGATGCGCCGGGAGTTCAAGGTCGAGGCGAACGTCGGTAAGCCGCAGGTCGCCTACCGGGAGACCATCCGCAAGAAGGTCGAGAAGGTCGAGTACCTGCACAAGAAGCAGACCGGCGGGTCCGGGCAGTTCGCCAAGGTGCTGATCACCCTGGAACCGCTGGCGACCACCGCCGACGGTGCCACCTACGAGTTCAACAACGCGGTCACCGGCGGTCGGATCCCCAAGGAGTTCATCCCCTCGGTGGACCACGGTTGCCAGGAGGCGATGCAGTACGGCGTGCTCGCCGGCTACCCGTTGGTCGGCCTGAAGGTGACCCTGCTCGACGGTCAGTACCACGAGGTCGACTCGTCGGAGATGGCGTTCAAGATCGCCGGTTCGATGGTCCTGAAGGAGGCCGCCCGTAGGGCGAGCCCGGTGCTACTCGAACCGATGATGGCCGTCGAGGTGGTCACTCCCGAGGAGCACATGGGTGATGTCATCGGCGACCTGAACTCCCGCCGCGGCAGTATCCAGGCGATGGAGGAGCGCGGCGGTCTGCGGGTGGTCCGCGCTCTGGTGCCACTCTCGGAGATGTTCGGCTACGTCGGCGACCTGCGGTCTCGAACCCAGGGGCGGGCAAACTACACCATGCAGTTCGACTCCTACGCCGAGGTTCCGCAGAACGTCGCGAAGGAAATCATCGCGAAGGCGACAGGCGAGTGAGCATCGCAGCGGCACGGAACGCCGTGCGGAGCGGAGCGAGTCTGGAGCCGAGCCACCGGTATCGCGAAGGCCACAGGCGAGTGAGCATCTGAGCATCGCCGCGCAATCAACGACGTAACGAAGAAACATCCACCAGGAGGACTCCAGTGGCGAAGGCGAAGTTCGAGCGGACCAAGCCGCACGTCAACATCGGAACCATCGGTCACATCGACCACGGCAAGACCACGCTGACCGCGGCGATCACCAAGGTTCTGCACGACAAGTACCCGACCCTCAACGAGTTGTCACCCTTCGACAAGATCGACAAGGCTCCCGAGGAGAAGGCGCGCGGCATCACCATCTCCATCTCGCACGTCGAGTACCAGACGGAGAAGCGGCACTACGCGCACGTCGACTGTCCGGGACACGCCGACTACATCAAGAACATGATCACCGGTGCGGCCCAGATGGACGGCGCCATCCTGGTGGTGTCGGCGACCGACGGTCCGATGCCGCAGACCAAGGAGCACGTGCTGCTGGCCCGCCAGGTCGGCGTGCCCTACATCGTGGTCGCCCTGAACAAGTCGGACATGGTGGACGACGAGGAGATCCTCGAACTGGTCGAGCTCGAGGTGCGTGAGCTGCTGTCCAGCTACGAGTTCCCCGGCGACGACGTCCCGGTGATCCGCGTCTCCGCGCTCAAGGCGCTGGAGGGCGACGGCGAGTGGGCCGAGAAGCTGCTCGAGCTGATGGACGCGGTGGACGAGTCGATCCCCGAGCCGCAGCGTGACGTCGAGAAGCCGTTCCTGATGCCGATCGAGGACGTCTTCACGATCACCGGTCGTGGCACCGTGGTGACCGGCCGGGTCGAGCGCGGCGTGGTCAAGGTGAGCGAGACGATCGAGATCGTCGGCATCAAGGAAAAGTCGATGAGCACGACCGTCACCGGCGTGGAGATGTTCAAGAAGCTGCTCGACCAGGGCCAGGCCGGCGACAACATCGGCCTGCTGCTCCGCGGCACCAAGCGCGAGGAGGTCGAGCGCGGTCAGGTGATCTGCAAGCCCGGCTCGATCACCCCGCACACCGAGTTCGAGGCACAGGTGTACGTGCTGTCCAAGGACGAGGGTGGTCGGCACACGCCGTTCTTCAACAACTACCGGCCGCAGTTCTACTTCCGTACCACCGACGTGACCGGCGTGGTGACCCTGCCCGAGGGCACCGAGATGGTCATGCCCGGCGACAACACCGAGATGTCGGTGGCGCTGATCCAGCCCATCGCCATGGAGGAGGGTCTGCGGTTCGCCATCCGTGAGGGTGGACGCACCGTCGGCGCCGGTCGGGTTACCAAGATCATCAAGTAGTTGCGGAGCGGGCGGCGGCCGGGCCTGATCCGGCCGCCACCGGCGGCAGACCACCAGCGGCACTGACTCAGTAAGGAACTGAAGCCACCATGGCGGGACAGAAGATCCGCATCCGGCTCAAGGCCTACGACCACGAGGCGATCGACATGTCGGCCCGCAAGATCGTCGACACGGTGACGCGCACCGGTGCCCGTGTCGTGGGTCCGGTGCCGCTCCCGACGGAGAAGAACGTCTACTGCGTGATCCGCTCGCCGCACAAGTACAAGGACAGCCGCGAGCACTTCGAGATGCGCACCCACAAGCGGCTGATCGACATCCTCGACCCGACGCCGAAGACCGTCGACGCGCTCATGCGCATCGACCTGCCGGCCAGCGTCGACGTGAACATCCAGTAGGGACCGCGACAGATGACTAACGACAGGGGCGGCGTCCGCGGCCTGCTTGGCGAGAAGCTTGGTATGACCCAGGTGTTCGATGAGAACAACCGGATCGTGCCGGTGACCGTCGTCAAGGCGGGGCCGTGCGTGGTGACCCAGATACGCACGCCGGACAACGATGGTTACTCCGCGGTCCAGCTCGCCTTCGGCGCGGTCGACCCGCGCCGGGTGAACAAGCCGCAGACCGGGCACTTCCGTAGCGCCGGGGTCACCCCGCGCCGGCATGTCGCCGAGGTGCGCACCGCGGACGCGGCCGACTACCAGGTCGGACAGGAACTCGGGCCGGAGGTGTTCGAGTCCGGTGCCCGCGTGGACGTGGTGGGCACCAGCAAGGGCAAGGGCACCGCGGGTGTGATGAAGCGGCACGGATTCAAGGGTCTGGGCGCGGCACACGGCACCCAGCGGAAGCACCGTTCCCCCGGATCGATCGGTGGCTGCGCCACCCCGGGCCGGGTGTTCAAGGGCCTGCGGATGGCCGGCCGGATGGGCAACGTCCGCACCACCACACTGAACCTCACCGTGCACCGGGTCGACCCGGAGCGGGGCCTGCTGCTGATCAAGGGCGCGGTTCCCGGACCGGTCGGCGGGCTGGTGTTGGTGCGAACCGCGGCGAAGGGCGGTGCTGCCAAGTGAGCACGGACGACCAGACCACGGCCACCCCGGGCAGCGGGGCGCTGGTCACGGTCCGCGACGCCCAGGGCGTCGCCACCGCGGAGACGGTACGGCTGCCGGTCGACCTGTTCGACGTGCAGGCCAACACCGCGCTGATGCACCAGGTCGTGGTGGCCCAGCTCGCCGCCGCGCGGCAGGGCACCCACGACTCGAGGTCGCGCGGTGAGGTGTCCGGTGGTGGCACCAAGCCGTACCGGCAGAAGGGCACCGGCCGGGCCCGGCAGGGGTCGATCCGGGCGCCGCAGTTCACCGGCGGTGGTGTGGTGCACGGCCCGTCGCCGCGCCGGTACGACCAGCGCACGCCCAAGAAGATGAAGGCGGCCGCCCTGCGTGGTGCGCTGTCCGACCGGGCTCGCGGCGGCCGGGTGCACGTGGTCACCGGCTTTGTCGACGGTGACGCTCCCTCGACCAGGTCCGCGGTCGCGGCGCTGGTCAAGGTGGCCAGCTCGCGCAACGTGCTGGTGGTGGCGTCCCGCGAGGACCTGTTGACCTGGAAGAGCCTGCGCAACGTGCCGAGCGTGCACCTGATCACGCCGGGCCAGCTCAACACCTACGACGTGCTGGTCAGCGACGACGTGGTGTTCACCCGTGACGCGCTGGACACGTTCACCGGCGGGACGGTGCGGGCCGCGGCCACCTCCGACGCCGGATCACAGTCCGCCGAGGAGGGTGACCAGTGAATTCCGACCCCCGTGACATCCTGCTCTCGCCGGTGATCTCGGAGAAGAGCTACGGACTGCTCGACGAGGACAAGTACACCTTCATCGTGCGACCGGACGCCAACAAGACGCAGATCAAGATCGCTGTCCAGCAGGTGTTCAACGTCAGGGTGATCAGTGTCAACACGCTGAACCGGCCGGGCAAGCGTAAGCGGACCCGCCAGGGGTTCGGCCGACGCCGCGACACCAAGCGGGCCGTGGTCAGGCTCGCGCCGGGCGACCGGATCGACGCCTTCGGTGGGCCGGTGTCCTGACGGCCACGGACCGTGTCCCGACCCCGCACGCGCAGTAGATAAGGACTGAGACGAGATGGGCATCCGCAAGTACAGGCCGACGACGCCGGGGCGTCGTGGTGCCAGCGTCTCCGACTTCGTCGAGATCACCCGTGACGAGCCGGAGAAGTCCCTGGTGCGCCCGCTGCACTCCCGGGGCGGTCGCAACGCGCACGGGCGGGTCACCGTCCGGCACCAGGGCGGTGGCCACAAGCGGGCCTACCGGCTGATCGACTTCCGGCGTGCGGACAAGGACGGTGTACCGGCCAGGGTCGCGCACATCGAGTACGACCCGAACCGCACCGCGCGCATCGCGCTGCTCCACTACGCGGACGGCGAGAAGCGTTACATCCTCGCCCCCCGCGGCATGGTGCAGGGCGACCGCGTCGAGAACGGTCCGGCCGCAGACATCAAGCCCGGCAACAACCTGGCGCTGCGCAACATCCCGGTCGGTACGACCCTCCACGCGGTCGAGCTGCGGCCCGGCGGTGGTGCGAAGTTCGCCCGTTCCGCGGGTGCCTCCGTGCAGCTGCTGGCGAAGGAGGGCACCATGGCCCACCTTCGTATGCCGTCGGGTGAGATCCGCCTGGTCGACGCCCGCTGCCGCGCCACGGTCGGCGAGGTCGGCAACGCCGAGCAGTCGAACATCAACTGGGGCAAGGCCGGCCGTATGCGCTGGAAGGGCGTACGCCCGACCGTCCGCGGTGTCGCGATGAACCCGGTTGACCACCCGCACGGTGGTGGTGAGGGCAAGACCTCCGGTGGACGCCACCCGGTCTCGCCGTGGGGTCAGAAGGAGGGTCGTACCCGCGCGCCGAAGAAGGCGTCGAGCAGGTACATCGTCCGCCGCCGCAAGACGAACAAGAAGCGCTAGGAGCGGGTTTAGATGCCGCGCAGTCTCAAGAAGGGGCCCTTCGTCGACGGCCACCTCGCCAAGAAGGTGGACGTCCAGAACGAAGCTGGCACCAAGAACGTCATCAAGACCTGGTCCCGTCGCTCGATGGTCACCCCGGCGATGCTGGGTCACACCATCGCGGTGCACAACGGCAAGATCCACGTCCCGGTGTTCGTCACCGAGTCGATGGTCGGCCACAAGCTCGGCGAGTTCTCGCCGACTCGCACCTTCCGCGGCCACGTCAAGGACGACCGGAAGTCGAAGCGCCGCTGACCGCGGGGTGGAAGCGACTATGACGACTCACACCGAAGGGACAACCATGGAAGCCAGGGCCCAGGCGCGGTACATCCGCGTCACGCCCATGAAGGCCCGCCGCGTGGTGGACCTCATCCGTGGCATGGACGCCACGGAGGCTCAGGCGGTCCTGCGTTTCGCCCCGCAGGCCGCGAGCGTGCCGGTTGGCAAGGTGCTGGACAGCGCCATCGCCAACGCCGCTCACAACTACGACCACACGGACGCGACCTCGCTGGTCATCAGCGAGGCGTACGTGGACGAGGGCCCGACCCTGAAGCGGTTCCGGCCGCGCGCCCAGGGCCGTGCCTACCGGATCCGTAAGCGGACCAGCCACATCACCGTGGTCGTCAGCAGCAAGGAAGGAACCCGGTAATGGGCCAGAAGGTTAACCCGCATGGGTTCCGGCTCGGCATTACCACGGACTTCAAGTCCCGTTGGTACGCCGACAAGCTGTACAAGGACTACGTCAAGGAAGACGTCGCCATTCGTCGCATGATGACGAAGGGCATGGAGCGGGCCGGCATCTCGAAGGTCGAGATCGAGCGCACCCGCGACCGCGTCCGCGTTGACATCCACACCGCCCGCCCGGGCATCGTCATCGGCCGCCGCGGCGCCGAGGCCGACCGCATCCGCGGCGAACTGGAGAAGCTGACCGGCAAGCAGGTCCAGCTGAACATCCTCGAGGTCAAGAACCCCGAGACGGACGCTCAGCTCGTGGCCCAGGCCGTCGCCGAGCAGCTCTCCTCCCGTGTCTCCTTCCGTCGTGCGATGCGCAAGAGCATGCAGAGCACGATGAAGGCGGGCGCCAAGGGCATCAAGATCCAGTGCGGTGGCCGCCTCGGCGGCGCCGAGATGTCCCGCTCGGAGTTCTACCGCGAGGGCCGCGTCCCGCTGCACACCTTGCGCGCCAACATCGACTACGGCTTCTACGAGGCTCGTACGACGTTCGGCCGCATCGGCGTGAAGGTCTGGATCTACAAGGGCGACGTCAAGAACATCGCCGAGGTCCGCGCCGAGAACGCGGCC
>DATCWR010000261.1:0-4854 GCA_036566245.1 Mycobacteriales bacterium | reverse complement strand
GGGAACGGCCCGGGGCGGCCACGGCGAGCGACCCTGGCAGCGACACCTCGAGCCGTCGGCCGCCCACCTCGACCACCACGGTCTGGCGCGGTTCGGCCTCGGTGTCCGCGTCGGCACCACCGGAGAACACCGGGATCTGGTTGTCGAACTCGGTCTCGATCCACCGGGTGTGCACGTGGAACGGTTCGGTGGTGAACGCCGGGTCGCGCACCACCGCGCGGTGGAACGGCAGGGCGGTGGCCATGCCCTCCACGACCAGCTCGTCCAGGGCGCGGCGAGCCCGTTCCAGCGCCTGGGCACGCGTCTCACCGGTGACGATGAGTTTGGCCAGCAACGAGTCGAACGCGCCACCGACCACCGAACCGGACTCGACACCCGAGTCCATCCGGACCCCAGGTCCGGTCGGTGGAACGAAACGGGTCACCGTGCCGGGGGCGGGCAGGAACCCTCGGCCCGGGTCCTCGCCGTTGATCCGGAACTCGAACGAGTGGCCGCGCGGGGTCGGGTCCTCGGTGAACCGCAGCGGTTCCCCGGCGGCGATCCGGAACTGCTCGCGGACCAGGTCGACACCGCTGGTCTCCTCGGTGACCGGATGTTCGACCTGCAACCGGGTGTTGACCTCCAGGAAGCTGATCACACCGTCGGTGCCGACCAGGAACTCCACGGTCCCGGCACCGTGGTAACCGGCCTGCCGGCAGATCGACCGGGCGGCCTCGTGGATGCTTCGGCGTTGTTCGTCGGTCAGGAACGGCGCGGGCGCCTCCTCGACCAGTTTCTGGTGTCGGCGCTGGAGCGAACAGTCCCGGGTGCCCACGACCACCACGTTGCCGTGGGTGTCGGCGAGGATCTGTGCCTCCACGTGCCGGGGCCGGTCCAGGTAGCGTTCGACGAAGCACTCACCCCGGCCGAACGCGGTCTGTGCCTCGCGGACCGCCGAGGCGTACAGCTCCTCGATCTCCTCGAACTGGCGGGCCACCTTCAGGCCACGCCCACCACCGCCGAACGCCGCCTTGATGGCAACCGGAAGGCCGTGTTCGCGGGCGAAGGCGACCACCTCGTCCGGTCCGCTGACCGGATCCGCGGTGCCCGGCACCAGCGGGGCACCGGCCGCGGTGGCGATGTGCCTGGCCTCGACCTTGTCGCCGAGCCGGCGGATCGCCTCGGGGGTCGGTCCGACCCAGATCAGCCCGGCGTCGAGCACCGCCTGGGCGAACTCGGCGTTCTCCGAGAGGAAGCCGTAACCGGGGTGCACCGTGTCGGCACCGGACGCGCGGGCAGCATCGAGGATCTTGTCGATCCGAAGGTAGGACTCGGCCGGTGTGGCGCCGCCCAACGCGAACGCCTCGTCGGCCATCCGTACGTGCGGGGCGTCCCGATCCGGGTCGGCGTACACGGCCACGCTGGCCAGTCCGTCATCCCGGCAGGCTCGGATCACCCGCACCGCGATCTCTCCTCGGTTAGCCACGAGGACCTTGTGCACTGGTGCGGCTCCTTCCTCGACAACGCAGGCGAGTCTAGATGGTTGTGTCCATCCCCTCGCCAGGGCCAAGCCCCGGCTCCGGGGTGAGGTGGTCAGGGGTGTGGTGCTGCGCCTTCGGTGGGGAGCCTCGCTCCACCTCACACCCCGGGAACGCCGGACGGGGTGATGGACGGGTCGGGGCGTGGTCATTCGTGGGACCGACTGTCCGCTGAACGGGCCAACGGTGTCCGGAGGAGGGCGGGCATCGGGGAATTGCCTCGATGATCACCACGTCGGTGTGTACCCGTACGTACTTCACATGCTACGTGTTTCATGAACTATATGAGATAATCCCGACCGGGCCGTGTATGGCCTTACGGTGTTCCGTACACATAAGTGAAGTTGATATTTGTTTTGGAGGGTATCTTCGTGCGACTTGGGGGAACCGCAAGGAAGCGCGTGACGGTCGCGGGTACCACCGCGATCGTGGTGGGTGCGGCGGCGACCGCCGTCGGGCTGATGGCAACGCCGGCGCTGGCCGAGACACCCCTGATGTACCACTGCATGGGGACAACCAACACAGGCCAGCAGCCGGTGGACTTCGACCTGTCCCTGACGGTTGCCGGATCGGTGACGGGCACGCCGCAGGTCGGTGACCCGGTCGAACTCACCGGGTTCATGGTGACCGCGAAGACCGCCGTCTCGACGCTGCCAGGGCTTGGTGTGACCCATGTGAGTGGAGCGTTCTCGTCCTTCCCGATCGGTGCGGTCGCTGGTGACACGACGGGCGCGGGGTCGGCGGACCCCAGCACGGATGGGGGCATGCCGATCGAGGCGGACGTCACCGCGGATGGTGCGATCGAGTTCACCACGCCAGCTTCGGCCCTGACGCTGACCGGGTTCACCGCCAACGCCGCCGGTTCGATGAACTTCAGCGTGGGCACCGTCACCGCGGACCTGACACTCACCGGGGTCGACAGTGACACACAGGAACCCGTGACGGTCGACACCGTGAGCGTGACCTGTGACGGCGTGGGTCTGTTCGCCACCGTCGACGTGCCCGAACCGGCCGACACGGGCAACAACCCACCTCCCACCGACACCAATCCGCAGGGTGGGGATGACAACAACAACGGCGACAACGGGGACAACGGCAACCACCAGACCGCGTCGAACCCGGCCCACACGACGCCGGCAGCGGTCCGAACCACGCCGGCGACCGTGGTGCGGAACGTGTCGGCGCGCGGCACGTTGGCCAACACCGGCGCCCCGTACACCGTGCCGATGACCGCGACCGGTGCCGCCCTGGTGCTGCTCGGTGCGGGCCTGTTGGTGACCGGTCGGCGGCGTCGGGTCGTCCCCGAGGGGATGACGGAGCAGGACTGACCGAACCAGCGCCCAACGACACGACTGCGGCCCCGGGAGAACAACACCCGGGGCCGCGTCACATCCGAACCGATCCGGCCGAACCTGGGCCGGTCGGTCAGGTCCACAGGTCGGTGACCCGGACCCCGTGGTCACGCAGCATCCGACGCAGCAGCGGCAGGGACAGCCCGACCACGGTGCCGTGGTCACCCAGGATCTCCTCCACGAACCAACCGCCCAGACCGTCCAGGGTGAACGCGCCGGCGACCCCCAGCGGTTCGCCGGAGGCTAGGTAGGCCGCGACCTCCTCGGCGTCGGGGCGTCCGAACCGGACACTGGTCGAGGCCACCGCCACCGACTCGCCGAACACCTCCCCGCCGCGCACGTCAACCAGGCAGTGGCCGGTGTAGAGGGTGCCGCAGCGTCCGGCCATCCGGGCCCATCGGCGCCTGGCCTCCGAGCTGGTGCCAGGTTTGCCGAACGACTCCCCGTCGATGTCGAGCAGGGAGTCGCAGCCGAGTACGAACGCGTCGTCGGTGATGTCCCGGGCCACTCGGCGGGCCTTGGCGATGGCAAGTGTCTCCACCAGCGACTCGGTGTCCGGAGCGGTCACCAGTGACTCGTCGACGTCGCTGGGCACCACCTCCACCCGCAGTCCGGCATCCTCCAACAGTCGACGGCGGGCCGGCGAGGCAGAGGCGAGGACCAATCGGGGGGTCACGCTGCGCAGGGTAGCGGGCAGCGTGACCCGGCATGCAGGGACCGGTCCACCGGTTCTCATACCGTGAGCTGTGCACTGGCCGCGGGTCGGGTCGATCCGGTCAGGACAACGTCACGGCGACGCAGCACCCGGCGAACAGTATCTGCATCGCGGTGCGCGGCAGCAGCGGCGTGACCGCGCGACCGCCGAGGGATCCCCCGACCCGGGCGGCGTGCACGTTGGCCGGGAACATGAGCACCAGCAACAGCGCGAGACAGGCGGCTGCGGGTCGGGCGGTCGCGGACAGCAGCAGTCCGGCCGCGCCGACGACCTCCAGCACGCCGGTGATGCTCACCAGCAGCGCGGGCCGGGGCAACGAGGGCGGCACCATCGCGATCAGGTCGGACCGGCGCCTCGGGCTGAGGCGCGCGACCGCGGTCAGCAGGAACATGGCGGCGAGTGCGCCGCGCAGGGGGAACACCCACGAGTCGAGGACGCCCACGCCAAGCAGACCCATCAGCCGCAACAACAGCCAGGAACCGATCAGAACGACCGTCGGAGCCATGGGAGAACCTTTCGACAGGCGAATCTTGTCAGTGACAAGATGCCCTCGACAGCCAGTCTTGTCAATGTCTAGATTCCCGGTAGGCTGCACCCGTGACCGAGCGTCCCTACCACCACGGCAACCTCCGCCGCGTTCTGATGGACACCGCGCTCGCGGTCGTCTCCGAACGTGGTCCCGCGGCGCTGAGTCTGCGCGAGGTGGCCCGCCGGGCCGGGGTCTCGCACGCGGCTCCGGCGCACCACTTCACCGACAAGGCGGGACTGCTCACCGCGATCGCGGCGGAGGGCTGGACCCTGCTGGCCGGCGCACTCGCCGACACGGCGCGCACGACCTCGGACTTCCGCGAGCTCGGCGTCAGTTACGTCGTCTTCGCGATGACCCACCAGGCCCACTTCGCGGTCATGCGCACCCCGGGTCTGGTACACACGGACGATCCGGATCTCGCCACTCCACGTGAGCACGCCGCCGTACTGTTGCGTGCCGGAGCAGCCGACCCCGCGGGTGCGCCGGCCGAGCGTGGTCGCGTGCTCGGGGCGTGGTCGTTGGTGCACGGCCTGGCCGTGCTGCTCCAGGAAGGTCTGGTCACACCAGGCCCGGGGCAGGATGTTGAGACACTCGCCCGCACGGTCCTGTTCGTCCCCCGTCCACAGGAGTGGGCGCCGGTACCTCCACCCCCGACAGGGGTGGCCGGGGCGTAGCGCGCGGGATGTGGGTCAGCGCGGCAGCGCGCTGGCCCGCCAGGCACCCGGACCCGGGTGCGCCGGT
>DATCWR010000249.1:0-11815 GCA_036566245.1 Mycobacteriales bacterium | reverse complement strand
TCCGGAGGGGGCGGCGGGTGGGTCGATGGTGAGGTCATCCAGGGTGGGGCCGTCGGCCAGACCGACCGGGCGGACCGAACCGACCGGGCCCCCCGAACCGCCCGGGCCGGCCACGACCGGGGCCGCGGTCACCCGGCGGGTGATCCGCCAACCGGTGATCCACCAGACGGCGACGGTCCAGACGACCAACCCCGCGATCGTCATGGCGAGGACTCGCACAACACCGATGGTAGGTCGGACCGCGGACCAAACCCGAACGGGCGAGACCGGCATCACCCATGCGCGGGCCAGAGTTCACCGACCGTATCTTTGGCGTTCACCTGACCGGAGCTCAGACGTGTCCTGGTCGATTAGCCTCGACCACGGCGGCGCCACCTGATCCGGCGGGGGAGACGACAGCATGCGCGACACGTTTCATGATGAACTCGACCAGATCGGGCGCGCACTGGTGGAGATGAGCGAGTTGGTGGGCACCGCCATGCGCCGGGCCACCACCGCGTTGCTCGACGCAGACGTGTCCCTGGCCGAGTCGGTGATCTCCGACGATGCCCGGGTGGACGCCCTGTACCGGGCGGTGGAGGAACGGGCCATGGACCTACTGGCCCGTCAGCAACCGGTGGCCGGCGACCTTCGGATCATCGTGACCAGCCTGCGGATGGTCGCCGACATGGAACGAATGGGCGACATGGCGCTACACGTGGCCAAGATCGCCAGGCTGCGCTACCCCATCCCGGCGGTGCCGCCCGAGTTGCACGACACGATCCGGCAGATGGGTGAGGTGGCGCAACACATCGTGGCCAAGGCCGGCGAGGTTATCGACGGCCGGGACGTCGCCCAGGCGTTGGAACTGGAGTCCGACGACGATGCCATGGACGCGCTGCACCGGACCCTGTTCACCGCGCTGCTGTCCGAGGAGTGGAACCACGGCGTCGAGCCGGCCGTAGACGTCACGCTGATCGGCCGTTACTACGAGCGGTTCGCCGACCACGCGGTGTCGGTGGCCCGGCGGGTGGTCTACCTGGTCACCGGACAGATGCCGGCACGCCGGTCCTGACCAGCCCGACCGACGTTGGCGCCAGACACACCCGACGGTCCGGTCGGACCGGTGCGCACGGTGTGGAACCCGAGGTCCCACACCGGTTGCGACTCGTGCTCCTCAGCGGCCCTGGTTGGCCACCGCGGCGATGGCCGCCTCGGCCGCGCCGGGATCCAGGTACACCCCGCCGGGGGTGACCGGTGCCAGGTGGTCGTCCAGGTCGTAGCGCAGCGGGATTCCGGTGGGGATGTTCAGCCCGGCGATGCTGGCGTCGTCGATCTGGTCGAGGTGTTTGACCAGTGCCCGCAGCGAGTTGCCGTGCGCGGCGACCAGCACGGTACGGCCCAGCCGCAGGTCGGGCACGATCGCGTCGTACCAGTACGGCAGCAGCCGGGCGACCACGTCAGCCAGGCACTCGGTCCGCGGGGCGGTACCCAGTAGGTCGGCATAACGCGGGTCCGCGGCCTGGGAGAACTCCGAGTCGTCGGGCAGCGGCGGCGGCGGGGTGTCGTAGGAACGCCGCCAGCGCATGAACTGCTCGTCGCCGTACTCCGCGCGTACCTGTGCCTTGTCCTTGCCCTGCAACGCGCCGTAGTGCCGCTCGTTGAGCCGCCAGGACCGGCGAACCGGGATCCAGTGCCGGTTGGCGACACCCAGTGCGAGTTCGGCGGTGCGGATCGCCCGGCGCAGCACCGAGGTGTGCACCAGGTCGGGCAGCAGGCCGGCCTGGGCGAGCAGTTCGCCGCCGTGCCGCGCCTCGGCCTCGCCCGCCTCACTCAGGTCGACGTCCACCCAGCCGGTGAACAGGTTGCGTCGGTTCCAGTCGCTCTCGCCGTGGCGGAGCAGCACCAGCGTGCCGGTCATGACCCAGATCCTGCCCTACCAACCCGGCTCGGCACACCGGTGGGGTCCGCCCCCGCACCGATGCGGGTCTCAACCCCGGTCTGGGTTGGCGAACCGGGCGAACGCCTGGAGGTTGGCCAGTGACTCGCCCCGACTGGCCCGCCACGCCCACTCCCGTCGGATGGAGGAGCCGAACCCGATCTCCAGCATGGTGTTGAAGTTCTCGTCGGCGTAGCTGAGCACCGAACCGAGCAGCCGGTCCAGTTCGGCCGGGTTCACCGCGTGCAACGGCACCCGCCCGACCAGGTAGACGTCACCGTCGGGGTCCAGGCAGAACGACACCCCGTACATGCGGGCGTTGCGGCGCAGCATGAAGTGGTACAGCCGCTCGTGCCCCTCGTCCGGGCGCCGCATCACGAACGCCTCGACCAGCATCGCGTGCTCGCCGACCACCAGCCAGCACATCGTGCCCAGCTTGTGGGTGCCCGGCAGGGTGACCAGGAACTCCCCCTCGGCCACCCGCTGGTACCCCAGACCGGCATCATCCAGGGTCGACCGGATGACGTGGTCGAGATCGCTTCGGGCCACCGAGTTCATGCCAGCATTCTGGCCCACTCCACCTCACAGCGTGCGGCCTGGTAGACGGCCAGTAGCCGTTCTGCCGTGCGCTGCCAGGCGAAGCCGCGGGCGTGTCGCACCGCTCCGTCCGACAACACCGCCCGGTGCCCGGGCTCGGCCAACAGCCGGTCCAGTACCGCCGCGTAGCCGGCCGGATCATGCCCGTCCACCAACATTCCGGACACGCTGTCGCGGACCGCGGTGGACAACCCACCGACCCGCGCGGCCACCACCGGCGTGCCGCACGCCTGCGACTCCAGGGCGACCAATCCGAAGGACTCGGTGTGGCTGGGCACCACGGTCAGGTCCGCCGCCAGGTAGTAGTCCCGCAGCTCGACCGCCGGGCAGGGCGCGACGAACCGCACCGCTTCCGCCATTCCCAACGAGTCGGCCAACGCGCGCAACCGGGCCGGCTCGTCACCACCGCTGCCACTGGCGCCGCCCACCACCAGACAGATCAGCCCGCCAGCACGCTGGCCACGCCGTTCGCGCAGTAACGCGGCGGCGCGCAGCAGGATGTCGGGGGCCTTGAGCCGCTGGATGCGACCGACGAACAGCAGTACGTCGGCGTCGGCGGGAAGGCCGATCCGGCGGCGGGCAGCCAGGCCGTCACCAGGCCGGTAGGTGTCCAGGTCCACCCCGGGCGGCACCACGGCCACCCGGTCGGGTTCGGCCCCGTAGAGCCGGACCAACTGGCCGGCCTCCGCGTCGGTGGAGGCGACCAGCCGGTCCGCCTCGGCGACCACCTGCTGTTCACCGGCCACCCGGATCGCCGGTTCGGGAGCATCCCCGGCGGCCAGACCTGCGTTCTTGACCTTCGCCAGGGTGTGCGCGGAGTGCACCAGGGGCACTCCCCAGCGGTCCCGGGCCAGCCAGCCGACCTGCCCGGCCAGCCAGTAGTGGGAGTGGATCACGTCGTACCAGCCGGGTTCGTGTTGCGCCTCGGCCCGCAACACCCCGGCGGTGAACGTGCAGAGCTGGTTGGGCAGGTCCTCCTTGGACAGGCCCTCGTACGGCCCGGCGGGCACGTGCCGGACCAACACACCCGGCGCCATCTCGATGGTTGGTGGAGCATCGAGCGAGGTGGCCCGGGTGAAGATCTCCACCGCCACCCCCAACTCGGCCAACCGGCGGGCCACCTGCACGATGTAGACGTTCATCCCGCCGGCGTCACCGCCGCCGGGCTGGTCCAGTGGCGAGGTGTGTACCGACAACGCGGCCACCCGGCGTGGCATGCCCACGCCCCGCAGCGGCGTCACACAGCCCACCGGTTCGCTCCGGGCGAACGGCCCCTGCGGGTCCGGCGTCGCGGTATCCACGTCAACCTCCGAGTCAGGCTGCACAGGTCAGGACCGGTCCAGAACGGCAGAACACCGGGAAGACAGAAATCCTGCCCGTGTCGCCGTCGTTGTGAGACGCAGGCCACATCCGGCGTCCCAGAGCCGCTGGCGGGTCAGGTGACCATCCGGCGAGGATGTGGTCCATGACCGACAAACCCATCGCCGTTGTCACCGGTGCCAGCAGCGGCATCGGTGCTGCCACCGCCCGCAGACTCGCGTCCGAAGGATTCCAGGTGGTGCTCGGCGCCCGTCGACGTGATCGGATCGAGGCGATCGCCGACCAGATCGGCGGCACCGCCATACCGCTGGACGTGACCGACCAGGCGTCGGTGGACGCCTTCGCCGCCGCGGTACCCACCTGCCAACTCCTGGTGAACAACGCTGGCGGAGCAAAGGGTACCGAACCGATCGAAGCGGCCGACATCGAGCACTGGCAGTGGATGTATGACGTGAACGTGCTCGGAACCCTGCGGGTCACAAAGGCGCTGCTGCCCGCCCTGGAGGCCACCGGGCGGGGCCACGTGGTGGTGGTCTCCTCCACCGCCGGCCGCATCGTCTACGAGGGGGGTGCCGGCTACACCGGTGCCAAGCACGCACAGACCGCACTGACCGAGACGCTGCGGCTGGAACTGTGTGGGCGTCCGGTCCGGGTGAGCGAGATCGCCCCTGGCATGGTGCGCACCGAGGAGTTCAGCCTGGTGCGGTTCGATGGTGACGTCGAACGGGCCAACGCCGTCTACGCCGGGGTGGACGAACCGCTGACCGCCGAGGACGTGGCCGACTGTGTGGCCTGGGTGGCCACCCGCCCGCCACACGTGAACCTCGACCTGCTGGTGGTTCGGCCACTCGCCCAGGCCGCCCAGCACAAGGTGCACCGGACAGGATCCTGACCGGACCACGTCACACCCGCCCGGCGCAGCCCGCGTACGACCTGGCCGCGCCGGTGCCGACACACCCGTCGGCACCGGCGGGCCGTTCAGGTCGCCGTCGCGGTGGCCGTCGGCGTCGAGGTGGCCGGCGGGGTCGACGTCTCCGGTGAGGTGGTGCTGTCGGTCGGGCTCTCGGACCCGGTCGCCGACGGATCGGTCGTCGGCGGGTCCGTGGTCGGATCAGTCGTCGGGCAACTCGGCGTGGCGGTCGTCCCGTCCGTGGGATCGGTGGCCGGGTCGGCCGTGGAACCCGTGGTCGAGTCAGTTGGGTCCGTGGCCGGATCGGCCGTGGGATCTGTTCCGGGGTCTGTGGTCGAACCGTCGACGGGGTCGGTGGTCGGCGGACAGCTCGGCTCGGTGGGCGGCGGTGTGGTGGTCGGCGGCTCGGTGACCGGTGGTTCGGTGACCGGTGGCGTCGCCGTGGGCGGGGTGGGATCGGCGGTCTCGCTGCCGGACGCCGGGTCGTGCAGACCAGGCGGGATGCCCACGTTGACCGGCGGCAACACCGGAGTGGTAACCGGCGGGGCCGGGTGCACCGGCTCGGGCGGAGGCAGGATGGTCTGTCCCCTGTGGTACGCGTCGGCCAGCGCCAGCACCAGTGCCGCATAGTCCGAACTGTGGTTGTAGCGCAGGATGGCAGCGGTGAGCGCGGCCCGGTTGCTCAGATTGGCACCGCCCGCACACAGGTACCTGGCCGCGCCCAGTGTGGCGTCGAAGATGTTGTTCGGATCCATGGTGCCGTCGCCGTTGCCGTCGGCGGCCACAAAGTGCCAGGTCGACGGCAGGAACTGCATCGGTCCGACCGCCCGGTCGAACGCCACGTCGCCGTCGAAGACGCCGCCGTCGGTGTCCAGGATCCGGGCCACACCGGGCCGGCCGTCCAGCGGGATACCACGGATCGGCCTGGTGCCCGACCCGTCGGCCCGTAGTTCCGCTCCGCCGAACCGGCCGTGGTTCGACTCCACCCGCCCGATCGCGGCGAGTACGGACCAGTCCAGATGACACGACGGGTTGCTCACCGCGACGGACCGGGCCGCGTTCACGTACGCGCGCAGGGCGATCTCGGGGATCCCGCTCGCCCCGAGTGCGGTCACCACCGGCACGGTCGGGGGCGGAATGGCTGACCCGGGTAAGCGGGGCGTGGCGGGCTGACCGAACCAGGCTGGCAGCGTGCCCACCTGCCACCCGGCGAAGTCGGGCAGGTCCTCGGGAGCCAACAGCACGGGATCGTCCGGCACCGCCGATGCGATCGACGACACCGATGCGACCTGATGCGTCTGGATCGCTCCGGCCAGTGCGCCGCTGCCCGACGATGTGGCGATCATGGCCGCGGCAACCGCTGCCATGCCCCACCGCACGACATGGGCGAGATGTCTTCGCTTCAACGGTCTGTCACCCCGATGCATTGGTTCGTCCTTCCGGTTGGCTGACCCGGACACACGAACAATGACCAAACCACAAAGGGACGCCGGACTCCAGTGCCTATGGAGCATTGAACTATGATCAATTAGGATATGTACGAGAGTCTTACATCCCTCCGGCCTCCGCGGACCAGACGCTGACCGGGGTGCTCAGGACCCGGGAACGGAGCCTCACCGGGCGAGACCAGAACAGTCCAACCCGAAGCCCGGACAGGGGCTTCAACCGTCCAGGCTCACGCCGACCAACAGCGGCTCCGGCCGCAGCGTGACCCCGTACCGGTCACGTACCCCGTCACGGATCTCCCGGGCCAGGTCGAGGAGTTCGGCGGTGCTGGCACCACCCCGGTTGGTCAACGCCAGGCTGTGCTTGGTGGACAACCCGACCGAACCCCGCCGGTACCCGCGGGAGAAACCAGCGTGCTGGATCAGCCAGGCCGCGGACAACTTGGTGTCCCCCGCGTCGGTCGACCAGTGCGGGTACCGCACGCCCGGCCCCACCCGCTCGACGAACCCGTCCAGTTCGGTCGGGGAGAGCACCGGGTTGGTGAAGAACGACCCGGCGCTCCAGGTGTCGTGGTCGTCCGGGTCGAGCACCATGCCCTTGCCCCGGCGCAACACCAACACCGCCTCGCGCACCGCCGAGATCGGAGCCGACCGTTCGACCGGCACCCCCAACAGGTCGGCCAGTTCCGGGTAACGGACCGGCGCGGACTCTCCACCGGGCCGCAGCGCGAACGTCACCGACAGCACCACGTACCGGTTGTTGCCCCGCAGCATGCTGTGCCGGTACCCGAACCCACACCGCGCCGCGGGCACCGTCAGCACCTCGCCGCGCCTCCGGTCGAACACCCGCAGCGAGACCAGGGTGTCGGCAACCTCCTGGCCGTAGGCGCCGACGTTCTGCACCGGGGTGGCACCGGCCATACCGGGAATGCCCGACAGGCACTCCAGGCCGGCCCAACCCTCGGCCACGGTGTGGGCCACCAGGTCATCCCACGGCTCACCGGCCGCGACCTCCAGCAGAACCCGGTCGTCGGCGGCCCGCGCGATCTGACCACGCGACCGCAGCAACACCACCAGACCGTCGAAACCCCGGTCGGACAGCACCAGGTTGCTGCCTCCGCCGAGCAGCAGCACCTCGGTGCCCTCGGCGTCGGCGGCGCCCACCGCCGCGGCGATCTCAGCCTCGTCGGCCGGTTCCACCAACCGGGCCGCCGGGCCGCCCACCCGCAGGGTGGTCAACGGCGCCAACGGGACGGCCTGCCGCTCCCTGGGATCCCGCACGGAAGCCACCGTATCCGCCGAACCGGACTCGCTCATGGCTGGGCATACACCGACTCACCCCGCCAGGACTCCGACGGTTCGGTGTGCACCGCCCAGAACCGTTCGGCGATCAGGTCCGGGTCGAAGTGGGTTCCGGCCTCGATGCCACCCTGGATGGTCACCGTGGTGACATGGATCCCGGCCGGCGCCAGTTCGTCGGCCAGCACCAGGGCGAGCGCGCGCACCGCCGCCTTCTGCGGTCCGACCGCGCCGAACTCGGCCATCGGGGACACCGCCTGCCCGCTGCCCGTGACCAGGATGGTGCCCCGTCCGGCGGCCCGCATGGCTGGCAGTACCTCCTGGGTGGCCAGCAACAGGGCCGCCGGCCCGGCCAGCATGGCGGCCCGAAAACCCTCCACCGACAACCCGCTGGGCGGCCCGGTCAGGTTGGTGCCCACGTTGAACACCAGCACGGTGGGGTCGCCAAGGGTCTGACGCACGGTGTCGAACGCGGTACGCAGTGACCGCGGGTCGGCCACGTCGGCGGGTACCGGCAGCGCACCCAGCGGCTCGGCCAACCCGCGCAGCCGACCCGCGTCCCGTGCCAGCAACGCCACCGCCGCACCCTCGGCGGCGAACCTCCGGGCCACCGCGTTGCCCAGTCCGGGCCCGGCCCCCATCACGGTCACGACTTCTCTCACGACCGCAAACCCTAGACGAGCAGCCCCCGCATCGCCGGGCACGACCTCGGTCCGACTCCGTGGTCCGGCTCCGGCTGTTCGACGGCCGTCGCCGTCCACCGTCAGGCGACACGTAGGCTGGCCAGGTATGAGATCCCTGGTCAGTGTGAGGAAGCCTCCCAGATTCGCCGCCGGTCGGGCTCGTGCACTCGGGTTGCCCACCCGGGGCACCACCGGGCCGAACCGGCTGCGCCGGGTGGACCGGTGGATCGTGGGTACCCAGTCCGCCCGGCTGCGGGATGCGGTCGACCCGCTGGTGGTCGACCTGGGCTACGGGCAGCGCCCGGTCACCACGGTGGAACTGGCTTCTCGGCTGCGCGATGTCCGCCCGGACGTGCGGGTTCTCGGCCTGGAGATCGACCCGGAACGGGTGGCCGGCGCGGCCAGCCACGCCGACCCGCCGACGCTGGAGTTCGCCCGTGGTGGGTTCGAGTTGGCCGGGCGCCGACCGGCCCTGGTGCGGGCGTTCAACGTGCTGCGTCAGTACGACGAGGCGGCGGTCGCCGGGGCGTGGTCGGCCATGCGGGCACAACTGGCCGCCGGTGGCATGGTCGTGGAGGGCACCTGTGACGAACTGGGCCGGCGGGCGTCGTGGGTGTCCCTGGACGCGACCGGTCCGCTGACCCTGACCCTGGCTGCCCGGGTGGCCGACCTGGGCCGCCCCGGTGAGTTGGCCGAGCGGCTCCCCAAGGCGCTGATCCACCGCAACGTGCCTGGTGAGCGCGTGCACACCTTCCTGGCCGCGTTCGACGACGCCTGGGCGGTGGCCGCGCCGCTCTCCACCTTCGGACCCCGGCAGCGGTGGGTGGCCGCCGTCACCCGGTTGGCCGAACAGGGTTGGCCGGTGGTCGGTGGGAAGGAACGCTGGCGGCTCGGTGAGATCACCGTGCGGTGGACCGCGGTGGCCCCTGGCCCGTCCAGGTCGGCGTCGTCGGAATAGAACAGCGGATCGTCCGATTCAGGGAAAATCACCCCTGAGGAGGACGGATGCATCACGAGAGTTGGCTGGCAGCGCTCGACCGGGAGGGGCGCGCGTTCGGCGCCGCGGTGGAGCGGGTCGGACTGACCGCCAAGGTGCCCTCCTGTCCGGGTTGGACGGTCGGCGACCTGCTCACCCACCTGGGGCGGGTGCACCGCTGGGTGACCGACCTTGTCGACCGGGACAGCACCGAGCCGTTCCCGTACACCGACCGCCCGACCGAGGGGGACCTGCTGGAGTGGTACCGGGCCGGGCTGTCCGGGCTGCTGGACCGGCTGGTGCGGGTCGATCCGCAACGGCCGGCGTGGAACTTCACCCCTACCGCACCGAAGGTGGCCGGGTTCTGGGCTCGCCGCCAGGCGCACGAGACCGCGATACACCGGTGGGACGCCGACCTGGCCGGGGGTCGGGACGGCACCTGCGACTTCACCCGTGAACTGTCCGCCGACGGGGTGGGCGAGGTGCTGGAGAGCCTGCTGCCGCGCCTCGCCCGCCGGGAACCGCTGGCCTCCGCCCGGGGCGTGGTACGGGTCGGCTGCACCGACACCCGGGACGACTGGCTGGTCACCCTCGCCCCGGGCCGGGTCGACGCCCTCCGATCCGCCGACCACGGGCACGACCACCCGGATGCCACCATCACGGGCCCGGCCGGATCGGTGTACCTGACGGTCTGGGGCCGGCGCCCACCGGACACCGTCACGATCACCGGCGACACCGACCTGGCCGCCCTACTCCGGTTCGGGTGACGGAGGGGCGTCACCCGTGGTGCCGCGCCCGGGGTCGGGCATGGGCGCCTGGTCGCCACCTGGCAACCATCCGCCGATGACGTACCCACAATCCGGGTACGAAGGATGAAATCGCTGCGGTGCACCTGCGCGCCGAGCCAACCGGGGAGAGACTCACCCGAGATACTTCGCACAGGTAATGACCTGGTTGGTTGGGGGCGAGATTGGCTGACGCAGGGCAAGAGACCACAGAGACAAAAATCGTAAGAAATATCCCATCCGGTAGACCAGCAGTCGCCTACAAGTGGATCGCGCTCACCAACACCACCCTGGGCATGCTGATCGCCACCGTGAACGGCTCGATCGTGATCATCTCGCTGCCGGCGATCTTCCGCGGGATACGGCTCGATCCGCTCGGCGCCGGAAACGTGGGCTTCCTGCTGTGGATGCTCATGGGTTATCTGCTCGTCACCGCCGTGCTCGTGGTCTCACTCGGTCGACTCGGTGACATCTACGGCCGGGTCCGCATGTACAACGCGGGTTTTGTGGTGTTCACCGTCACCTCGGTCCTGCTCGGCCTTGATCCGTTCACCGGATCCACCGGCGCGCTGTGGCTGATCGGCTGGCGAATAGTGCAGGGCGTCGGCGGCGCCCTGCTGATGGCCAACTCCACCGCGATCATCACCGACGCGTTCCCGGCCGACCAGCGCGGAATGGCCCTGGGCATCAACCAGGTCGCCGCGCTGGCCGGGTCGTTCATCGGCCTGGTCGCCGGCGGACTGCTGTCCGAGTGGGACTGGCGGGCGATCTTCTGGGTGGTCACGCCGATCGGCCTGGTCGGCACGGTGTGGGCGTACCGCAGCCTGCGCGAGGTCGGCCGGCGGACCAGTGCCCGGGTGGACTGGCTGGGCAACCTGACCTTCGCGGCCGGGCTGACCGCGTTGCTGTCGGCGATCACCTACGGGATCCAGCCCTACGGCGGCCACAGTCAGGGGTGGACCAACCCGGCGGTGCTGGCCGGGTTGGTCGGCGGTGTGGGTCTGCTCGGGCTGTTCTGCGTGGTCGAACGACTGGTCGCCCATCCCATGTTCCACCTGGGCATGTTCCGGATCCGGGCGTTCGCCGCCGGCAACACCGCCGGACTGCTGGCCGCCATCGCCCGTGGCGGGTTGCAGTTCATGCTGATCATCTGGCTACAGGGCATCTGGCTGCCGCTGCACGGGTACGACTTCGAGTCCACACCCCTGTGGGCGGGCATCTACCTGCTGCCGTTGACCGGCGGCTTCCTGGTGGCCGGTCCGCTGTCGGGACACCTGTCCGACCGCTACGGGGCCCGGCCGTTCTCCACCGGCGGTCTACTGCTGGTGGCGGCCACCTTCGCCGGGTTCCTGCTGCTACCGGTGGACTTCGGCTATCCGGCGTTCGCGGTCCTGCTGGCACTCAACGGGATCGGTTCCGGGCTGTTCTCCGCCCCCAACACCACCGCGATCATGAACAGTGTTCCGGCGAACCAGCGTGGGGCGGCCTCGGGCATGCGGGCCACCTTCCAGAACGCCGGCATGGTGCTGTCCATCGGCGTGTTCTTCTCGCTGATGATCGCCGGGTTGTCCACCCGCCTGCCCGGGGCGATGACCCGCGGCCTGACCGCCCAGCACGTCCCGTCCGGCGTGGTGCACCACATCGCCTCGCTGCCACCGGTGGGCAGCATGTTCGCCGCGTTCCTCGGGTTCAACCCGATGCGGCAACTCCTGGGATCGCGGGTGCTGTCCACGCTGCCACCGGACAACGTGGACAAGCTAACTGGCAAACGCTTCTTTCCGCACCTGCTGTCCGCGCCGTTCCAACACGGCCTGGTGGTGGTGTTCACCCTGGCCGTGGTCATGGCCGTGATCGGTGCACTGGCCTCGCTGATGCGCGGCGG
>DATCWR010000244.1:0-6341 GCA_036566245.1 Mycobacteriales bacterium | reverse complement strand
CGTCGGGCGCCGACGACGCGGTGGCCGACGGGGTCGACCGGGACTCCCCTGCCCCGGACGGAGCCAGGTCGGGGTTGGGGCCGCCGCCGGCCTGCCCCCCGGTGGCCGTGGAGGTGTCCCCCAGGCCACCGGGGGCACCGTGCTGGGCGCAGCCGTGCGCTATCCACACCAGGCACAGCACCCCGGCCCCGACCAGCCACCGGCGACGATGTCGCCACACGCTGGCCGGCCGCAGCCATCCCGGTACCCGTAACGGGCGCTCGGTCACCTGCTCGCGGACCCGGGCGCCGGCCTGTCCCAGGGTGTTCACCCCGGCCAGGTGTTCCAGCCGGTACACCTGCGCCCCGGCCACGGTGAGCAGGGTGAGCAGCGGCAGCAGGGCCAGTGGTCCCGGCCAGGTCAGGCCGAGTTCTCCTCGGTCCGCCGAGCCGAACAGGCCGCGCAGCGCCAGTACGGTGGCCAGACCGGCGGCCAGTGGCGCGAGCAGGTCGAGCAACACCCGACCACGGCGGGCCAACCGGGCGAGCATCACCACACCGGCGGCCAGCGCCAACAGCACACCCCAGCGGGACACCTGCCATCCACTCAGTGCCACGTGCTCGCAGGCGGCCCGCAGCGAGGCCGAGTCAGCCTGGCCGATGGTGTCCACGCACTGGTCCGCCCCGATGCGGTACCAGGGCAGGCCGGCCGCCAGGTAGACCAGCACGGCCGTGCCGACGCCGACCAGACGCCATCCCGTCGGCGGCAGGGTCGGCCAGGTCGCCCAGGTCGACCACCGACGGCCGGCGCCACCGTGCTGTTGCGGGCCGGTGATGTCCTGCTCACGGGCCGGCACCGCCACCGGCGGACGTGGCACGGGCACCCGCGGCGGGCTGTCCGGCCGCGGTTCGTCGTCCGGCACGCCAGGTGAACCGAACATTCCCTTGTCGCTCACCACCCCATCCTGAACCGTCCACCGGCGTCGAGGCCAGACGGCGCGGGCACCCGTGGTGACCTGTCCACCACGCGGGTTACCGCACGTCCACGCCCGCATGGCCGGCCGGCGGCCCGCGGCGGCCGGCCCTGGCTGGCGTAGGCTGCGGTCGTGAGTGAACTGGTCATGGTGCGGGCGGGACTGGTGCCCTACGAGCAGGCGCTGGCCGAGCAGCGGCGCACACACCAGGCGCGGGTCGCCGACGAGGCACCGGACACCGTGCTCCTGCTGGAACACCCCGCCGTCTACACAGCGGGCAAGCGCACCGAGCCGTGGGAACGGCCTTCGGACGGCACTCCGGTGGTCGAGTCCGACCGGGGCGGCAAGATCACCTGGCACGGTCCCGGTCAGCTCGTCGGATATCCGATCGTGCGGTTGCCCGACCCGGTGGACGTGGTGGCCTACGTACGTCGACTGGAGGGTGTGCTGATCGACGTCTGTGCCGCGTTCGGCCTCGACACCACCAGGGTCTCCGGGCGCAGCGGGGTGTGGGTGCCGGCCGACGACCGTGGGCCCGACCGCAAGGTGGCCGCGATCGGTATCCGGGTCAGCCGTGAGGTGACCATGCACGGCTTCGCGCTGAACTGTGACCCGGACCTGTCCGCGTTCGACAAGATCGTTCCCTGCGGGATCACCGACGCCGGGGTGACCTCGCTGTCTCGGGAACTGGGTCGGGACGTGACCGTGGCCGAGGTACTGCCGGTGGTCGAACGCCACCTTCCCGCCCTGGTCGAAACGGCTGCCGTGCCCGCAGCATAGCTGTTGGTTCCAGGCCCGAGCCGGGGACGAGCCCCGGCTCAGGAGTCACACGACCACGGGGCATGGCGCCATGTTTCTGTGGGGTGGAGCTTCGCTCCACCCCACACCTCTCAGAACCCACCGGCCCTCAGTGCACCTGCGGCATGACCTCCTTGGCAACCAGTTCGATGTGGTCACGATCGTCCAGGTCCAGCACCTGGAGGTACATCCGGGTGCATCCCACCTCGGCGAACCGCCCGATCCGATCCACCAGTTCGGCAGGGGTGCCGGCCAGCCCGTTCTCCCGCAACTCCGTGACGTCCCGACCGATGGCGTCAGCCCGGCGACGTACCTCGGCCTCGTCCCGCCCGCAGCAGAGCACCTGGGCGGCCGAGTAGACCATCGTGGCCGGGTCCCGGTCAGCGCCGCGACAGGCGTCTGCCACCCGCTCGAACGCCGCGGTGGTCTGTGCCACCGAGGCGAACGGCAGGTTGTACTCGTCGGCGTACCGGGCGGCCAGGGCCGGGGTACGCCGCAGACCTCCCCCACCGACCAGCACCGGTGGCCTGGGCCGCTGCGCCGGCTTGGGCAGGGCGGGCGAGTCGGTGAGCTGGTAGTGGCGGCCCGAGTAGCTGAAGGTCGCGCCCTCGGGGGTCTCCCACAGACCGGTGATGATCGCCAGCTGTTCCTCCAGCCGGTCGAAGCGCTCACCGACCGAGCCGAACGGGATGCCGTACGCCTCGTGCTCGGCCTCGTACCACCCGCTGCCCAGACCAAACTCCACCCGACCGCCGCTCATCTGGTCGACCTGCGCCACCGCGATGGCCAGCGGTCCGGGCAGCCGGAAGGTGGCCGCGCTCATCAGCGTGCCGAGCCGGATCCGGGAGGTCTCCCGGGCCAGACCGGCAAGGGTGACCCAGGCGTCGGTCGGGCCGGGCAGGCCGCTGCGGTCACCCATCCTCAGGTAGTGGTCGGAGCGGAAGAAGGCTCCGAAGCCAGCATCCTCGGTGGCCCGGGCCACGGCCAGAAGCTGGTCGTAACTGGCGCCCTGTTGTGGTTCGGTGAAGATCCGGAGGTCCATTCCCGCAGGCTATCTGTTACGGGGAAATCGTGGAGATTACGGCCGCGACCAGCGGTGTACCACCGGACGGTTGATTCCAGCCCTCGCCGGGCCCGCCTCCTCAGGTCCCCGAACCCACGAGGCAATCGGCAGACACCCCGGAATCAATCCTCTAGTGTCTGCCCTGTCGGGATTGACGGAAAAGGGGAACTGCCATGTCCTCGGTGCCAGACGCCACCAAGATCCTGTTGGACGAGTCCGAGATGCCCCGGCGTTGGTACAACATCCTCGCCGACCTGCCGTCCGCACCGCCCCCGGTGCTGCATCCGGGCACCCTCCAGCCGATCGGTCCCGACGACCTGGCACCGCTGTTCCCGGCGGAACTCATCGCACAGGAGGTCAGCACCGACCGGTATGTCGACATCCCGGACGAGGTGTTGGAGGTGTACCGGCTGTGGCGGCCGTCGCCCCTCTACCGTGCCCGTCGACTGGAGCGGGCGCTGGGCACCCCGGCGAAGATCTACTACAAGTATGAGGGTGTCAGCCCGGCCGGGTCACACAAGCCGAACACCGCCGTGGCGCAGGCCTACTACAACGCGCGGGCCGGCATCCGCCGGCTGACCACCGAGACCGGGGCCGGGCAGTGGGGTACCGCACTGTCCTTCGCCTGTTCCCAGTTCGGCCTGGACTGTGAGGTGTGGCAGGTTCGCGCCTCCTACGACCAGAAGCCGTATCGCAAGATCATGATCGAGACGTTCGGCGGGATCATCCACCCGAGTCCCTCGGACCGGACCGAGGCCGGTCGCGCGATCCTGGCCACCGACCCGGACTCGCCGGGCAGCCTGGGCATCGCGATCAGCGAGGCGGTCGAGGTCGCCGCGCAGAACGCGGACACCAACTACGCGCTGGGCAGCGTGCTCAACCACGTCCTGTTGCACCAGACGATCATCGGCGAGGAGACCCTGGCGCAGTTCGCCAAGATCGGGACCACTCCCGACGTGATCATCGCCTGCACCGGTGGTGGATCGAACTTCGGCGGCCTGGTCTTCCCGTTCCTGCGCGAGAAGCTGGCCGGCCGGATCGACCCGGTGATCCGGGCGGTGGAACCGGCCTCGTGCCCGTCGTTGACCCGAGGCGTGTACGCCTACGACTTCGGCGACACCGCCGGCATGACGCCGCTGATGAAGATGCACACCCTCGGACACGACTTCATCCCCGACCCCATCCACGCCGGGGGGCTGCGTTACCACGGCATGTCGCCGTTGATCTCGCACATCTACGAGTCGGGGCTGTGCGAGGCGGTCGCCAAGACGCAGATGGAGTGCTTCGCGGCGGGCGTCCAGTTCGCTCGGACCGAGGGAATCGTGCCGGCGCCCGAGCCCACCCACGCGCTGGCCGGATGCATCGAGGAGGCACTGCGCTGTAAGGAGACCGGCGAGGAGAAGGTGATCCTGACAGCGCTGTGCGGGCACGGGCACCTGGACCTGTCCGCGTACGGCAAGTACCTCTCCGGTGAGATGGTGGACCACGAGCTGTCCACCGAGGCCATGGCCGAGGCGATCGCGGCGCTCCCCGCGGTGCCCGCCTGAGGCGAACCTTCCCCTGATGTCGGACTCGCGGCCACCTGAACGGGTTTGCTTCATGATCGGTCAGGTGGCCGCGCGGGGCGGCCACCGGGCCTGATCCACCGAAGTCCTACGGCGTACGCTGCATTCGTGACGGTTGTTCCTGAAGGTCGCCGGCAGCTCCGTCTGGAAGTACGGAACTCCCAGACGCCGATCGAACGTAAGCCGCCGTGGATCAAGACGCGCGCCAGGATGGGCCCGCAGTACACCCAACTGCGCAACATGGTCCAGGCCGAGGGCCTGCACACGGTGTGCCAGGAGGCCGGTTGCCCCAACATCTACGAGTGTTGGGAAGACCGCGAGGCCACCTTCCTGATCGGGGGGAACCAGTGCACCCGGCGCTGCGACTTCTGCCAGATCGCCACCGGTAAACCGGGCAAACTGGACCGGGACGAACCCCGCCGGGTGGCCGAGTCGGTGGCCAAGATGGGGCTGCACTACGCCACGGTCACCGGGGTGACCCGCGACGACCTGCCTGACGGCGGATCGTGGTTGTACGCCGAGACGGTGCGCCAGATCCACGCCGCGGTGCCTGGCTGCGGAGTCGAACTACTGATCCCCGACTTCGACGCCAAGCCACCGCTGCTCGCCGAGGTGTTCGGCACCCGTCCGGAGGTACTGGCACACAACATCGAGACCGTGCCACGCATCTTCCGTCGGATCCGGCCCGGCTTCCGCTACGAGCGGTCGCTGGATGTCCTGCGGCAGGCCCGCGACGCCGAACTGGTGACCAAGTCGAACCTGATCCTGGGGATGGGCGAGGAGCGCACCGAGATCAGTCAGACCATGCAGGACCTGTACGAGGCCGGCTGCGAACTGCTCACCATCACCCAGTACCTGCGCCCGTCGCCCCGGCACCACCCGGTGTCCCGCTGGGTGAAGCCGGAGGAGTTCGTCGAGCTGCGCGAGGAGGCCGAGGAGATCGGCTTCGTCGGGGTGATGAGTGGTCCGTTGGTCCGGTCGTCGTACCGGGCGGGCCGGCTCTACCGGCAGGCGATCGCCGCTCGCGACCAGGGCGCAGTCCAGACCGTCTGACCACTATTCTGAGACCATGGCCAAGGACCAACGGGGCAAGTCGGCAGAGTCGTCGCAGTCATCACAGCCGACCAAGTCCACGAAGGCGACGAAATCCGGAAAGTCTGCCAAGTCGGCCCAGCCGGCCAAGCCGTCCCGGCGTGAACGCTGGCGGCAGATCCGGACCGCCTTCACCATCACCCGGCAACGTGACCCGCGTCTGGTTCCCTGGCTGGTCGTCGGCTTCGTCGTGACCTTCGTGGTGATCTTCACCCCGCTCACCCTGTTCGGTGGGTGGATCCCGATCAACGCGGTGCTGGGTGTGCTGGCCGGGCTGGTCACCGCCATGATCATCTTCGGCCGACGGGCACAGAGCGCCGCCTTCAGTGAGGTGGAGGGCCAGCCGGGAGCCGCCGCCTGGGTGATCCAGGGCCTGCGGGGTAACTGGCGGGCCACCCCGGCCGCCGCGGCCAACACCCAACTCGACGCGGTACACCGGGTGCTCGGCCGGCCCGGGGTCATCCTGGTGGGCGAGGGCGTGCCGCACCGGGTCAGGGGTCTGCTGGCCCAGGAGAAGCGGCGGGTGGCTCGGGTGGCCGGCGACGCACCGATCTACGACATCATCGTGGGCGAAGACGAGAACGAGGTGTCCCTGCGTCGGTTGTCCAACTATTTCGCGAAGTTGCCCCGCAACCTCACGACGGCCCAGGTCGACGCGCTGGAGAAGCGGATGGCCGCGCTGGGTGGCCCCCGCACCGGCATGCCGAAGGGTCCGCTGCCCAAGGGTGCGCGGGTGTCCGGGATGGAACGCACCATCCGTCGTCGCTGACGGCCGGCGCCCAGGTCACCGGGGTGGGCTCCGGCCACGGGCTCCGGCCACGGTTGGCCGGTTCCGGTTCTCAGCTCGGCGGCAGGCGGCACGGCAGGCAGC
>DATCWR010000533.1:0-5805 GCA_036566245.1 Mycobacteriales bacterium | reverse complement strand
TGCTGGTGGCGGCCCGCCAGGCCGCCGAAGCCCCCCGGGCCACCGCCGAGGACGTGCTCTGGGAGGTGTGGTCCGGGCCCGGTCTGGCCGAACGATGGCAGACGGCCAGTGCACGGGGCGGACCGGCCGGTGCGGCGGCCGACCGGGATCTGGACGCCGTGGTGGAGTTGTTCGACGCGGCGGCCAGGTTCGTCGACCGGCTGCCCGGGTCCGGGCCGGGCGTCTTCCTGGACTACCTGACCGGCCAGCAGATCCCGGGCGACACCCTGGCCGCGCGTGCCCCGCAGGGTGAGACGGTCCGGCTGCTCACCGCACACGCGGCAAAGGGCCTGGAGTGGTCGTTCGTGGTGGTGGCCGGGGTGCAGGAGGGGGTGTGGCCGGATCTGCGTCGGCGCGGCACCCTGCTGGGGTCAGAACTGCTGGTCGACCTGGCCGCGGGTCGTGACCCGACCAAGATCTCCCCGTCCGCGCCGTTGTTGGACGAGGAACGTCGACTGTTCTACGTGGCGGTCACCCGGGCCAGAGGCACCCTGCTGGTCACCGCCGTGCGCGGCGAGGACGACCAGCCGTCCCGGTTCCTCGACGAGGTGGATCCGCCGCCGTTGGGGACGTCCCGGCCGATGACCAGACCGCCCCGGTCGCTGAGCCTGCCCGCGCTGGTGGCCGAGTTGCGTGCCACGGTGACCGCCCGGTCGCAGCGCCCGGAACGCCGCCGAGCCGCCGCCGACCAGTTGGCCCGGCTGGCCAGGGCGGGAGTGCCCGGTGCCCATCCGGACGAGTGGTGGGGGCTCGCGCCGTTGTCGGACGATCGGCCGCTGGTCGGTGCCGGTGAGCAGGTGGTGGTGTCCCCGTCACAGGTGGAGAAGTTCACCGTCTGCGAGTTGCGCTGGTTGCTGGAGACCGCCGGGGGCACCCGGGGGCGTGGCGTGGGACAGGCGGTCGGCACGGTCGTCCACGACCTGGCCGCGTGGACCGGGGCGTCACCGGAGGTCAGTTCCGAGGACCTGGCGAAGCGCCTGGACCAGGTGCTGGACCGGCTTGACCTGGGCGGTCCCTGGTCGACCCGCCGGGAACGGGCTCGGGCCCACCAACTGCTGGGGAAGTTCCTGAGCTGGCAGGCCGGCGACCGGCAGCGATCAGACCTGGTCGGGGTCGAGGTGCCGTTCAGCGTCACGATGGCCGGCAACGCGGTGGTGCGGGGCCGGGTGGACCGGTTGGAACGGGACCACCAGGGCCGCCTGGTGGTGATCGACCTGAAGACCGGCCGGAACGCACCCAGTACCAGGGATGTCGAGTCGAACGCCCAGTTGGGCGTGTACCAGTTGGCGGTGTCGCTGGGAGGGTTCGGTCGGCCCGCCGAACCGGGCGGTGCAGCGTTGGTCCAGTTGGGCACCGCCTCGGCCAGGGCGGGCGAGCAGCGCCAACCGGCCCTGGCCGAGGCGAACGACCCGCAGTGGGCCCGGGAGCTGGTGGAGAACGTGTCCCGGGGTATGTCCGGCGCGGTGTTCCAGGCCCGGCCTGGCCCGGGTTGTCGGGCCTGCCCGGTACGGACCAGTTGCCCGGCCTGGGCCGAGGGACGGCAGGTGGGCTGTTGACCAGCCACACCACCGATCGCGCAGACCAGCCAGGGTCGGTGCGGAACCGGCCGGACCTGCCGTATCCGCCGCGGATCGGCCCGGTGGCGCTGGCCGACCTGCTCGGCCTGCCCACGCCCACCCTCGAACAGCAGCAGGTCATCACCGCGCCGCTGGCCCCGCTGGTGGTGGTGGCCGGCGCTGGTTCGGGCAAGACCGAGACGATGTCGGCCCGGGTGGTGTGGCTGGTCGCGAACGGTTACGTGAGCCCCGACCGGGTGTTGGGCCTGACCTTCACCAACAAGGCGGCCACCGAACTCGCCGAACGGATCCGGATCCGGCTGGCCCAACTGCGGGCTCACCAGGGCTCCGAGGCCGATCCCGGCGAACCGACCGTGTTGACCTACCACGCCTACGCCGCCCGACTGGTGGCCGAACATGCCCTGCGGATCGGCGTGGAACCGTCGGTGCGGCTGTTGACCCAGGCGATGACCTGGCAGTTCGCCGAACGGGTGGTTCGGTCCTACGACGGCGACCTGCCCCATGTCGACCGGGCCGAGTCCACCGTGGTCGGCTGGGTGCTCGCGCTGGCCGGGCAGTTGTCCGAACACCTGGTCGGCCCGGCCGAACTTCGGGCCTGGACCGACCGGTTCACCGACCGGTGCGAGGGCCTGCCGCGCGGTCGGGAGATGCCCGGCAAGCCCTACGCCGGGGTGCGTCGAGTGCTGGACGCCTGCGTGGCACGTCGGGAGATCCTGCCGCTGGTCGAGCGGTTCGACCAGGCCAAGCGGGCGGCCGGGGGCATGGACTTCGGTGATCAGATGTCACTTGCCGCCCGGATCACGGTCGGTTGTCCCGAGGTTGGGCAGGGGGAACGGTCCCGGTATGCGGTGGTACTGCTGGACGAGTACCAGGACACCAGCCACGCCCAGTTGGCGTTGCTGCGGGCGATGTTCGCCGGTGGCCACCCGGTCACCGCGGTCGGTGATCCGTGCCAGTCCATCTACGGCTGGCGAGGCGCCAGTGCCGGCAACCTGACCAGGTTCACCCGAGATTTCCGGACCGGCGACGGTACCTCGGCGGCGGTGCTGCCGTTGGGTACCAGCTTCCGTAACGACCGACGCATCCTCGACGTGGCCAACCAGGTGTCCGAACCCCTACGCGCCCAGGGCCTGGACGTCGGCGTGCTGGTGCCCGGACCCCGTGGCGGGGACGGTGTGGTGCGGTGCGCGTTGCTGTCCACCGCCGAGGAGGAGGCGGCCTGGCTGGCCGACCAGATCGAGCGGGTGTGGTCGCAGGACGCGGTGCTGCGCGCCCGGGGGAGATCCGGCCGCAGTGTCGCGGTGCTGGCCCGTCGCCGGTCGCAGTTCGAGCGGATCGAACAGGCGTTGCGGGCCCGCGACGTGCCGGTGGAGCTGGTCGGGTTGGGCGGCCTGTTGGCCACCCCAGAGGTGCGCGACGTGGTGAGCACCCTGCGGGTGCTCATCGATCCGGATGCCGGTGACGCGTTGGTCCGGCTGCTCACCGGTCCGCGGTGGCGGATCGGTCCGCGTGACCTGGCCGCCCTGGGCCGCCGAGCCCGCGAGCTGGTCCGTGAACGGCGGGAGGTCGACCAGGGTCCCTCCGCGCCCGGGGCGTCCGAGGAGCCGGCGGTGCCGGCCGAGGACGGCAGTCTGGTCGAGGCGCTGGACGACCTCGGTCCGGCCGAGGCGTACTCGGCTGAGGGCCTGCGCCGATTGGAGGCGTTGCGTCAGGAACTGGCGTCGCTGCGCCGTCGCACCCACCAACCGCTCACCGACCTGGTGGCCGACGTCGAGCACACCCTGCGGCTGGACGTGGAGGTGGCCGCCGGTGGGCAGGACGCCGGCAGGGTGCACCTGGACCGGTTCGGTGATGTCGCGGCCCAGTTCGCCGAGGAGGCCGAGGTGGCCACCCTGGGTGCCTTCCTGGCCTACCTGGCCACCGCAGAGGCGACCGAACGTGGCCTGCAACCGGGCCAGGTGGAGGTCGACGACGAGCGGGTGCAGGTGCTGACCGTGCACGCGGCCAAGGGTCTGGAGTGGGACGTGGTGGCCGTTCCCGGACTGACCGACACGGTGTTCCCGGACGGGGACGCGGTGGGTGGGTCGGGGTGGGCGACCAGCGTCGGCACGCTGCCCTACCCGTTGCGCGGCGACGCGGCGGATCTGCCGGATTTCGAGCCGGATGCCGCCGACGACCAGAAGGAACTTGAGGAGCTCCGTAAGGACTTTGTGGCGCGATGCCGGGAACGTGGTTCCCTGGAGGAGCGCAGGCTTGCCTACGTGGCGCTGACCCGGGCTCGACACACGCTGCTGTGCAGCGGGTACTGGTGGGACGAGGCGGTCCAACCGCGTGGCCCGTCGGAGTTTTTGTTGGAGGTGCGGAAGACCTGTCTGGCCGGGGCCGGCGAGGTGGAGCGGTGGGAGGCCAGGCCAGCCGATGACGCGCCCAACCCGATGCTGGCCAGGAAGCGGGAGTTCGCCTGGCCGGCAGATCCCCTGGCCGCACGCCGGGTGGACGTGGCGGCCGGCGCCGATCTGGTGCGGGCCGCGTTGGCCGCACCGGCCCAGACCCCACAGACCAGCATCGAACCCGGACAGACGTCACTGTTCGACCCCGACGCGCAGGCCTGGTCCACCGAGGTGGACCTGCTGCTGGCCGAACGGGCCAGACGGGCGGCCGGTGGCCCGGTGGAGGTGGCCCTGCCCGGTCACCTGTCGGTGTCCTCGTTGGTGGTGCTGCGCCGCGACCCGGCCGAGTTGGCCCGCCAGATCCGTCGACCCATGCCGTTCCGTCCGGCACCGTTGGCCAGGCGTGGAACCGCGTTCCACGCCTGGTTGGAGGCCCGCTACGCCGGGCAGGGGCTGCTTGACGTTGACGATCTTCCCGGTGCGGCCGACGAGGACGTCGTCCCGGAGGCCGATCTGGACCTGCTGCGGGAGCGGTTCCTCGCCAGCGACTGGGCCGACCGTCGACCGTTGCGGGTGGAGGTGCCCTTCGAGATCCTGGTTGACGGGGTGCTGGTGCGTGGGCGGATGGACGCGGTGTTCGCGGACGGCGCCGACTTTCTGGTGGTCGACTGGAAGACCGGTGGGCGGCCGGCCGGGACCGCGTTGCGGGCCGCCGAGGTGCAGTTGGCCGCCTACCGGCTGGCCTGGTCCGGCCTGGCCGGGGTGCCGCTGGAACGGGTCCGGGCGGCGTTCCACTACGTGCGGGACAACCAGACGGTCGCCCCGGTCAACCTGCTCGACCGAGACGGGTTGGCCGCACTGCTGGCCACCGTCCGCCGGCCCGCGGGCGGCTCGGCGTCCGGCGACCGCCTGACGATCTGAGGTCGGTACCGGCGTCTCGCCGAGCCAACCGAACAGTCGTGACCTACTGTCCACACAGGCGCGACCCCGCGGGTTCTTCCAGCATGTACGGGGAGGTGACGCATGAGCCTGAACAGTCCATCCGGGAGGCTCACACCCGTCGACCGGCCACCGGACCGGACCGGACCCTGGCCGACCGCTCCGCCGGAGGTGCCGGTGAAGGGCACCCTGCACTCGGTGGAACGGGCGTTGCGCGCGTTGGAACTGGTGGCCCGTTCGGGGGACGGGGTGACCGCCAAGGCGGTGGCCCGGCGCCTCGGCTGCACACTGTCCACAAGCTACAACGTGCTGAACACGCTGGTCGCGACCGGGTACCTGGTGCGGTTGCCCGAGGCCCGTGGTTACGGCCTGGGATACCAGGTGGTGGCCCTGACCCGGGCACTGTGGAACCAACTGGCGGTCAACTCCGACGTGCGTAACGTGCTGGCACGGTTGCACGCCGAAGCCCAGGCGCCGGCATACCTGGCCGTGTACCGGGACGCCGACGTGGTGGTCGGTCACGTCGTGGACTCGACCAGCCGACCACGGGTGGCGCCGATCGAGGTCGGCTACAGCCAGGGCACGCACGCCACCGCGTACGGCAAGGTCCTGTTGGCCGCGCTTCCGGTGGCACGTCGCCGGGCGTTGTTGGACCGGACCGGCATGCCGGCGTTCACCGAGCACACCGTGGTCGATCCGGTCCGGCTGAACGCCGAACTGGACCGGCTCGGCGGCGACGGGTTGGCCGTCGAGGTGGAGGAGTTCCGTGGCGGGGTGGCCGGGGTGGCGGCCCCGGTGCGGCGCTGTGCCGAGGTGGTCGGCGCGCTGGCGGTCTCGGTGCCGGTGCGGCGGTTCGAGCA
>DATCWR010000212.1:0-10698 GCA_036566245.1 Mycobacteriales bacterium | reverse complement strand
GAACGGCAGCAGGTTGCCGTCGGCGAGGAGCCGGGCGCGGTACTCGCCGAGCCCGATCGTCCGGTGAGCGACTCCGAGGTTTTCGGCGATGTCGGCCGCTGTGATCGGCGCGCCGACCAGCTCGTAGGTCTTGCCTGTGTGTGTGCCCGGATCGCTGGCCACGACTGCTGCGGCTGTGGCCAGATCCGCCCGCGCCACTGCGGAGAGAGTGCCGTCGCCGAACGCGGATTCCAGGCCATCGGGTGTCCAGGTCAGCAGCGCGCCGAAGAGCTCGGCGTAGAGCCCGTTGCGCAGGATCGTCCATCCGAGTCCGCTGGCCTTGATCATCCGCTCGGTAGCCCGGTGGGCGAGCGCGAACCCGAGGTGGTCCCCGTCCCCGGCCAGGCTGGTGTAGACCACGTGGCCGACGCCGTCGCGCCCCGCAGCATCAAGAACGGCCCGGTGGCGGGCGATGACCTGGTCGTCCTCGGCGTACCCCGCCGAGATGAGGACCAGCGTCGAAACGCCGTGCAGGTCGAGGGTTGCGGGGTCATCGAAGTCGAGGTGGCGCTGCCCTTCGGCGGGTGTGCGACTGCCTCCCACCGCGGGCACATCGCGCGTGGCCAACTCCTGGAGCGTGAGGGAAGCGAGCTGGCCGTTCACGCCGGTCACCATGATCATTGTGGTCCTGTCTCCTTACTGTGGTTCTCTTTGGTAACTACGGTGAGATCTTCAACCGGCCGTGGCCGGCTCACAAGGAGGCAGTTTCGTGTCAGTGACGCACACCGGTGTAACCGCTGGAGCCGCCGAACTCGAGCCCTGCGGACAGCCCGACCACCCTGACTGCGGGATCCGGGACGTCCTCGACCGGGTCGGTGACAAGTGGTCGGTCCTCGTCATCGTCGAACTCGCCAGCGGGCCGCGACGCTTTCGGCAACTCCAACGGGCCATCGATGGGATCTCCCAGCGAATGCTGACCCTGACGGTGCGCCGGCTGGAACGCGACGGGCTCGTACTTCGGACCGTGTATCCGACGGTGCCTGCCCAGGTCGACTACCGCCTCACCGAGACCGGCGCGAGCCTTACCCACCTCGTCAAGGCGCTCGCCGACTGGTCATCGGAACACCGCGACGACATCGCCCGTGCCCGTCAGACCTACGACGACCGGTACACCGAGAACGAGATCCGATGAGTGTGGGAGCGCCAACAACCTCTCGACCCCACAACAGCTAGGCTCTGCGGACCAGTCCGGTGAAGCCGGCCACGAACAGGGTGGCGAACGACCAGCCGAGTAACTGGAACAACCACCCGACCGCCACGTAGGTTTCCTCGACCGGCCGGGTCGGAGCCAGTTCGCAGTGGTCCTTCGCGCCGGTGTCGATGAGGGGCAGCGCCAGATCCACACCCAGCGCCACCTGGTCCACCGTGGAGCAGCGCACCGCCGGCTGCCCGGGTTTGGCCGGCGTGGCCACGGCATGACCACCGGCGGCCAGACCGAGGATGAACACCACCGCCAGCGCCAGGGTGACCACCAGCGCCAGCAGCGAACGCCAGGACTGGTACCCGAAGCCGAGCAGCACGTCCAGCACCCGGTGCCGCAGCCGGGCCAGACGGTGCAGGTCACCGCGCCGGAGCAGGTCGCGCTGCTGGGCGATCAGTACCCGACGCGCGTCGTCCTCCCGCCCGGCGGCGCGGTAGGCGCCAGCCAACTGCTGGTAGGGCTGGGCGGCATACGACGGGGTCTGCTCGGCGAGTACCACCGTCCACTCGGCACGGTCCATACCGACCGGAGGTGCGGCATAGGTCAACCCGTCGAGCGCCACCAGTCCTGACCGGACCTCGGCCACACCTGGGCCGGCGAACGACCGAGACAACCGCAGCATCCCGCCCACGGTGGCGAACCGCAGGTCCAGCGCCAGCGTGTTGGGATCATCCACCCGGGCATGGCCGTCGGTGCAGTCCAGGTGACCACCGATCCTCGCACCGACCAACCGCACCCCACCGTGCGCGCCGAACCCGCCGTTGACGTACACGTCGCCACCGGTCTGGGCACCGTCGCCCAGCATGGCCGGCCCGCCGGTCGAGGTGAACTCCGCGCCGGTGGCACTGACCTGCCCGGTGACCCGCGCGCCGACCAGGACCACACCCGCGGGCGCGTGTCCGTTGGCCCGCGCGCCGCGCAGGTACAGGTTCCCGCTGACCTCGACCCGTTCCAGGTTCACCGCCGCGCCACCGGTCGCGGTGATGACCGAGCCGTCGCAGTCCAGGTTCCCACCGATCCGCGCGCCGAGCAGTCGCACCGCGTCGCGGTCGCCGCCGGCCCGCGCCTGGAACCCGTGACGCAGCAGCAGGTCCCCACCCACGCTCAACCCGTCCGCCTGTAACGCGCAGTTCCCACCGGCGGTCAGTCTCGCCCCGGTGAGGCTGAGTTGACCGCCGACCTGCGCGCCGGACAGCCGTACCGCACAGTCCGAGCCGACCCCGTCGATCACGCTGCCGGCCAACAGCAGGGCACTGTCCACCCGCACCCGGTCGGCGTCCAGTCCACGCAGATGGCAGTCGGTGATCGCCAGGGACGGCAGGTGCGCGTCGAGCAACAGCACCGGTTGGGCGAACCGGCAGCAGGACAGGTGCAGCGGGCTGGTGTCCCGCACGTTGACCAGGTCGAGTTCGCCGGACACGTACCCGCCGTGCAACCGCACCCCGTGCGGCCCAGGGTGCTCCACCAACCGACCCAGCAGGATGTCGCGTAACACCCGGGCGCGGACGGTGTTCGCCGGGTCCGGGGTTCCGGTGGGCACCACGTCGGAGACCACCAGCGGGGAGTCCTCGGCGACTGCGGCGACGAGCCGACGCTCCAGCGGGCTCAGTTCGTCGCTGGGTTCGGCCACTCGGGGAAGATTAGGCCACCGGCGCCGTCGAGAATGCGGGTGATCGGAAGTGCGCCATTCGATGTGGTGACGGCCCGGGTGTCCTCTGGTTGCGCCTAGAATTGCCGGCCCGGCACGTCCTCGGGGTGGGACAGGCAGACAGTGGGGGACCAGCGTGGGGGACACGCCATTCGTTGACCGATGGTCGGACCTGTCCGTGGGCGGGCACTTCCGCTACGACGGGGCCGGTCTGACCGAGGTCCGCGCGTCGCTGGAGCGCGAGATCGAGGCGCTGGGTTCGACCTACGCGGGCACCCCGGCCTCGCTGGCCGCGGCCGCACCGGCTCTGGTGGACGACGAACTGTTCGGTATCTGGCGGACCGCGATCCACCTACGGGACATGCACCGGATGGCGTTACAGGGGTCGTTGGCTCTCGCCGACGCGGTGACCCGCAACCTCACCTCGTTCGTCCAGGGCCTGCGTCACACCTACGAGAACTACCGGCACAGCGAGGAGGCGTCCGCCGCGACGGTGATCGCGCTCCAGAACGGCTCGGTCTCGCCCGGCGCGACCACGGTGGGCGGCAACACGCTGCCGAACCAGACCGCGGTCGGGCCCGGCGGTGGGCGCACCTCACCGGGCGCACTACCGATACCCGAGCCGCTGCTGCTACCCGCAGAGGACCACAACCCGATCGAGATCACCTGGGAGTTACAGCGGTTGCACGGGGCACGGGCCTGGGTGGCGCACTACCAGATGTCCCAGGCGTACCGGGCGGCAGGTGACTTCCAACAGGTGCTCGGGGACAACCTGCGCAGGACCGCCGAGCAACTGGCCGAGGCGTGGACCAGCAGTGCGGCGACCGGCGCGCAACGGGCGTTGGATCGCATCCAGGCCACCGTGCGGGTCCAGGAGGTCGACCTGCGCACCCTCGGCGTGGCCAGCAACACCACCGGTGAGGCGTTGGAGGAGACGCTGCGGTTACTGCCGATGTTTCCGGCGCACGAGGTGTATCTGCTGGCCCGAGACCTGAACGTCCGGTACCTGGAGGCGATGAGCCGGTATCCGAAGGCCCTGAAGTACCACCTGCCCTTCGACCAGCCGTCGCAGCCACAGCAGGCACCGGCCGGCAGCGTCACCCCGTCGCCACACCGGCCGCGGCGTGCCCCGGCAGGCGGTTCGTGGCTGGCCGGCGACGACCAGGACAGCACCGTCCTGCACATCAGCGCCTACGGCGTCATCGGCGGCCAGTAGGTCTGGCGGGAAGAGGGGTCAGTGGGTGGTGGCCTGGTCGAGGGCGCGCAGGATGCGTTTCTCGGAGACCGGGTAGGCGGTGCCCAGGGTCTGGGCGAAGTAGCTGACCCGCAGTTCCTCGATCATCCACCGAACCTCGCGGAGGCCCTCGGGAACCGGCCGGCCGCGCGGCACCCGGTCCAGCGCCTGCTGGTACGCCTCCTGCACCCGCGCCACCCCGTCGGCCCGGTCCTGGTCGCGGTAGGGGTCCTCGGGCAGCTTCTCCAACCGGCGCCGGGCCGCGGCCAGGTACCGGGGCAGGTCACCCAGCCGGGTCCACCCGGTGGCGGTGACAAACCCGGGACGTACCAGCCCGCCCAACTGTTCGCGCACATCGTCCAGTGACGGGGCCAACATCCGGGCCCGCCCGGACAGTTCCTCCAACAGCGCCTCGACCTCGTGCGCCGCGCCCAACACCTGCTCCACGGTGGCGGTCACCTGGAACGTGGCCTCGTTCAACCCGGCCCGCACCGTCTCACGCAACCGGTCGAACCCGGCCTGGTCGAACGCCGGGCCGCCGGCCTGGGCGACCAGCCGGTCCACCGCGCAGGCGATGCAGTCGTCCAACAGCGCGGACAGGCTGCCGTGTGGGTTGTTGGTCAGGGTCAGTTTGGCCCGGTTGGACAACCGCCCGGCCACGTACCGGACCGGCGACGGCGCGGACAACAGCAGCAGCCGGCGGGTGCCCTGCCACATGGCCTCGTGCGCCTGGGCCTCGTTGCCGAACACCCGCACGCCCACGCCGTCCTGCTCGTCCACCAGGGCCGGGAATCCGCGCAGCAGGTGGCCGTCGTGCCGCTGTTCGAGCACCCGGGGCAGGGTGTCGATGGTCCAGGTACGTAGGCCGTGCCGTTCCAGTTCGGCCGCCGCCGGGGTGGCCGAGATGGTCTTCTCCACCTTCGGCCGCAACCGCAACGCCAACGCGGACAGGTCCTTGCCCTCGGCCAGGGTGCGGCCGGCCTCGTCGGTCACCCGGAAGGTCATCCGCAGGTGGTCGGGCACCTGCTCGGGTCGCCACGCGTCCGGTGGCACGGCCACCCCGGTCAACTCGCGCAGTTCCCGGCTGAGTGCGTCCAGCAGCGACCCCTCGCCCGGGGCGATCCGGGCCAGCACCGCCCGGGCGTGGTCGGGTGCCGGCACGAACGCCCGGCGCAGAGGTTTGCGCAGCGACCGGATCAGCGCGGTGACCAGTTCCTCCCGCAGCCCGGGCACCTGCCAGTCGAACCCGTCGTCGGCCACCCGGTTGAGCGCGGGCAGCGGAACGTGCACGGTCACCCCGTCGGCCGCGGTGCCCGGTTCGAACTGGTAGGACAGCGCCAACCGCAGCCCGTCAACCACCCAGAAGTCCGGATAGTCCTCGGTGCTGACCTTCCCGGCCCGCTCGGTGACCAGCATGTCCAGGTCGAAGTCGAGCAGGTGCGGTTGGTCTCGGCGGGTCTTCTTCCACCAACTGTCGAAGTGCCGGGCCGACACCACCTCCGGGGCGATCCGCCGGTCGTAGAAGTCGAACAGGTCGTCCTCGTCGACCAGGATGTCCCGCCGACGGGCCCGGTTCTCCAGGTCGGCGACCTCGGCGAGCAGTTCCCGGTTGCGCTGGTAGAACCGGTGGTGGGTGCGCCACTCGCCTTCCACCAGGGCGTGTCGGATGAACAGGTCCCGGCACAGTTCCGGATCGATCCGGGCGTAGTTGACCGGGCGGGACACCACGATCGAAATCCCGTAGAGGGTGACCTTCTCGTAGGCCATCACCGCGCCGCGTTCGGCCTCCCAGTGCGGCTCGCTGTAGTCGCGTTTCACCAGGTGGGCGGCCAGCGGTTCCACCCACTCCGGGTCGATACGGGCCACCACCCGGGCCCACAACCGGGAGGTCTCCACCAGTTCGGCGGCCATCACCCACCGCGGCGGGTGCCCGAACAGGGCCGACCCGGGGAAGATGGCGAACCGGGCGTTGCGCGCGCCCTGGTACTCGTAGGAGCCGCGTCCACCGGCGCGGGCTGGTTTCTCCGCGTCACGCACCCCGATATGGGACAGCAGACCGGCCAACAACGAGGTGTGGATCTGCTGGGCCTCGGCCGGCTGACTGTTCAACGAGATGCCCATGGTGGCCGCCACCTGGCGGAGTTGGCTGTAGATGTCCTGCCACTCACGCACCCGCAGGTAGTTCAGGAACTCGACCCGACACAACCGGCGGAACTGGTTGGAGGACAGTTCCTTCTGCTGTTCGCGCAGGTACCGCCACAGGTTCAGGTAGGCCAGGAAGTCCGACTGCGGGTCGGCGAACCGGCGGTGCTTCTCGTCGGCGGCCTGCCGGTGATCGGCCGGGCGCTCCCGGGGGTCCTGGATGGACAGTGCGGCCACGATGATGGCGACCTCGCGCACACAGCCGTTCTGTTCGGCCGCCAGCATCATCCGGGCCAGCCGGGGGTCCACCGGGAACTGCGCCAACCGGCGGCCCAGCGGAGTCAACCGCCGGTCGCCGGTCTGCGTCGGGTCCAGCGCGCCCAGTTCGACCAGCAGGGCCACCCCGTCGGCGACGCTGCGCCGGTCCGGCGGGTCCACGAACGGGAACGCCGCCATGTCACCCAGGCCCAGCGCGGTCATCTGGAGGATGACCGAGGCCAGGTTGGTGCGCAGGATCTCCGGATCGGTGAACTCCGGGCGGGCCAGGAAGTCGGCCTCGGTGTAGAGGCGGATGCAGATGCCGTCGGACAGCCGGCCGCAGCGGCCCTTGCGCTGGTTGGCCGACGCCTGGGAGATCGCCTCGATGGGCAACCGTTGCACCTTGGTCCGGTGGCTGTACCGGGAGATGCGGGCCGTGCCCGGGTCGACCACGTACCGGATCCCCGGCACGGTCAGCGAGGTCTCCGCCACGTTGGTGGCCAACACCACCCGCCGCCCGGTGTGCGGCTGGAACACCCGGTGCTGCTCGGCCACCGACAGCCGCGCGTACAGGGGCAGGATCTCGGTGTTCGGCGGGCCGTGCCGGGCCAGCGTGTCGGCGGCGTCGCGGATCTCCCGTTCGCCACTACAGAACACCAGGATGTCGCCGGGGCCCTCGGCGGCCAACTCGTGCACCGCGTCGCAGATCGCCTGGGGCTGGTCGCGTTCCTCCGCGCCACCTCCGGCGTCCTCGTCCTGGTCCTCGGGCACGATCGGCCGGTAGCGCACCTCGACCGGGTAGGTCCGTCCGGACACCTCCACCACCGGCGCCCCGCCGAAGTGGTCGGAGAACCGTTTCGGGTCGATGGTGGCCGAGGTGATGATCACCTTCAGGTCGGGTCGGCGGGGCAGCAGTTGCCGCAGGTAGCCCAGGATGAAGTCGATGTTCAGGCTGCGTTCGTGCGCCTCGTCGATGATCAGCGTGTCGTAGCGGTGCACCAGCCGGTCCAGGCCGATCTCGGTCAGCAGGATGCCGTCGGTCATCAGTTTGACCAGGGTGTCCTCGCCGACCCGGTCGGTGAACCGGACCTGGTAGCCGACCGCGCCACCCAGCGGGGTGGCCAACTCCTCGGCGACCCGTTCGGCCACCGTGCGGGCGGCCAACCGGCGCGGCTGGGTGTGCCCGATCATCCCGCGCACGCCCCGCCCCAGTTCCAGGCAGATTTTTGGCAACTGGGTGGTCTTGCCCGAGCCGGTCTCCCCGGCCACGATCACCACCTGGTGGGTGTCGATCGCGGCCAGGATCTCGTCCCGGCGCTGGCTGACCGGCAACTCCGCCGGGTAGCTGATCGTCGGCACGGTGTCGCGGCGCCGGGTCAGCCTGACGCTGGCCGTGTCCAGGTCGGCGGCGATCCTGCCCAGGGTCGCCTGTTGGCGCTGCCGGTCGGTGATCCGGCGGGCCCCGTCGATACGACGACGCAGGCGGTGCTGGTCGAGCAGCATCACCTCGGGGAGCCGAGCCAACAGCTCGGCCGGTGCGGGCGTGGGGGACTGGGTCGGCATGCCGTGCCCAGGATAGGTCCCTGACGCCCGGTGTCGAACGGGTTACCGACCGGCTCACCAGATGACTCACCAGATCGCTCACCAGATGCTCACCGTCTGGCGTCTGGTTCATCGCTCTTTCGACATTTTTCGGTTTTCACCGAGACCATGTTGAGACCAGTCCAGAGCAGGGCCTTCCTCATGAACCATTGACATTCTGGTAACAGGCACATTACGGTAACGTCTATGTCTGGAACGGTTCTGGTCGCGCGTTGGCACGTGGACCTCTGCCGAGTCTCCAGCGCGCAGTGTTGCGGCTGACTCTGACGTTCCAGGCGTTGCCGGCGTTTCGCCGCTTCGCACTCTGACGTCCCCCGTCCCCCTCGCCCGGACGACCACGGCGCTGATTCCGTGGGCAGGTCCGGCACCCACGTTCACCTCGTTGGTCGGCCATACCCGGCCCCGTCCCGCGCGACCGCGACCCATCCGCCGCCCGTTCGGCTGGCTCCGCCGCCCTCGCTCGGGCGAGCCCCATCCTGATCCGGAAGGAACCCTCGTCTCGTGTCGCTGTGGAAGCCTGACCCCACGTTCTACCCCTCCCCGCGCGAGGCCGCCGGCGCGCCGGCCGAAGGGCTGGCCTACGTCGCCGCCTTCGACCGCAGCGCCACCCGACCCGACGCCATCGCCGTGCTCGGCGTCGACCCGGACTCGGACACCTACGGCAAGGTCGTCGGCTGGACCGACCTGCCCTACACCGGCGACGAGCTACACCACTTCGGCTGGAACGCGTGCAGCAGCGCGCTGTGCCCCTACGCCCCGCACCCGCACGTGGAACGCCGGTACCTGGTCGTGCCGGGGCTGCGCTCCTCCCGGATCTACGTGCTGGACACCAAGGCCGACCCCACCTCGCCGCAGATCGTCAAGGTGCTCGAACCCGACGAGTTGGCCAAGCGGGCCGGCTACTCCCGGCCGCACACCGTGCACTGCGGACCCGAGGGGCTGTACCTGACCGCGCTGGGTGGCGCCAACGGTGCCGACGGACCCGGCGGGGTGGCGCTGTTGGACCACAACTCCTTCGAGGTGCTGGGCCGGTGGGAGGTCGACCGGGGCCCGCAGTACCTGTCCTACGACGCCTGGTGGCACATCGGCCACGACGTGATGATCACCAGCGAGTGGGGCACCCCCTCGATGGTGGAGGACGGGCTGGTTCCAGACCTGCTGCTCAACCGTAAGTACGGCCACGCGCTGCACTTCTGGGACCTGCGTCGGCGCCGGCACGTGCAGCGGGTCGACCTGGGTGACCAGCACCAGATGCCGCTGGAGGTGCGTCCGGCCCACGACCCCACCCAGCAGTACGGCTTCGCCAGCGTGGTGGTCAGCGTCGAGGACCTGTCCGCCTCGGTCTGGCAGTGGTACCGCGACGGCGACCAGTGGGCGGTGCGCAAGGTCATCTCCATCCCGGCCGAACCGGCCGACCCGGACCTGCTGCCCCCGGCGCTCAAGCCGTTCGGTGCGGTGCCACCGCTGGTCACCGACATCGACCTGTCGGTGGACGACAGAACCCTGTACGTGTCCTGCTGGGGCACCGGTGAACTCCAGCAGTACGACGTCACCGACCCCGCGCACCCGGTGCAGACCGGATCGATCCGCCTCGGCGGGATCGTGCGCCGCACCCCGCACCCGGCTCGGCCTGACCTGCCCATCGCCGGCGGCCCGCAGATGGTCGAGGTCAGCCGGGACGGCCGGCGGGTCTACACCAGCAACTCCCTGTACGGGGCGTGGGACGACCAGTTCTACCCCGACGGGGTGGGGGCCTGGGTGGCCAAGCTGGACGCCAACCCTGAAGGTGGGCTGACCATCGACCCGCGGTTCTTCCCGAACGGGGATGACTTCCGCGGCCTGCGGGTGCACCAGCTCCGGCTCCAGGGCGGGGACGCCTCGTCTGACTCGTACTGCTACCCGTGACCGGCGACCAGCTCGTCGCACTGCTCGCGCTGGGTGCGTTCCACGGCGTGAATCCTGGGATGGGCTGGCTGTTCGCGGTGGCGTTGGGACTACAGCAACGCAGCAGCAACGCGGTGTTGGGTGCGTTGCCGGCCATCGCGGTCGGCCACCTGGCCTCGGTCACCGCGGTGGCCGTGGTAATCGCGTTGACCGAGTCGACCTTCACCTCCACGGCGGTCACGGTGACCGGTGGGGCGCTGCTGGTCGGCTTCGGCCTGTGGCGGCTGCTGTCGTCCCGGCACTTCCGGTGGGCCGGGATGCGGTTGAGCCGGGCCCAACTGGTGGCCTGGTCGTTTCTGATGTCCTCGGTGCACGGCGCGGGCCTGATGCTGCTGCCCGTACTGGCCTACGGACAGAACGGCGACACCACCCACGCCGGCCACACCGGGCACACCGGTATCGCCTCGGGCGCCGAGGCGGCGGCGGGGGACGCGGTGTTCGCCGCGCTGGTCCACACCGCGGCGATGCTCGCGGTGATGGGGTGCGTGGCGATGCTGGTCTACCGGGTGTTCGGGCTCGGTTTCCTCCGCCGGGCCTGGGTGAACCTGGACAAGGTGTGGGCGGTCGCCCTGATCGGCGCCGGGGTCGCCACCGCGCTGATCGGCTGACCGGCCGCTCCACTCCACATCT
>DATCWR010000528.1:0-2719 GCA_036566245.1 Mycobacteriales bacterium | reverse complement strand
CGCCAAGCAGGCCGGACGCGGCCGGGTTGCCCGGTGCCGAGGTGGCCGACCGAACCGTGCCCGGTGGCGACCGACTGGCCGCGGCGGTACGGGAACTCCAGGCGACCGGGCAGGGCGTGCTGTTGGTGTCCCCGCGGCGTGACGCACTGGCCGTCGCCGACTGCGGGGTCGGTGTCAGCGGCGCCGACCGGCAGCCAGCCTGGGGCGCACACGTTCTGGTCGGTACCGACCTGACCTGTGCGGCGATGCTGATCGACGCGGCCGGGGTCGCCGCGGTGGTGTCCCGCCGCAGTGTGACCACCGCACGGGTGGGTACCGCACTGGCCGCCGCGGTGTCGCTGGGCGGCCGAGCCGACCGGTTGTCCAACCGGACCCTGCTCGTGGTCGACGGAGCCGCCGCGGTTGCCCTCGCCTCCGGCGCGTGGTCAGCGGTCGACCTGACCCGTCGACCGGTCATCCCACCGGTGTCGCATGTGCCGTGGCATCTCATGCCCGCCCAGGCCGTGCTCCGCCGGGTGGGCGCGCCGGCTGGCGGACTGACCACCCGCCAGGCCGGCCGGCGCCGTCGACCGGGGGAGGAACGGCAACCACCGCCGACGACGTTGGCACGGTCGTTCCTCACCGAACTGGCCAATCCACTCACCCCGATCCTGGTCGGTGGGGCCGGACTGTCCGCGTCCATCGGCGCGGTCGTCGACGCTGGCATCATCGTGGGGGTCACCGCGGTCTCGGCACTGCTCGGAGCGGTGCAACGGACCACCACCGAACGGGCGGTTGCCGGGCTACTGGAGCGTTCCGCGACAGTGGCCCGGGTGTACCGGGACGGTGCGTTGGCCACACTTCCCTCGACCGAACTGGTGGTGGGCGACGTGGTCGTGGTCGAGCCCGGGGACGTGGTCCCGGCCGACTGCCGAATCCTCACCGCCACCGCGCTGGAGGTGGACGAGTCGTCGCTGACCGGCGAGTCGATGCCGGTCACCAAGTGCGTCGAACCGGTGATCGCCAGGGAGGTGGCTGAGCGCCGGTCCATGCTCTACGAGAGCACCACGGTGGCCGCCGGCCGGGGGAGCGGCGTGGTGGTCGCCACCGGCGGCAGCACCGAGGCCGGTCGCAGCATGGCCGCGACCCGGACCGCGGCCCCGACCACCGGGGTGGAGACCCGACTGGCCCAGATCACCCGCACGACCCTGCCCATCGCGCTCGGTTCGGCCGGCGCGGTGATGGTGGCCGGCCTGCTGCGCGGGTATCGCACCCGCGACACCGTCAACGCGGGCGTGGCACTGGCCGTGGCCTCGGTTCCCGAGGGGCTACCGTTCCTGGTGTCGGCCGCCCAACTGGCCGCCGCCCGGCGTCTGTCGGCCCGGGGCGCGCTGGTGCGTAACCCGCGCACCATCGAGGCGCTCGGGCGGGTCGACGTGCTGTGCTTCGACAAGACCGGCACCCTCACCGAGGGACGGATCGCACTGCGGGCGGTGTCGGACGGCCACCGCGAGCAGGCCCTGAAAGATCTGGACGGATCCGGTCGGGCCGTGCTGGCCGCCGGTGTGCGGTCGACTCCCCAGGCCGGTGAGGGTCGGCGCCTGGCGCACTCCACCGACGTGGCGGTGTTGCGTGGCGCCGCCGAGGCAGGGGTGGCAGGGGCCGACGACCGGCCCGCCTGGCGGCCGGTCGACTCGTTGCCGTTCGCACCCGGGCGGGCCTACCACGCCACCCTGGCCGAGGTCCGGGGTGGCGTTCTGCTCTCGGTGAAGGGCGCACCGGAACTGGTCATCCCGCGGTGCGCGAGTTGGCACGGTGAGCCGCTGAACCCGCGTCGCCGCGCCACGCTGGCCGCCGCGACCACCCGGCTTGCCCGGAGCGGGTACCGGGTGCTCGCGGTCGCCGAACGGTCCGGGCCAGCAGCGACCGGCCTGGACGACCAGGCAGTCGGTGGCCTGGACTTCGTCGGGTTCCTGTTGTTCGCCGACCCGGTCCGGGCGACCTCCGGGGCGTCGGTGCGGGACCTGCGTGACGCCGGGGTGCAGGTGGTCATGATCACCGGCGACCATCCGGACACCGCCGAGGCCATCGCCGCCGAACTCGACGTGGGTGGCGACGGCATGGTGGTGACCGGGGCCGAACTCGACGAACTGGATGACGAGGCGCTGGACGCGCTGCTGCCCCGGATCGCGGTGGTGGCCAGGGGCACCCCGACTCACAAGGTGCGGGTCGTGCACGCGTTCCAACGGTTGGGCCGCACCGTGGCGATGACCGGCGACGGGGCCAACGACGCCGCGGCGATCAGGCTGGCCGACGTGGGCATCGCGTTGGGGCGGCGGGGCACACCGGCCGCCCGGGCGGCGGCCGACCTGGTCGTTCTGGACGACCGGATCGAGACCATCCTGGCCGCCCTGGTGGAGGGCCGGGCGATGTGGGGCTCGGTTCGCCGGGCCCTGGGCATCCTGGTGGGCGGCAACCTCGGTGAGATCGCCTTCACCCTGTTCGGTGCCGGGGCCACCGGGGTGTCGCCGTTGTCGGCCCGCCAGTTGCTCCTGGTCAACCTGCTCACCGACCTGGCGCCAGCCCTGGCGGTGGCGCTCAGACCGCCGGAGACCGTCGCCACCGGGGTGCTGCTGGCCGAGGGGCCGGAGGTGTCGCTGGGCGCCGCACTGACCCAGGAGGTGACGGTCCGGGCCTGTGCCACCGCGGCAGGTGCCACCAGCGCCTGGGTGCTGGCCCG
>DATCWR010000197.1:0-7346 GCA_036566245.1 Mycobacteriales bacterium | reverse complement strand
TCGCCGCGGTGCGACCGCGGGCCATCGTCAGCAGCGACCTGTCCCGGGCGGCGCAGACCGCGGCCGAGCTGGCTGCGGTGACCGGGCTGACGGTCACCCTGGACGCCCGGCTGCGGGAGGGGTCGCTCGGCTACTGGGAGGGGCTGACCAGGGAGGAGGTGCGGCGACGCTATCCACAGGAGTACGCGGACTGGATCAGCGGCCACCCGGGCCGGCGCGGTGGCGGGGAACTGCGTACCGAGGTGGCCGCCCGGGCAGTGGCCGGTCTGGCCGCGTTGCCGGCTGATGCCGCCGACGAACTTCCCGACGACCTGTCCGGTGGCCGGTCGACCGAACTGGCGACCCTGCCGGTCGTCCTGGTCACCCACAGTGCCACGGCGATGGCGCTGACCGGACACCTGCTCGGCCTGCCCGAGTCGCTCTGGCGGACGATCGCGCCGTTGGCCAACTGCCACTGGAGTGAGTTGCGCCAGCAGGGCGGCGGGTGGCAGTTGCGGTCCCACAACGTGGGCACGGTCACACCGCGCATCCCGCCGGGTGGAACCGGACCGGCCCCGGAACAGGCGGGTGGGCACCCGGCCGAGTCGGCGGCCCAGGCCGACCGGATCGTCCCGGCATCGGTCGACGTCGAGGCGCTGGACGGTCCCGAGGGTTCCCCGGCGGCCCGGACGTCATGACCCCGTCGCCGGGCAGCGGCCGACGGGTGTTGGTGATCGCCGACTCGTTGGCCTTCCACGGGCCACAGCGCGCCGAACTGCTCACCGAGCCCCGGCTGTACCCGAACGTGCTGGGGCGCGCGCTGGGCGTGCGGGTGGACGTGGTCGCCCGGATGGGCTGGACCGCCCGTGACGCGTGGTGGGCGATGACCAGGGATCCGGCGGTGTACTCGCTGCTGCTGCCCCGGGCCGGTGCCGTGGTCCTGGCCGTGGGTGGGATGGACTACCTGCCCGCGGTGGTGCCGACCTACCTGCGTCAGGGCATCGCCTACCTACGCCCGGACCGGTTCCGGCGGGCCGTCCGGTGGGCCTACCAGCACTACCAACCGGTCGCGGCGGGGTGGACCGGTGGACGGTGGCGCACCCTGCCACAGGCACTCACCGACCGGTACCTGTCCCGGTGCGTGTACGGGGTGCGCACCCTGCACCCGGGTGTTCCCGTGGTGGGCGTGTTGCCGCCGCCGCACGACGCACCGTCCTACGGTCGGGTCACCGTCGGCCACGGTCCGGCGGTGACCGCCGCACGGGCCTGGGGTGTGCGCGAGGGGGTTCCCATGGTGGACCTACCCAGCATCGTGGCACCGCACCTGGCAGCCGGCCGGTGCAATCCCGACGGGATGCACTGGGGCTGGCAGGTGCACGCCGAGGTTGGTGCGGCGATGGCCGAGGAGGTACGGACGGCCTGGCACACCGGTTCGTCCGGCACCGACCGGTGCGGCCCGGGCACCCGACCGGGCACCGACCGCTGACCTGGACACCGGGGGTAACATGTACCCATGAGCCCAGTAGTACGTCTGCTCCTTATCGGGCCGCGCTGAGCACGCACGACGCCAGCGCGGCAGGCCCTTGCGACTGCGAGGGCCTTTTTCGTGCCCCGACACGTCAGCGCTGTTGTGGTACCCGCCGAACCGGACAGATCATCCGGGTGGGGCGCCAGAGCAACGTCGTTTCCGACGAGGAGCAGTGATGACCGACGCCCAGGACATTCCCCCGTTTCGCTACACCGCGCGGCTGGCCAACGACATCGAACTGTTCTGGCAGGACCGCTGGGAGCGCGACGGTACCTTCCACATACCGAACCCGACCGGTGCACTGGCCGAGGGCTTCGACCGGGTGCGGGACCGGGAGCCGTTCTTCCTGAACGACATGTTCCCCTACCCGTCTGGCGAGGGTCTGCACGTCGGTCACCCGCTGGGGTACATCGGCACCGACGTGTACGGCCGCTACCTGCGGATGACCGGTCGGAACGTGCTGCACACCATGGGGTTCGACGCGTTCGGCCTGCCGGCCGAGCAGTACGCGGTGGAGACCGGTCAACATCCCCGGGTCACCACCGAACGCAACATGACCAAGTTCCGTGGTCAACTGCGTCGGATGGGCCTGGCGCACGACCCACGCCGCAGTGTGGCGACCGCAGATCCGGAGTTCTACCGGTGGACGCAGTGGATCTTCCTGCGGATCTTCAACTCCTGGTACGACCCGGTGGCTGACCGGGCCCGACCGGTCGACGAGTTGGTCGCCGAACTGGACGGTGGGCTGCGTGAACCCGCGGAGCACTCCAACCCCTACGGCCGACCCTGGTCGGAACTGACCGAGGCCGAGCGCAGGGTGGTGGTGAACAACCACCGACTGGCCTACCTGCACCAGGCCCCGGTGAACTGGTGTCCCGGACTGGGCACCGTACTGGCCAACGAGGAGGTCACCGCCGACGGCCGTAGCGAACGCGGCAACTTCCCGGTGTTCCGTCGGCCGCTGACCCAGTGGATGTTGCGTATCACCGCCTACGCCGACCGACTGCTGTCCGACCTGGACCGGTTGGACTGGCCGGACAGCGTCAAGCTGATGCAGCGCAACTGGATCGGCCGGTCCACCGGTGCGGTGGTCGGGTTCCCGACCCCGGCCGGAACGGTGGAGGTGTTCACCACCCGACCGGACACCCTGTTCGGCGCAACCTACCTGGTGTTGGCGCCCGAACACCCGATGGTGGGCGGGCTGACCGCGCCGGAGTGGCCGGAGGACGTCCCGTCGTCCTGGACCGGCGGCGCGGCCACTCCCGCCGAGGCGGTGGCGGCCTACCAGCGGTCGGCGTCGCGGCGTTCGGACATGGACCGACAGACCCAGGCCAGGACCAAGACCGGTGTGTTCACCGGCTGCTACGCGACCAACCCGGTGAACGGTCGGTCGATCCCGGTGTTCGTGGCCGACTACGTGCTGATGGGGTACGGCACCGGCGCGATCATGGCCGTGCCGGCCCAGGACGAACGTGACTGGGACTTCGCCCAGGCGTTCGAACTGCCGATCGTGCGTACCGTGGCGCCACCGGAGGGCTTCGACGGAGGGCCGTTCACCGGCGACGGGCCTGCCATCAACTCGTCCTTCCTGGACGGACTGGCCGTGGGCGAGGCCAAGGAGCGGATGGTCGCCTGGCTGGAGGAGCACGGTGCCGGCCGTGGGACGGTGACCTACAAACTGCGGGACTGGTTGTTCAGTCGGCAGCGGTACTGGGGTGAGCCCTTCCCGATCGTCTACGACGAGGACGGACAGCCGCGGGCCCTGCCCGAGTCGATGCTGCCGGTCACCCTGCCGGAGATCGACAACTTCGCACCCCGTGCCTACGACGCCGAGGACGCCACCTCGGCACCGGAACCACCGCTGGGCCGGGCGACCGAATGGACCACCGTCACCCTGGACCTGGGGGACGGGCCGAAGGAGTACCGCCGGGAGACCAACACGATGCCGCAGTGGGCCGGTTCGTGTTGGTACGAGGTCCGCTACCTGGATCCGACCAACGACGAACGCTTCGTCGACCCCGAGGTGGAGCGGTACTGGATGGGTCCGCGCCAGCCCACCGACACCGGTGGCGTGGACCTGTACGTGGGCGGGGTGGAGCATGCCGTGCTGCACCTGTTGTACGCCCGGTTCTGGCACAAGGTGTTGTTCGACCTGGGTGAGGTCAGTTCGAGTGAACCGTTCCGCCGGCTGTTCAACCAGGGCTACGTGCAGGCCTACGCGTACACCGACGAGCGGGGCGTGTACGTGCCCGCCAACGAGGTGGTGGAGCGGGACAGGAAGTTCTACTGGCGCGACAGGCCGGTGCGGCGTGAGTTCGGCAAGATGGGCAAGAGCCTGAAGAACTCGGTCACCCCCGACGACATGTACGCCGCCTACGGTGCGGACACCCTGCGGCTGTACGAGATGTTCACCGGGCCGCTGGACCAGTCCAGGCCGTGGGAGACCAAGGCGGTGGTCGGGTCCCATCGGTTGCTGCAACGGATCTGGCGCAACATGGTGGACGAGACCACCGGTGAGATCCGGGTGGACGACAAGCCACTGTCCGAGGACACCCGACGGCTGCTGCACCGCACCATCGCGGCGGTACGTGAGGGCATGGAGTCGCTGCGGTTCAACATCGCCATCGCCCGGCTGACCGAGTTGAACAACCATGTCACCACGGCCTGTGATGGTGGCGGTGTGCCGCGCGAGGTCGCCGAGCCGTTGCTGTTGATGCTGGCCCCGCTGGCCCCGCACGTCTCTGAGGAACTGTGGTCCCGACTGGGTCACACCGAATCCCTGGCCTGGGAGCCCTATCCGGTCGCCGACCCGGCACTGTTGGTCGACGAGACGATCGAGATCCCGGTGCAGGTCAACGGTAAGGTGCGCGGCACGGTCCACGTGCCCTCCGACGCCGACCAGGCCGAGATGGAGGCGGTGGCCCGGGCCGACGAGCGGATCGCCGCGTTGCTGGCCGAGGGGCAGGTGCGCAAGGTCGTGGTGGTGCCGCGCCGTCTGGTGAACTTCGTGGTGGGCTGAGTCCGTCGCCGGACCGGGCAGGGAGTAGGCCATGGGTGGGCGCATCGCGGTGGTCACCGACTCGACCTCCTACCTTCCGGACGGGTATGCCGAGCGGTTCGGCGTGCGGGTGGTTCCGTTGTACGTGGTGCTCGACGGGGTGGCCGGTGCCGAGGGCGTCGAGGTCACTCCGGCCGACGTGGCCGGCGCCCTGAACCGGCACCAGTCGGTGACCACCTCGCGGCTGACCCCGGCCCAACTGCGCGCCGCCTACCGCCAGGCGTTCGACGCCGGTGCCACCGGCATCGTGTCGGTACACCTGTCCCGTGAACTGTCCGGAACCTGGGACTCGGCCCGGCGTGCCGCCGAGGAGGTGGCACCCGAGGCGATCCGGGTGGTGGACTCGGGCTCGGCGGCCATGGGGCTGGGGTTCAGCGTCCTCGACGCGGCCCAGGCGGCCCGTGATGGAGCCGACCTGGGCGAGGTGGCCGAGACGGCGGCGCGTACCGCGGCTCGTACCTCGACCGTCTTCTACGTGGACACGCTCGAACACCTGCGTCGGGGCGGCCGGATCGGCGCGGCCCAGGCGTGGCTGGGTACCGCACTGGCGGTGAAACCGATCCTGCACGTGCGGGATGGCCGCATCGTGCCGCTGGAGAAGGTGCGCACCGCCAGTCGCGGGCTTGCCAGGCTGGAGGCCCTGGCGGTGCGGCTGGCCGGGGACGGGCCGGTGGATGTCGCGGTGCAACATCTGGCCGCACCACAGCGGGCCGCGGCGTTGGCCGACCGGCTACGTGACCGGCTGCCCCGGCTTGGCCGCCTACTGGGCTCGGAGATCGGCGCCGTGGTCGGCGCGCATGTCGGTCCCGGGGTGGTCGGCGTCGTCGTGGTCCGCCGTTGACCGTCCATGCAGGACGGTGGTTGGTCACCGAGGTGGGTCAGGAACCGGTGCAGCGCGAGGGCTGGGTGGGCTGTAGTCGACTACCGATGTGGTAGATGCCCGGCTGGCTGGCCACCAGGCGACTCCACCGACCGGCCGGCTCGATGCAGGCGGCCGGCCCCTCCACGGTCAGCCAGTGGGTGAAGCGGACCCGCACCAACACCCGTCCGGGTTGGCTGACCTGGAGGGTGATACCGGTCGCGGTCGAGTCGACCAACCGGCCGGGTTGTTCCACCACGGTGCGGGCACCGAGCACCTCGTAGAGGGCCCAGTGTTGGCTGCGCCACACCGGACGCAGATACGGCAGTCCGGTGCGGACCAGTTCGGCCTCACCGCGGCCCACCCAGGACAGAGTGGTGTCGGGCAGGGCCACGTACTCCACACCGTTGTCGTACAGCCACCGCTGGTACGTCACCGCGTCCAGGGTGCCGTCGAAGAACAGTGGGTTCCGCTCGATGTCGACCTGACGCATCCAGCCCCGGGCCAGCGGCACCGTGTCGGCCACGTACACCGACTCCCAGTAGTCCCGGGTTGGCGGCACCTCCACCCGGCCCAGTGGTTCCCGTCTGGCCAACTCGGTGAGCAGGGGAGCGTAGTACGGCCGGTGTGCGGCCGACACGCCCGCGTCGAACAGGTCGCCGACGATCAGCGGTGGTTGCCACGCGGTGAGCACCACGAGCAGGGCGGCACCGTGCCGGACCGAGTCGATCCGCATCGTGGCGGCGATCACCGGTATGGCGAACATGATCGCCAGCCGGGTGGAGTTGGACCCCACCGGCGTGTGCACCAGGTAGGACAGCAGGATCCCGGCGGCCGACAACACCGCGCCGATCCGCACCGCCCGGTACCGGGCCGGGACCAGCAGCGCGACGGCGACGCTCAGGCCGACCGACTTGATCATGTCGAGCTGGTTGAAGTTCATCCAACCGCCCTCACCGAACACGGTGCTCAGCACACCGATCGGCACCGCCGCGGCCAGCGCGGTGACCAACCCGTCCCGGCGGCGTCCGGTCAACAGCAGGGCGGTGCCGGCCAGCCCGGAGAACAACCCGGCGACCGGGCTGGCCGCCGACGCCAGGAACGCGCCGACACCGGCGCCCACCAGCCGGGCCCTCGGATGTCCGTCCAGGGTCAGGCAGACCAGCCCGAGCAGGCCGAACATGACACCCAGTGCGAAGGTCATCCGTCCGCTGACCAGGTTGGACACGAAGCAGACCACGCCGATCATCCCGCCCAGGAGTGGACGGCGGACCCGGGTGCGTACCAGCAGCAGGCACAGGGCGAGCGAGGAGACCACGGCGGACAGCGCCCCCACGCCGCGGGTGCCCACCACCGCCATGATCCAGGTGGAGAACAGGCTGTAACCATACTGTTGTGCCCCGCTGTACCAGCGGAAGTCGATCGGCTGGCTGCCGTAGACCTTGGTGAAGTGTGCCCGGGCGACCTGGGCGGACAGATCCGTACCGGCCAGCGGGAGAAACAGGAACGCTCCGCTGAGTAGCAGCCCGAACCCGGTCACCGCCACCACCACCCGTACCGCCGGGACGGTCAGCGCTGACGAGACCCACTCCGACAATGTCGGCCGGGCCGGAGCGTCGGGGCCATATGCTGTTTCCCGGATACGCGCCGGAATCTGCACGTTGGGCACGCGCCCTATCTTCTCACTGTTACCGGTGACACGCCGTCATCGCGGTGTGGTCATCCACAGGTCCGCGAGACTGTCCACAGTTTCGCATCGCAGTCTTGGCGAGGCTCGCCGCCGCTGCGACCGTCGGTTCCATGCTCACCGTTATCGGTCGAACCCGCTCGACAGACGACCACCCAACGTACCCGCGGGCCCGTTTGGCGGCGCTGTTCCGGGCTGACCGGCCCGACGCGGCCCCTGCCGGAGCGGGCGCCCG
>DATCWR010000188.1:0-2801 GCA_036566245.1 Mycobacteriales bacterium | reverse complement strand
GCGTGCGCCGCGCAACCCCGCCGAGGCCGCGCTGTGCGAGCTGTTCGCCGAGGTGCTCGGCCTGCCCGAGGTCGGCGCTGACGACGGGTTCTTCGACCTCGGCGGCGACAGCATCGCGGCGATCCAGTTGGTGAGCAGGGCCGCCGCGAGAGGGCTCGGTCTGAGCGCGCGTGACGTCGTGACCGCCGGGACCCCGGCCAGGTTGGCCCCGCTCGTACGGGCCGTGGGGGAGCCAGCCGCCGAGGACACGGGGGTCGGGCGGTTCCCGCCGACGCCGATCATGCACTGGTGGCGCGAGCACGGCGGCCCACTCGACGCCTTCACCCAGTCGGGGCTGTTCTGGTTGCCGGCCGGCGCCGGGCGGCAGCGTGTCACCGAGGCGGTGCAGGCACTGCTGGACCGGCATGGCGCCCTGCGGATGCGGCTGCTGCGCCACTCCCTCACCGACTGGGAGCTGGAGGTCCCGCCGGCCGGGTCGGTGCGCGTCAGCGACGTCCTGTCCCGTACGGACGCGCGTGGCACCGACACGGCCGCGGTGCGGGCGGCGGCCGAGACCGCGGCCGCGACGACCCGTCTGGCTCCCGACACCGGTGACACCGTCCGCGCGGTCTGGTTCGATCCCGGGGAGGGCCGGCCGGGCTGGCTGCTGCTGACCGTGCACCACCTGGCGGTCGACGCCGTGTCCTGGCGCGTCCTCGGCGCCGACCTCGCCGCCCTGCTGGGCGTCGCCGGCCCGGACCTGCAGCCACCCGGCACGTCTCTGCCGTGGTGGGTCCGGTTCCTTCAGCAGGAGGCACGCGACCCGGCCCGTACCGCCGAACTGGCCCTGTGGAAGCGCATGGTGGCAGGTGCCGACGCCGGCCTGGGGTGCGCGTCGGCCGGTCCCGGTCGACCACGGCGGGTGCTGACAGTCGGCCTGTCACCGGAACGCACCGGGCCGCTGCTCACCGACGTCACCGCGGCGTTCCACTGCGGGCCCAACGAGGTGCTGCTGACCGCGCTGGCCGCGGCTGTGGTCCGCTGGCGCGGCGGTCCGACGGAGGTCCTCGTGGATGTGGAGGGCCACGGGCGCGACGCCGGCAGGGGGCTTGACATCTCGCACACCGTCGGCTGGTTCACCACCCAGTACCCCGTGCGGATCAGCGTGGGTGGGGCCGACCCGGACCTGTTCTGGCAGGGCGACGAGGAGACCGGCCAGGCCCTCAGACGGGTCAAGGAACAGTTGCGCGCGGTGCCCGACGGGGGGATCGGATTCGGCCTGCTGCGGTATCTCAACCCCGACACCGCCGCCGAACTGGCCGGCGGGACCGCACCGCAACTGCGGTTCAACTACCTGGGTCGGACCGTGGTGGGCGCGCGGGCGGGCGTGGAACTGCTTGGCGGGCCGGCCGAGGCGATGGCAGGGCACCCGGTGGAACTCGACGCGGTGACCGAGGACCGTGACGACGGGCCCCACCTCGTCGCCACCTGGTCATGGTGGGCGGGTGCGCTCGGCGAGGACCGGGTGCGGGACCTGGCGCACCTGTGGTTCGACGCGCTCACCGTGCTGGCCGACCACGCGCGGACCGCCGGCGCCGGCGGGTTCACCGAGTCGGACTTCCCGTTGGTCGACCTCACCCGCGAGCAACTCGACGCCCTCCACGACGACTGGAGCGACCAGCGGTGAGGACGAACCTCGCCGACGTGCTGCCGTTGTCCCCAGCCCAGGAGGGGCTGCTCTACCACGCGCTACTCGACGAGTCCGACGTGGACGTCTACGTGACGCAGACCGTACTGCGACTGGACGGGCCGGTCGACGTCGACAGGCTGCGGGCGGCCGTCGACGGGCTGCTCGCACGGCACCCGAACCTGCGGGCGTGCTTCCGGCACGCCGGCCTGGCCCAGCCGGTGGCGCTGGTGCCGCACCGCGTCACCGTCCCGTGGACCGAGGTTGACCTGTCGGGGCGGGAGCGGGCCGACGCGGATGCCGAGTGGCGACGACTGCTGGACGCCGACCGGGACCGCCACTTCGACGTGACCCGCCCGCCGCTGCTGCGCTGCCACCTGGTGCGGCGGCCGGCCGGGCGCGTCGACCTGTTGCTGACGGTCCACCACATCCTGGTGGACGGGTGGTCGATGCGGGTCGCCCTCCGGGACCTCGGCGCGCTGTACGCGGGGACCGCGTTGCCGCCGGCGGCCCCGTTCCGCGACTATCTCGCCTGGCTGCGTGCGCAGGATAGGGAGCGTGCCGTGGCGGTGTGGCAGGCGGCACTGGCCGGCCTGGAGCGGCCGACCGTGCTGGCGCCTGGGCACGGTGTGGCGGTGCGGCCCGACGTGTTCGACGTGGAGGTGGACCCGGACCTCACCACCCGGCTCGCCGGGGCGCTGCGCGGCACCGGCGTCACGCTCAACACCGCCGTGCAGGCCTCGTGGGGCCTGGTGCTGTCCCGGGTCACCGGCTGGCCAGACGTCGTCTTTGGCGCCGTGGTCGCGGCGCGCCCGCCAGACGTGCCCGGCGTCGAGTCGATGGTGGGCATGTTTGCCAACACGGTCCCGGTGCGGGTACGGATCCGGCCCGGCGACCGGCTCGGCACCCTGCTGTCCAGGCTGCGCGACGAGCAGGCGGATCTGCTGTCCCACCACCACGTGCGGCTCGTCGACGTGCAGCACCGCGCGGGTGTGGGCGAGTTGTTCGACACGGTGCTGGCCTTCCAGAACTTCCCCGGACTACGCGACGAGCCGGCCGGTGCCGGGGTGGTGCGGCCGGTGCCGGTCGAGATGCGCGACGCCACCCACTACCCGCTCACCGTGGTGGCCACCGC
>DATCWR010000173.1:0-8757 GCA_036566245.1 Mycobacteriales bacterium | reverse complement strand
CCGGTTCGGCGCGGTCGGCGCGCAGCACACAGCGGCGGTAGTCGAGGTTCGGCGCGGCGGCGGCGAGGGCGGCCAGTTCGTCGACCAGGTACAGCCCGCGGCTGTCCACCGCGCCGTGCACCAGTCGGATCGGTCCGGTGTGGCCGTGCCGCAGGGCGTCGCGCAGGATGCCGTACAGCGGTGCCAGGCCGGTCCCGGTGCCAACCAACAGCAGTGGTTGTTCCGGTGATCCGGGCAGGTAGAAACAGTCGCCGTAGGGCCCCCGGACGGTGAGGCGCTCGCCCGGCGCGGCCTGCTCGGCCAACCAGCCGCTCATCGCCCCGTCGGGGTGATGCCGCACGTGCAGTCTCAACTCGCCGTCGGAGGGGAGGCTGGCCAACGAGTAGCTGCGGGCCAGTAGGTCGTCGGTGCGCAGCAGGGTGACGAACTGGCCCGGGTGGTAGTCGAACCGCCCCTGTGGTGTCAGCCGGACATCCAGGGTGCGGTGGCTGAGCCAGCGGATCGAGGAGATGGTGGCCGAGGTGGACACGTCGGCGCCCGGATACCCCACGGTGAGGTCGCCGTCGGGACGACACTGGCAGGCCAGGAAGTATCCGGCCGCGCGCATGGTGTCCCGCAGGCCACGTTGGGCCTGCTCCCCGGGATGGCCGTGCAGGGCCCGGAGCAGACAGGAGTGGCAGCGTCCGGCCCGACAGGAGACGGGGATGCGGTGACCCTGCCGTTCCAGCGCCTCAAGCACTGTTTCGCCGGGTTCGACGGTGTGTTCGACACCGCCGAGGACCAGCCGCCGGGTCAACGGTTCAGCACGTCACCACGGACACTGCCGGCGATGGCCGCCACCTCGGCGATGTCGGTCTCGGCCACGCCCAGGTCCCGCAGGGTGGCGCCCAGCAGTTCGATCACCGCGTCGACCTGTGGGTCACCCATGCCGCGGTCGACCAGGTGGGAGTGGGCGGTGCGCAGGTCCTGGCCGGTGTAGTTGTTGGGGCCTCCGAAGGCCATGGTGAGAAACGCCGCCTGCCGGGCGATCTGCCGGTCCATGTCCACGTCGTCGAAGAACCGGGCGGTCCGGTCGTCACGCAACACGCGGCGGTAGAACTCCTCCACCGCCGCGTCGACCGCCGCCGCGCCGCCGAGCCGCTCGTACAGGGTTGGTGCCGCCACGTCGCCGGACGCGGCCTGGTCGGTGCTCATCAGTGGCCTCCTCGGCAAAGCGGTACTTAGTGATCAATTACCGCAAAGGTGCTCGAAGAGGCTATACCAGCTATCGCGGGCGGTACCAACTTTCAACAACGGAAAATAACGTCAAACAGCGACCGGGTGTCCCGGAACCGTTCCCGTGGCCGGGCCTACCAGCCCCGGCGTCCCATCACGTCGTCGCGGGTGGCCTCGGTCAGCCTGACCACCTCGGCGACGTCCTCCTCGGAGGCGCCGATCAGCCGCAGCGTGTCGGCCAGCAGGTCCACCACGACATCGACGTGCTGGTCGGTCATACCCCGCGCGACCAGGTGCCGGTGTACCTCGGCCAGGTCCCGGCCGGAGTAGTTGCTCGGTCCGCCGAACACCATGGTCAGGAAGCTGACCAGCTTGGCGATCTGCTCGTCCATGTCGACGTCGTTGAAGAAGTGGGCGATCCGCTTGTCCCACACCACCTTGCGGTAGAACAACTCCACCGCGACATCGACCGCCCAGGCCCCACCAAGCCGGCGGTACAGGGTGTTGCTGTCGGGTCGGGGCCGGTCCAGGTCCCCGCTGATGTGGTGGTCGAAGCCCCGGTCCTCGCCCCGGTTGGTGTCGCGGTCGACGCGGGCGCCCTGGTCGAAACCCTGGTCGAAGTTCTGGTCGAGGTCCGGATCGGGACTCTTGCGGGTGCCCTGCCTGGTTCGCTCGACGAAGACCCCGTCGAAGGCCCCACCGAAGCTCTCGTCCAACTTCTGGAGGTTCTGGACGCCGCGGACGTCCTGGCCGAGGTCCCGCTCGTCGTCGAACGGTCCACTCTGTGTCGCCACCGCACTACTCCCGGTCCTACCGATCGCTGGGGCAAGGTGTTCAGTGCCGTTAGGGAAGACTACCGGAGTTGCTTGTCGATTGCCCGTTTTGGTGGCTGTGGTCCCCCCATGACCGGCCTGGCCAACACCGGCCAGACCTGATCCGGGCACGTCAGCCGACGGTGGGGCGGCCCGGTAGGTCCTCGGGAGTTCCTCCGGCCGGTGCACTGCGAACCCGGTTCCGCCCGGCTGCCTTGGCCGTGTACAGGGCGGCGTCAGCCATCCGGAGCAGGTCCTCCAGATCCCGGCCGTGCAACGGATAACAGGCAAGCCCGATCGACACGGTCAGGCCGTGCACCCGGCGTGGTCGGCCCGCGGTGTCTGCCACCTCCAGGTCCAGGGCGGCCACCCGGTCCCGTAGCCGTTCGGCGATCTGCCCGGCCTGGTCGGGCCCGGTGGAGGGCAGCACCACGACGAACTCCTCACCACCGAACCGCCCCACCACGTCGTACTCGCGTACCTCCGCGCTGAGCACGTCGGCGACCCGACGCAGCACCACGTCACCGGCCAGGTGCCCGTACACGTCGTTGATCCGCTTGAACCGGTCCAGGTCCGCGATCAGTACCGCGATCTGTTCGTCGAACCGACGGGCCCGTTCGAACTCGCGCTGGGCCACCTCGTGCCACCAGGTCGCGTTCGGTAGTCCGGTCTTCAGGTCGGTGCGGGCGGCCGCCTGCAACTGGGCGACCAGCAGGGTGCGCTGCAACAACAGCAGTACCGGCAGGGCGAGCAGGATCAGCCAGGGCGACACGGTGAACCCGGCGGCGACCAGGATGCCCAGGCAGATCGCGCTGGCCTCCAACCCCTGTTCCCGCCACCGGCCGCCGAAGGCCCGCCGTAGACCCACCGCCGGATCGGTGAGCAGTACCACCCCGCCCACCAGGGCGATGTTCACCGCCACCGACAACATTCCCGCGCCCAGGCCGACCAGCGGGGCGAGCGGGTCGGGAACCAGACCGTGTTGCCAGGCGGTCGGACCCACACCCTGGCGGTAGACCGCGCCGGCCGTGGCCACCCCGAGCACCACGGTGGCCGCCGAGAACGTCCACCGGTGGGTGCGCCCACGCCGCATCACCCGGACCCACGTCCACAGGTACAGGCCGACCACGAACAGTGCGGCCGCGCCCGGGCGGAGCACCAGCGCCGCAGCCACCGTCCAGACGGTGTTGAGGTCCTTGTACGGGGCGTCACGGTGCCGCTCCCGGAGGCGTTCCACCCAGTGTGACGCCTCCACGCCCAGTCCGGCGCACAGCAACAGCCACGCCGCCCAGCGGAGGTCCGGGAGGGTCGGTGGGTAGTCACGCAGGCGGGCCGTGAGCACGGCCAGCGCGGCGAGGTCCACCGCGAGCACGTACGCCAACGCGTGCCGCGGCAACGACCACAGCGGCCACCCCGTGACGAACCACCGCCTCACCCGGTCAGGTTAGGCAGCAGGTTCGGGCCTGTCATAACCAGGCGCCCTCGGGGAAGCATGGGAGTTGGCCCATCCGCGGGGCGGAGGGGAGGTGGCTGCCATGCGCAACTCGAACTGGACCTGATCGGTCCTCCGGGGCAGGTGGACCCACGGTGGCGGGTTCGGGGTCCGCCTGGACCCGGTGGGTACGGTCTGTGACCCAACCACCCGCGTCATCTCGGACAGTGGGTCGGTCAGGAACCACGTAACAGGAATTCCCCGCCCCCGGGCGGGAGAGCGTCAGAATGCGTAGCGTGGCGTTGCCTGCACGCACCACGTAGTCAGGGGATGACAGTGACCGGTGAGGTCTTCCCGAGCGGGTCCGACCCTGCGGTCGCGACCACCGAAACCATCCCGGGTCCGCCGACGGCGGCGTTATCGTCCCGGCCGGCCGCCCCGGTTCCCGACCGGGTCGAGGCGCTGCTGGGCCGGCTCACCCTGGACGAGAAACTGGCCCTGATGGGCGGCTGCCCGACCACGCACCACGCCCTGGTGCCCGGGGTACCCCGGGTGGGCATCCCGGCACTGCGGTTCAGCGACGGCCCGGCCGGACTGCGGCTGGACGGCGCGACCGCCTACCCGGCTCCGCTCATGCTGGCCGCGACCTGGGACCCCGACCTGGCGTTGGAGTTCGGCACCGGGCTGGGCCAGGAGTGCCGCGCCCAGGGGGTCAACGCGTTACTCGCCCCCATGGTCAACATCGTCCGGGTGTACCACGCCGGCCGGTCGGCCGAGTCCTTCGGCGAGGACCCCCACCTCAACGCCCGGATCGCGGTCCCCGTGGTGCGTGGCGTGCAGAGCCAGCGGGTGCTCGCGGTGGCCAAGCACTTCGCTCTGTACAACCAGGAGAGCGGCCGGCTGCACCTGAGCGCCCAGGTCGGCGCGCAGGCCCTGCACGAGATCTACCTGCCGGCCTTCGAGGCGGTGGTGCGCGAGGCCGGGGTCGGCGCGGTGATGGCCGCGTACAACAAGGTCTCCGGCACCTACGCCAGCGAGCACGCCGGTCTGTTGGTCGACGAACTGCGCGGGCGGATGGGCTTCACCGGCTTCGTGTTGTCGGACTGGGAGGCGACCCACAGCCTGGCCGCGGTCACCTCCGGACTGAGCATGGAACTGCCGTTGGTGCGGTACTACGACGAGCCACTGCGGGCCGCACTGGACAGTGGCCGGCTAAGCGTGGAGGTGGTGGACGAGCACGTCCGGCGCATCCTGCGCTCGATGTTCGCGGTCGGTCTGACGGAACCGGGGCCGGCCGGCCCGGATCCGACCCGGGGCGAGCCGGCCGACCAGGCAACCGGGCCGGATCCGGCCAGCCACCAGGAGTGGACCGCGATCGCCCGTCGGATCGCCGAACGCGGCACCGTGCTGCTGAAGAACGACCGACGGATGCTGCCGCTGAACCCGGCCGAACTGAACAGCGTGGCGGTGATCGGCGCCACCGCGCACCCGGCCGCACACGGGTTCGGCGGCTCGGCCTGGGTACCCGGCCGGCAGTGGGTCAGTGTGCTCGACGGGTTGCGTGAGGCGCTCGGCGAGGGAGTCCGGGTGCGGCACGTGATGGCCCAGCCGGTGCCCTTCCTGGACGGCCGACCCACCCTGGACGCGATGCTGCTCACCCCGGTTCGACCGGTCGACCGGGGCCGCTCGACCAACGCGACCCCCGACCGGGACGAACCCGGACCGGGTCGGCACGGCCTGGTCGCCGAATACTTCGACAACCCGTACCTGGCCGGTGATCCGACGGTGGTGCGGATCGAGGACCGGGCCTGCGGTAGTTGGCACCTGGACCGGCCGGCCCCGTCCCTGCCCGAGCGGTACTCGGTCCGCTGGACCGCGTCGCTACGGGTTCCCTCCACCGGGCGCTACACCCTTGGCGTGGAGGGGTTCGGTCCCGGCGCGTTGTACCTGGACGACGCGCTGATCGCCGACGCGTCCAGCGGTGACGCCATGCTGTGCGTCGGTACCGGCGAGGTGACCCTCGAACAGGGCCACGACTACCGGCTGCGGATCGAGTACCGGCACGAGCGTGGCTGGCTCGCCGGCGTGCGCGCGTTCTGGGAACCACCGTCCCGGGTGCGTCATCCCGACATCGAGCAGGCCGCCGCGGTGGCCGCCGAGTGCGACGCGGCCGTGGTGGTGGTGGGCACCTTCCAGACCGAGGGGTTCGACCGGCCCACGCTGTCGCTGGCCGGGGCCCAGGACGCGCTGGTCGAGGCGGTGGTGGCGGCCAACCCGCGGACCGTGGTGGTGCTGGCCACCGGCGGCCCGGTACTGCTGCCCTGGGTGGACCGGGTGCCCGCCGTGGTGGAGGCATGGTACGGCGGTGAGCAGGCGGGCACGGCCCTGGCGGCCGTGCTCACCGGGGCGGTCAACCCGTCTGGTCGGCTGCCGGTGTCCTTCCCGCGCTCCGCCCGGGAGATCCCGACCGTGGATCCGCGTCGGTTCCCCGGCGTGGACGCGAGGGTGGACTACAGCGAGGAACTGCTGGTCGGCTACCGGTGGTACGACGCGACCGGCAACGCCGCGCTCTTCCCGTTCGGACACGGCCTGTCCTACACCACGTTCGACCTCGCCGACCTGCGGGTGTCGGTCGGTCCGGTGACGGTGGACCGGCCCCTGGAGGTGTCGGTCGCGGTCACCAACACCGGCGCCCGGACCGGCGTGGAGGTGGTGCAGCTCTACGTGGGCTCGGCGCACGCGCTGGACGGGCCGCCCCGGCAGCTACGCGGGTTCCGGGCGGTGGAACTGGAGCCGGGTCAGACCCGCCGGGTGAGCTTCACCCTGACCTACCGGGACTTCTGCCGGTGGTCGGTCGAGGCGGACGGGTGGTTGGCCACGGCCGGCCAGTACCGGGTGTTCGTCGGCCGGTCCTCGGCCGACCTGCCGTTGCGGGCCAACGTGCTGGTGCAGCCCGGTGCCGGCCCGTGTGGGGTCACCCTGGACGCGCCGGCCGACGTGAGCCTCGGTTCGGGATTCACCGTCTCGGCCACGGTGACCAACCTTGGGCCGGCCGATGTCGACGGGGTCGAGGTCGACCTGGAACTGCCGCCCGACTGGCAGGCGCAGACCACCGCGGCGGTGCCCGGTTCGATTCCCGGTGGCGGCGCGGTGACCGCCTCCTGGCTGGCCCGGGCACCCAGGCGCGGCCGGACCGGTCCGGTCCTGCTGCGGGTGGCCACCCGCTACCGGGCCGGCGCCGCACCGGTCCGCTCCGGATGCACCACCCGGGTGACCGCGTCCTACCCACGGCTGTCCGCCTCCTTCGACAACATCGGCATCGGACGGCAGGAGAGTGACGGTGCCGACTTCTGTGGCATGGGCACCGCCTACCTGGGTTCGGCGCTGGCCAGGGCCGGACTGCTGCCGGGGCGCACGGTCACCTGCGGAAACCTGTTCTTCACCTGGCCGCGGGTCGACCCCGGCCAGCCGGACAACACCATCGCCGACGGGCAGCGGATCCCCATCGCCTGCGCGGGCAGAACGTTGGCGTTCCTCGGTGCGGCATCCGGCGGCACCGCCACCGGGGTCGGCACCGTCAGCTACGTGGACGGTTCGATCCACCCCTACGCGGTCACCCTGCCGGACTGGTTGGCCAACCAGGCGCTGCCGTCCAGCCAGGTGGTGGCCACCGTCGACCAGTAACGCCAGGAGGGTGCGATGCCACGCCGGTCCGTGAGTGTGTACGCGGTTGCGGTGCCGTTGCTGTCCGGCAAGGCGGTCACCGCGTTCACCCTGCCCGTGCTGGCCGACGGCGGTGCCAGCGCGGGAGTGCGCATGCACGTGTTCGGCGTGTCGATCTGCTGAGCCGCGTGGTGTCGGGTGGTGTCTGGTGTCCCGGCGCTGGTGTGGGTGCCGGCGCGTGTGTCGCAGGATGATGTCTGGTCGTGAATCCGCTGTCGGACGTGCGCCTCGGTGACCTGCTCGTGCCGGTCGGCCGGCCGTCGGTCGCCCACTACCCGCCCGGCGCCGGGTACGGGCCCCGCGAACCGGACAGTTTCGAGTTCGTGTGGATGCTCGACGGCCAGGCCGAGTGGGACTCCGGTCGGAACCGGCACGTGCTGGTGCCCGGCGCGCTGCTGCTGGTGCGACCCGGGATGCGGGACCGGTTCCGCTGCGACCCGCGTCGGGTGACCCGACTCGGGTGTGTGCGGTTCACCTTCGACGGGGACGTCGGCGACACCACCGACTGGCCGGTGCTGCGGTTCACCGGGCCGGAGGACCCACTGCGCGGCCTGACCCGCTACCTGTTGTGGCTGGGCAACCGACAACCGGAACACTGGTCGGCCCGAACCCGCGACGTGCTGGCCCTCGCCCTCACCCTGTTCGTGGCCGGGCCGTTGCCCGGCGCGGCCACCGGGACCGGGCTGCCCGCGGTGATAGACCCGATCCTCGACCACGTCAGGGCAGCCTGGTCGTCGGGCACCCTTCGCCCGCTGTCGCGGGCCGAACTGGCCCGGGCCGGCGCGATGTCTCCGGGGCACCTGAGCCGGATCTTCCGACAGCACTGCGGGGTGGGCGTGGTGGCCGCGTTCGAACTGCTTCGGCTGATGCGGGCCGAGATGTTGTTACGTCGCAGCGACCTGAGCGTGCGGGCGATCGCACAGGTGTGTGGGTTCGCTGATCCGTACCACTTCTCACACCGGTTCAAGACAACCTACGGCGTGTCCCCACGGAACTTCCGGGACGGTGCCCGGGTGGACCGACCCGACCCGGGCAGCCTGCCCGGGGTGCGCCTGCTGGCCCACCGGTTGTGGGACGGGCCTCCGCGCCCCGGTCCGGGACGGTGAACCGCCGCCGACCGGTACTCGTCTGGCGGGCCGGCGCCGTGCTGGTTAACGTCGGACGACAGCAGGTCGGACGCCGCGGCCCACGGGGGTGGTCCAGTTGGCACCGTGCGGACCACGCGGATGGCTGGCCCGGCCCGGGTGGCGGACGTCGGTGCCGCACCGGGGGTTCACCGTCGCGGTGGCCGCGGTCACCGTTCTGCTCTGTGTCCCGGCGACCTGGGCTGCGGCCCCGGACGGAGGAACCGCCGACGGGGTGACCGTCCAGGGCGGAGGACCAGGTCCGGCGAACCCCCCGACGGGGAGCCCGGACGACCACCCGGACGACCACCCGAGCAATCATCCGGACGACGGCCCGGACGACCGGTTCGGGCCCGGTGCCGCGGGCGCCGGCGACCCCTACCTGCCCGAGGCCGGTAACGGCGGCTACCGGGTGGGTCGTTACGACCTGCGGTTGTCCTACGACCCGACC
>DATCWR010000143.1:0-8859 GCA_036566245.1 Mycobacteriales bacterium | reverse complement strand
GCCGATATCCTCCTGTAGGCCCTGGATCCCGGCCGTAACGCCGGCTGGTGACGACTGCCAGACACCACATCCCACCGGTGGAAGTGAATCTCCATACCGATACACGGTCGAAGGGCAACGGTCACAGTGCAGGTGGTACGCATTTTCGGGGGGCTGGCCACCGTCGAGGGGATCGGACTGCTCTGTCTCCTTGCCGGTTGCGGTGGTTACCTGGCCTGGACCCGGCACATCGGACGACCGTTCGACGCGGCCCGGCGACGGGTGTGCCGGGTGCTGCTCGTCGGCAGTGTCCTGTTGGTGCTCGCCCTGGTGCTGAGCCCCTCGTTCCAGCAGAGCAGCCTGAACCTGGTTCCTGGTCGGGGCCTGTTCAACGCCGCAGATCCGACCATCACGGTCGTCAACATCGCCGGGAACGTGCTGGTCTTCCTCCCCCTCGGGCTCCTCTCGCCGGAATGCGCCCGGGCGCTGCACCGACCCCTGGTCGTGCTGGTGTCCGCGGTGGCGTTCTCGGCGTCGATCGAGACCGCCCAGTACACCCTTGGACTCGGCCGGACCGCCGACATCACCGACGTGCTGCTCAACGTGGCCGGGGTGATGGCCGGCCATGCCTGCCACCACACCCTGACCAGCCGGTGGAGCCGAACCGGTGACCGCGAGTCACGACGCGTCGACCGTCCATGACCTCACCGCAGTCTGGCAAGACCACGCCTTCGCGGGCCAAGACAGGTCACCCCCTGACGGGCAACTCCACCGTCGCCGGGGCTGGGTCCGGGCGGCGGAGCCATCCGGGCCGAGACTCCATCCGCCGACAGTGGCGAGCGAGCAGATCACCCAACCTGGCCTCGTCCAGAGGATCGGCCAGGGCGCGTCGAGGCAGCACCTGGAACTCCGACCGTGGCCCGGTCGACATCCGAAGTAGGAAGGCGCTGTCGGTCTCCTGGTAGTACGGAAACACGTCCCAGGTCAACTGGTTGACGATCCCCTGGGCACGAACCTGGACCCCACCGTCATCCAACCGGAACGTCACCAGCCCACTCCACTGTGGATTGTCACGAAGCAACCGCCGCACTGGTAGGTGGAAGTACATGCGCCACGGCAGAACGTTGAGCGCCCCGAGGAGCACCGACGCCGCAGCCAACGGCCAGGCTCCCCCCACAGCGATGAGCAGTCCACTGCACACGATCACCACCACCCCCAGCGGGGTCCGGTACCTCAACCACCTGTGTGTAGATCGGTAGACCGCGGTGTAACCGGCGACCAAGTCCGCGCGGTTGAACCTTAACGACAACTCGACAGCATCAGATCGGCACACGAAGGCAGTTTATGGCGGCGGACAGTGACACCACTGGGCCTCCGGACCCATCCGTTCCGGCCAGGACACTGTGCTGGGGCGTCCGCACCGGCGCGTCGCCTCACTGTACGGCTTCCGGTCGACGGCGTGACCATGCGGCCGCCGGGTAACCTGCGTGTTCCCGTACGGGTGAACGGCAGGGCCGGACGAACCGATACCGGACTCCCGGTCGGTGGTGCGTTCCAGCGCGTCGAGGGTAGAGAGAGGCGGTGGCCGGAGTGCCGGACTGGGCCTGGCCCGCGACCATCGGACTGGTCGCGGTGCTGCTGACCATCGACTTCGTGGTGGCGGCCCGACGCCCGCACACGGTGGGTCTGCGTGAGGCCACCTTCTGGTCCACGTTCTACATCGGGATCGCACTGCTGTTCGGGCTGGCCGTGTGGGTGGTGGCCGGGTCCACCGCCGGCACCGAGTACCTCACCGGGTGGGTGATCGAGAAGAGCCTGTCCGTGGACAACCTCTTCGTGTTCGTGATCATCATGCGCCGTTTCACGGTGCCGGCCCAGTACCAACAGAAGGTACTGCTGTTCGGCATCGTTGCCGCGTTGGCGACCCGGGCCGTGTTCATCGTGATCGGTGCGGCGGCTATCAGCCTGTTCTCCCCGACTTTCCTGCTGTTCGGACTGCTGCTGATCTGGACCGCCGTCCAGCTCATCCGGCACCGCAACGAGGATCCCGACATCGAGGACAACGCGTTGCTGCGGCTCAGCCGCCGACTGCTACCGACCACCCAGGGCTTCCACGGCGGCCGGTTGTTGGCCCGCGAGAACGGCCAGTCGGTGGTGACCCCCCTGCTGCTGGCCTGTGTGGCCATCGGCAGCACCGACCTGCTGTTCGCGCTGGACTCCATCCCCGCGGTGTTCGGGGTGACCCGCGACGCGTTCATCGTGTTCGCAGCCAACGCGTTCGCCCTGCTCGGGCTGCGCGCGCTGTACTTCCTGATCGAGGGACTGCTGGCCCGGCTGGTCTACCTGTCCCTCGGCCTGGCGGTCATCCTGGCCTTCATCGGGGCCAAGCTGATCCTCGAGTTCGGCCATCAGAACGTGTCGCACAGCGTGCCGGAGATCGACACGCTGCTCTCCCTCGGCGTCATTCTGGTCATCCTGACGGTCACCACTGCTGCCAGCCTGCGTCGGTCCCGCGCGCACCCGGAGGAGCGGGCCCGTGCCGGCGCACTGCGCCTCAGGAAGCGGCCGCCCAGGCCAGAAGCGGCCCCCACTCCCCGACCGGTGGAGCGGCCAGAGCGGCCGTCGAAGCGGGACCATGGCGACGACCACGACGGGCACCCCGGGTCATCGCACTCCTGACCGAAGTGCGATGACCCGCCAGGGACCGGTCAGAGGGCCATCACCGGCACGATCAGTGCGCCAACTGGGCCACCGCCCAGCGTCGACACTCCTCGACGGCACGCAGGTGGGTGCCGGCCCGGCCGGTGTCCAGCCGGGGCGCGATGCGGTCCGCCTTCGCGCACAGCCGCAGTACCTCGGTGGCCTCACGCCTCTTCCAGGCGCCGATCACCTGGTTCTTGATCAGGCAGTACAACGCCAGGTCGGGACTGGATTTGGAACCGGTACCGTGCCGCCGTCTCGGTCGGCCTGACGCCGTCTCACCCGTGACCAGTTCGGCCCGCGACGGGGGTGTCTCATGGTCGTCGCTTCTGGCGGGTGTGGCGCGCAGTAGGTCGGTTCGCCAGTCCCCGTCGCTGGTACCCCTGACGTGCTGGCTTCGAGCTCGCAACCGTGCCATCGGGTTCACCTCCCCGCTGCCCCGGTCGACCAGCATGCCGAGCCGTGGCGCGGTGTCGATGATCTGTGTGGGACGGGTCGCTCGTGGACCGTCCACCCAGGGTGCCGGTGGGCGAGCCCCGGGCTCACCGTGTCGTCACGAAGAGTGCCACCACAGATGCTCGCTGTCACTACTCCGGACGGTCCTATCTGCTCACCACTGCCGCTCATATGTGATCACCGAGCGTGGTCACCAACGGCATGGTGGTCGTAGACGAGCAACCTGTCGGCGCGCAGGCGGGCCCCGGCGGTCGGCTGGTGCTCGGCGAGCCGCCCGTCGTGGGCCAGGTGCAGCACGGGTGTCCCCCGGGCCAGTACGGCGAAGTCGGCGATGATCCGCCGGTGGCAGCGCCACCACACCGACTCGCTGCACATCACCGTGGTGCGCACGCCCACGGCCTGCCGCAACAAACCGTCCATGGCCGCCAGAAACTCCGGACGTCGACTGTGTCCGGCGTAACCACGGAACGAGGCGTTGTGCCAGTACGTGTCAGGTGAGTCCGCCGCGGGCCTGCGAAACCCGCCCAACGCCTTCTCCCACCGGTACCCGACGCCCACCTCGGGTAGCCACCGTGCCAGCGCCTCGATCGCCGCGTCCGGGTTCCGCCGGCTACCGGGAACGCTGCGCACGTCGACCACGGCCAGTACGCCGGCGCCCCGCAGGAGTGCGGCCAACCGTTCGCGGGTGGCCAGGCCGTGGCCGAAGGTGAGCAGCGTCGGGATGGTGGACGTACCCATGCCGACCTGATGCCCGCCCAGGTCACGCTCACTCCCGGGCGCGCCGCCACGGGATCGCTGCCGCAGCCTACGAGACCAGAACCATACATATGGCTCGATTGCCATACGCCCACATGCCGAATGTCCCGACCGGTGATAGGAGGAACAAGGCGGAGAACGTCCCCAACAGCGAAAGGCAGAGTCAGGTGCCCAAGGTAGCTATCAACGGGTTGGGACGTATCGGGCGTGCGACGCTGAAGATCCTGCTCGACGTCGAGGACGTCCAGGTTGTCGCGGTCAATGATCTCGCTCCGGTCGACAACCTGGCCTACCTACTCGCACACGACTCGGTTTATGGGCGTTACAACAGGAATGTCGGGGCGGTGGGTGACGCCCTGGTCGTCGACGGGCATACCGTCACGGTGTACCAGGAACGCGATCCCGTCGACCTGCCATGGAGCGAACTCGGCGTGGACCTCGTGTTCGAGTGCACCGGTATGTTCCGTCGCGAGGAGGATCTGGTCCGGCACCTGACGGCCGGTGCCCGGTTCGTGGTCCTGTCGGCACCGGCCCGGACCGAGACGGTGAGCACCGTGGTGCACGGCGTGAACCGGCCGGGTGAACCTCCGCAGATCACCTCCTGCGCCAGTTGCACCACCAACTGTGTCGCTCCGGTGGTCGAGGTCATGTACCGGCGGATCGGTATAGAACGGGCCGTCATGACCACCGTCCACGCCTACACCTCAAGTCAACACCTCGTGGACGGGCCAGCCCGGAGTTTCCGTCGGGGCCGGGCCGGCGCGGCCAACATGCTGCCCGACAGCACCGGGGCGGCCATCGCCACCACCAAGACGGTTCCCGCACTGGTCGATCGTTTCGACGGCGTGGCGGTCCGGGTTCCGATCCCGGTTGGGTCGATCGCGGACATCGTCTTCGTCGCCGCGAGACCCACCTCGGTCGAGGAGGTCAACGACATACTTCGCGAGGAGGCGGCTACCGACCGCTACCGGGCCGTCCTAGGGGTGGTCGACGTCCCGATCGTCTCCACCGACATCATCGGCGACCCACGAGCGTCGATCGTTGACGCGGCCATGACGCGGGTCGTGGACGGCACCCTGGTGAAGATCATGAGTTGGTACGACAACGAGTGGGGCTTCGCCAACCAGATGATCCGGGAGAGCCTGTCCATGCTCGATGTCGCCCCGCAGGGGCCCGGGGCGGGCGGCCTCCCCCGAGGGCGGCCGGTCACCTGACCGCCCCACCCCGACCGGGCGGAACGACCCACGTCGTCGCAGCGTTGGACCCGCTACCCGGGTGGACCCCGGTGTGGGGACCGGACGAGGAGCGACGTGTGACCAGGCCAGTCAGCATCCGCCCCACCAACCGACTCACCGAACTGCGCCGACAGACCGAGGTGCTGGTGGACCGGGGCTACCCCGAGTTGGCCGGGCTCGACCCGGGCGCCTTCCGCGCGTTGGTGGCACGGTTGGCGATTCGACTGCCGGACGAACGGTTCGTGCTGGTAGTCAGCGGTGCACTGGTGCCCTGCCACCGGATGGTCGAGCACATCGCGCTGGGCGGCAGACCGGGCTTCACCACCATGGATGCCGATGATCTAGCCCGGTTCCAGGCGATTCCAGATCTTGTGCGGCCGTCGTCGCCGGTATACCTGGTCGTCGATGTCGACACCGGCGGGGACACCCGGAATGTTCGGCCCGACGACGCCCTCCCGGGCATCACGGCCGCCGGACGTACCCCGCTGACGGTCGAGGAGGGCTTGGCGGTCGTCACCCAGTTCCCGGAGTGGCTGCGCGAACGGAACTGCTTCCAGATGCTGGGTTCCCGCGCCGGCGACCGACGGGTCACCGGGCTCTGGGTCAGTCGGGGCGCACCGCGGCTCGGCTGGTGTTGGGCCGGAAACCCACACTCCTGGCTCGGCATGGCCTCGGCCGCCCGACGCGTCGGCTGACCTCCGGCGACCGCAGCGCATCCCCGACACACGGTCGGCTTCGACGGACCCGTGGTCAGTCGGTCGCGTCCACGTACGGGCTGCGTTCGGCCAACGGTCCGGCGGGACGCTCGACCAGCAGTCGGTCGAGGTGGCTTTCGATGTCGACTATCCGCCGTGCACCCACTCCACCACCACGGGCGCTCGACTGGTAGACGGTGCTGAACCACCGGGTGGTCGGCAACTGCACCACCAGGGTGATCGTGCCGTCGGCCACCTCGCTCAGCGAATGGACCTCCTGGACGCCGACCACGTGCACCTCTCCGGCCGAGAAGCTCTGGGAACCGGTGACCCGCGGTTCGCCACGGACCGTCCAGTGCTCCTCCCGGTACCCACCACTGAGGATCTTGCTAACGAAAGAGTAACGGTGGTCGTGCACCGAGGCAGCATGACGGTCCCGGGCACGATCCCACGGCTTGTACACGTGCAGCCAGGCGCGTAGACCACGATGCCGGTTCTGGTCGAGTGAGAGCTTCAGGTGTGTCGTGGTGTCAACCGACCGGCAGATCTGCTCCTGTCTCTGCTCGTCGGTGAGACGACGCAGGTAGTCGAACGGACAGTCGAGATCGACCCGCGGATCGCGTAGATCGCTCTCGACCGACTCGAGCAGACGCGGATCATCTGGCTCGTCGGCCAACACGGTCCAGCGCGCCAGCATCACTGCCAATCGCGGCTCATCGGAACGCACGGGCTCCTCCCGGACGTCACGGACGAACAAGGGGAAGGAAGCAGGGGTTCGATCATCGGAGATCTGGCACGGTGACCGGGACGGCCTGCTGGATGGTTCGGACCGTGAAATCGTCAAGACCGGCATCCTGTACGTCTTCCACAGGTACCCAGCGGAAAGCCTGGTTTGACTTGTCCAAGACGACACGATCCCCCGGTGCGGCAACCTCGAAGTTCACCTGTAGGTTATGTAGTTGCACGCCATTCTTCGTGGTGTGGAAGGCGGAATAACCAACGATGCGAATGATCCGACCCGAGATACCGGCCTCCTCCTTCAACTCCCGCAACGCCGCAGCCTCCAGATCCTCCCCGAAGTCGACCTTGCCGCAGGGCAACCCCCAGACGCCAGGTAGGAATTTCTCACGATCACTACGCTGGAGTAGCAGGACTCTGCCTGCCCATATCGGAATGGTACCGACCAGCACACTGAACCGTCTGTCCACAGCCTCATCACTCCCAACGGTCCGACAGCAGACCTAGCGCGCCTTTTGCAGAAAGTCCAGGAATGGAGCCATTCGGGCCTGGTAGGCCGCCCTCAACCCGGACAGCCTCCGCATGTCCAACGATTCCCCTGCCAATGGGGAGAGCAGGTCGGTCAACCTGTTGTCGGTCGTCTCACCACCGAACCGCAGTACTCGGTCGGACAGTTCGACGGTCCGCATGATGTCCAGCCGTGCCACCTGGTACTGGAAGGACCGCAACCCGAACCGGAGCGTCTCCGGGAACGCCTGGCCCTGTGACTCCGCGCCGTGGTACCAGGACACGAAGAGGCTGTCATCGGTGATCTCGACCCGGGTGACCGCCGTTTCGTCGCACAGTGCGATCTCGATGGTCCCGTACGACCGGGAGTCGTAGAGGGCGACGATCGACTCCAGCAACTCCTCACGCATCTCATGCAGGAGAAGGTCGGCTGGCTTGTGCGAGTATTTTGGATTCTTCATACGGTCCGCGACTCGACGCCGCAGTGAACCATCCGCGGTCGGACCGGGAATCACCAGCTTCACTATCGTGGGGCACCGTCGGGCCGCAACCAGTCTCGCCGCCACGTACTTGGCACTCACGCCCCGGAAGTAGTAGGTGGTACTTCCCTCGATGCTTCGCATGAGGTCCCGATTGAAGCGAGCATCGAATGATGTCGTGGACGAGTAGTGATCTGTCGGAACGTAGAGCAGATTGAGATTTCGCCACTGCTCGAGCATCAACCGTGAATGCTCAACGAACGACCGCTCGATCTCGTTGCTCACCAGACGCTCGTGCTCCCGGTCGCTGAGGAAGGCGAAGATCGCCGCGAAGATCGCTGATGCGACCAGGTTCATCCCGAGACCGGCCTGTTTCATCCGTAGGCTCAGACTGTCGTCACGGCTCGTGAGGTACAGGCCCAGGCCGATGCACAGCGTCACACTCAGTACGAAGGCGTATCTGGCCAGCCTCCGCTGGGCTCTGTCTCTGGGATCCTCGATCCCACGGCCGAACTTCCGCAACATGGCATCCCGAACCCGGACAATGATCAGGGAAGAGGTAACCACGGCATGGGCTCACGATGCCACGGTGGTGGAAACGTGACCAAAACATCACCTCTCACAGATGAACCCAAGGATTGCCGACCATCCGCTGCCCCGGACCCTCACTCGTCTGCCCCTGTTCAGATCGACGAGCAGGCCGTCATCGAGACTGACAGTATGCCTCCACACCCTGCCGGTCGGAAGACCGCCGAGGTGGACGGCGCCAGACAGGCGAGCGTCACCGTGCGGCGATGTATCCGCCGACAGTCCTGAATCAGGTCCACAATTCATTCATTGATCACCCGATGCGCCATCTCTGGTGTCATCCACAGCGATCAACATTCGGCGCCAACGTCGTGGCGTCACGTTCCGGCAGCGGCTGATCCCTTCCCGTCGATCCGCGACAGGTCGGCCAGATTCAGGCCCCGTCAGGCGCCGTCAGTGCACCACCACCACCACGGCAGGCACGGGTGTGGTCTCCGTCCGACCGTGGCTCCGACGGTGACCCGGACTGAGGCCCGACCGGTCCGGGCCGCCGGATGGGTCTTGCGAAGCAGGCTGAGGTGTCAAACACTCGATCTGTGCGAGAAGGCGACGACCAGACCTACGAGGAAGCTCGCCGGGCCCGATGGGGGACCCTCCCCGAGCGGGTGCTGCCCACCGACTGGGTGGAGATGAAGGCGGTCGAGCGAGCACCCGACCTGCCGCCGTCGGCAGGTGACCCGGATCGGGACTGGCCGCTGCTCTGGGCCGCGGGGTAGGTACGCCGGC
>DATCWR010000525.1:0-5849 GCA_036566245.1 Mycobacteriales bacterium | reverse complement strand
GACGGCACCATGGTGCGCACCGACCACACCGACGTACTGTCCCGCCGTCGTCAGACGCGCACCGCCTCCGCCTGAACGGCGCGGCCACCAGCGCCTGGACCGCACGGCGGGAAGCCCCGACCGCGAGCAGCACCAGGGGCGACCGGTGTGACCGGTCCGGTGCCCCGCCGGCCGGGGCAACGCCCAGGGTGGTGAACTATTGTAGATTGAGTGTGCATGAGTTTGCTTTGACTGGCTATGGTGTTCGTGTGGATCTGGCTGAGTGGGCGCGGATGCGAGGGTCGATCCCCACGCAAGGTTCCGTGAGGGACGGTGCATGCTCCACGGTCGGGTCGCAACGATCTTGGTGAGCATCGAGGCGGATACAGCGTCTGAGACGGTTGGTGGTTTGGGCCTGTATGCCCGTGCTTCGTGCCATGGCCGGGAGAATGACCTTCGCCGTCAGGTGGCCCGGGTGCTGTCCGCGGATGGCGGCTGTTCGGTGAGGAACCGTGCCCGCAGGGCGTTGGGGGCGGCCGGGTATGGCTGAGTCCGGGCTACGGTCGATCGAGGCGTCGTTCGTCGTCTCAGGCCCGTCAGGTGTCGCGATCCGGACCCGGCTCAAGGGCCTCACGCCCGCCGACGATGAGGTTTTACGCCTGGTCGGCGCACATCTGGGGATGCTCGCGTCGCGGGATCTCAAGCGGCGTTGTGCCGAGGGTCTGGACCATTCGGCGGGTACGTGGGCTGAGCGGAAGCGGGACCTGACCGGACAGTCGTCTTCCCGTTGGGCCGGGAGCATCACGAAGGCCACCCACGATCAGTGGGCGTTGTCCCGGCGTGCGCAGCTCGCGCACATCCGCAACCTCCAGGCTGGTGTTCGCACGATCACCCACCGACTGTCCCTACCTGTGGGTGAGAAGGGCTCCAGGCGTGCGCCGGGTGGTTACCGCACCCGGCAGGAGTGGTTCGCCAAGTCCCGCCGCCTGCACCTGCTGGAATACCGGCTGGAGCGAGAGCGCGCTGAATGGCAGGCCGGGCGTGTCCGCGTCGTGCGAGGCGGGAAGAAGCTAGCCCGCACCCGCCACCACCTCGACGCGGCCGGGCTAACCGCCGGGGGATGGCGGGAACGGTGGGAGGCCCAGCGCTGGTTCCTGGCCGCGGATGGGGAGTCGGGTAAGCGGTTTGGGAACGAGACGATCCGTGTCACCCCGGACGGGGAAGTCTCGATCAGGCTACCCGCACCACTGGTTCACCTGGCCAACGCCGGGCACGGCCGGTACGTCCTGTCGGGCCGGGTCGCCTTCTCCCACCGTGGCCAGCAGTGGCGGGGTCGTATCGAGGCGAACCGGGCTGTGGCCTACCGCATCGGCTTGGACGTGGGCCGGGGCCGCTGGTATCTCACCGCGTCGTGGACCAGGCCCGTGGTGCGGACAATCCCGCTGGCCACGGCCCGCGCTGGCGGTGTGGTCGGGGTGGACACCAACGCCGACCACCTGGCCGCGTGGCGGCTCGACGTCCACGGCAACCCGTGCGGTGGGCCACGCCGGTTCTGCTACGACCTGTCCGGCAACGCTGATCACCGAGATGCCCAGGTCCGCCACGCCCTGACCCGCCTGCTGCACTGGACCGAGCAGACCGGGGCGAAGGCCATCGGTATCGAAAACCTGGACTTCGATACGGAGAAGACCCGGGAGAAACACGGCCGCCGCACACGGTTCCGGGCACTCATCTCCGGCATGCCCGTATCCCAACTACGGGCCCGGATGGTGAGCATGGCCGCCGAACGGGGCATCACCATCATCGGAGTCGACCCGGCCTACACCTCCAGGTGGGGTGCGCAACACTGGCAGAAACCCCTCACCAGCCAAACCAGGAAGACCACCCGACACGACGCCGCAGGCGTCGCGATCGCACGACGCGCCCTCGGGTACCGAATCCGGCGACGGACGACACCGCCCCCTGCCCACCAGAGCGATGGACAGAGGCATCGGACCGCCCAGGCCAGACCCAGCACCCGCAGGCGTGAGGGACCCCGCCCCCGTATCACCGGACCACCGACACGATCGGTCGGGACCGGATGCGGCGTGAAAGCGGGCAACCAGGACACCCAGAACCGTTCGGGATGTCCGCAGTGACCAGGCATGGGTCCAAGACTCACTCCTACTCACTGATCAGGAACGGTGCGCTGGTACCGTCGTGTCTGGCTGACGATCCCGCGCGGGAGAGTCCCCAGCCACCAGTTGGGGCGCCGAAGGGGCAACCTCCCCGGAACCTCTCAGGCGCCAAGGACCGCGCGGGTAGGGCACTCTGGACGGCACGCGGACAGAGGGGGAACCACAGGTGGGCGCTGCGGTGCGCCCCTCGTCCCGGAAGGTTCCCCTGGATGACCGCGTCAACCCCCCGTCCGATGCCCCCGGTCGGCCCACAACCCACTCCGTTCGCTGACCGACACATCGGACCCACGACCGAGGAACAGGCCACCATGCTGGCCGCCTGCGGGTACCGCACCCTCGAGGACCTGCTCGCCGCGGCGATACCCGAGTCGATCCGTGACCACACCGACCTGGACCTGCCCGAACCGGTCACCGAGGAACAGATGGTCGGCCTGTTGCGCGACCTCGCCGGGCGCAACCAGGTCCTCGTCTCGATGATCGGGTTGGGCTACCACGACACCGTCACACCGCCGGTGATCCGCCGCAACCTGCTGGAGAACCCCGCCTGGTACACCGCCTACACGCCCTACCAACCGGAGATCAGCCAGGGCCGACTCGAGGCACTGCTGAACTTCCAGACGATGGTGGCCGACCTGACCGGACTACCGGTCGCCGGGGCATCCCTGCTCGACGAGGCAACCGCGGCCGCCGAGGCGATGACACTGGCCCGCCGGGTCAGTCGGGCGCCGGCCGACGCACGGTTCCTGGTCGACGCGGACTGCCTTCCCCAGACCGTGCAGGTGGTACGCACCCGCGCCCTGCCACTCGGGCTGGACGTGCTGGTGGCCGACCTGACCGACGGCCTACCCGACGGCGAGTTCTTCGGCGTCCTGCTGCAGTACCCCGGAGCCTCCGGGGCGGTCCGCGACCACGCCGCACTGGTCGCCGACGCCAAAGCCCGCGGCGCACTCGTCGCGGTCGCAGCCGACCTGCTCGCGTTGACCCTGCTGCGCCCACCGGGGGAGTGGGGCGCCGACATCGCCGTGGGCACCTCCCAGCGTTTCGGGGTACCCCTGGGATTCGGTGGCCCGCACGCCGGCTACCTGTCGGTACGGCAGGGACTGGCCCGGTCGATGCCGGGTCGGCTGGTGGGCGTGTCGGTCGACGCCGACGGCACCCCGGCCTACCGGTTGGCGTTGCAGACCCGCGAACAGCACATCCGCCGCGAGAAGGCCACCAGCAACATCTGCACCGCCCAGGTCCTGCTCGCCGTGATCGCCGGCATGTACGCCGTCTACCACGGTCCCGACGGGCTGCGCCGCATCGCCCGACGAGTGCACCGGAACGCGGTCACCCTCGCTGCGACCCTGCGCCAGGCCGGCGCACGGGTGGTACACGAACACTTCTTCGACACCGTGCAGGTCCGGGTCCCCGGTCGGGCCGACGACCTGGTCGCCGCCGCCCTGACCGAGGGCATCAACATCTGGCGGGTCGACGCCGACACCGTCTCGGTGTCCTGTGACGAGACCACCAGACCCGAGCACCTCGCCGCACTGGCCCGCGCGTTCGACGCGCCCACCGACATCGGCCACCTCGACGGCCGGCCTGACGCGCTCCCCGAGGCGCTGCTGCGCCAGTCACCGTTCCTGACCCACCCGGTGTTCAACCGACACCACTCCGAAACCGCGATGATGCGCTACCTACGCCAGCTGGCCGACCGCGACCTGGCGCTGGACCGAACGATGATCCCCCTCGGTTCGTGCACGATGAAACTCAACGCCGCCGCCGAGATGGAACCCATCACCTGGCCCGAGTTCGGGCGAATCCACCCCTTCGCCCCCGCCGACCAGACCGAGGGATACCGGCGACTGATCACCGACCTGCAACGCTGGCTGGTCGAGATCACCGGCTACGACGCGGTCACACTGCAACCCAACGCCGGATCACAGGGCGAACTGACCGGCCTGCTGGCAATCCGCTCCTACCACCGGGCCAACGGCCAGGAACACCGCACCGTGTGCCTCATCCCGTCCTCAGCCCACGGCACCAACGCCGCCAGCGCGGTGATGGCCGGCATGCGGGTGATCGTGGTGGCCTGCCAGGAAACCGGTGAACACGCCGGCGACATCGATCTGGCCGACCTGCGCGCCAAGATCGACGCCCACGCCGACGAACTGGCCGCCCTGATGGTCACCTACCCGTCCACCCACGGCGTCTTCGAAACCCAGATCACCGACATCTGCGCCGCGGTACACGACGCCGGCGGACAGGTCTACGTCGACGGAGCCAACCTCAACGCACTGGTGGGGCTGGCCCGCCCAGGCCGGTTCGGGGCAGACGTGTCACACCTGAACCTGCACAAGACGTTCTGCATCCCACACGGCGGCGGCGGACCCGGTATCGGGCCGGTCGGCGTGCGAGCCCACCTGGCGCCGTACCTGCCCAACCACCCACTGGTCACCACGGCAGGCCCGGCAACCGGAGTGGGCCCGGTGGCCGCCGCGCCCTGGGGATCGGCGTCGATCCTACCGATCTCGTGGGCCTACATCCGGATGATGGGCGCACAGGGACTGCGCCGGGCCACCAGCGCGGCCATCCTGGCCGCCAACTACCTGGCCCGCCAACTGGCACCCCACTTCCCGGTGCTCTACAGCGGCCGCAACGGGCTGGTGGCCCACGAGTGCATCCTGGACCTACGTCCGATCACCAGACGAACCGGCGTGACCGTCGACGACGTGGCCAAGCGACTGATCGACTACGGCTTCCACGCCCCGACCATGTCCTTCCCGGTGGCCGGAACACTGATGGTTGAACCGACCGAGTCTGAGGACCTGACCGAACTGGACCGGTTCTGCGCCGCGATGATCGCCATCCGCGCGGAGATCGACCGGGTCGAGGCCGGAACCTACGACCGGGAGGACAACCCGCTCCGTAACGCCCCACACACCGCGGCCATGTTGACCAGCGAGTGGAAACACCCCTACCCGCCCGCCGAGGCGGTGTTCCCGACAGCGGAACTGCGCCAGACCAAGTACTGGCCGCCGGTACGGCGCATTGACGGGGCGTACGGCGACCGCAACCTGGTGTGCAGTTGCCCACCGGTCACCGACTACCGTTGACCGCCCACGGTCAGGCCGCGTGGCGGGGCAGCACCGACCGCCCTGCCCCCGCGACCGTGGCACGGCGCGGCGCGACCACCCTGCCGTCAGGAAGGATCTCGCCGGTGTCCTCGAAGAGCACCACGCCGTTGCAGAGCAGGCTCCAGCCCTGCTCCGGATGGCGGGAGACGACCTGCGCGGCGTCGCGGTCAGCCGCGTCGGCGGAGGGACATTCGGGTTGGTGCGGGCACATCGCGGATTCCCCGGGCTGTCGACGGTGAGTAGGCGGGACACCAACACCACGGTCAACGGACCCCCGTCACCGGGCGGGGCGTCCGCGGCACGTGACCATGGTGCTCTGCGTCACAGTGTCCATGACTGCGGGACCGAAGTCCGCCCGGTTGACGGGTTTTTCGGGTTCCGCGGGAAAAATTTTCATTACCGGGACGCAATCTCTTGCTGGCAGTGGCGGCTCGGTGACCCACCGGATCCACTGACCGGTGCCTGCGACTTCCTGCGAGAACAGGGCTTCGCCGTCGACGACCTGTCCATCCCGGGCCACCCCGACCGACTCGCGGTGGTACTCGTCGGGGCGGCCGCAGCCGCGGCCGCCCTC
>DATCWR010000128.1:0-3769 GCA_036566245.1 Mycobacteriales bacterium | reverse complement strand
CGGCATGGTGGGCCGGGCGCTTCGCCGCCAACCACGAGGGTGCGCCGACCGCCCCGGCCACCGGCCTGGCCGGCCGTCGGGTGCTGATGGTGGGCGCCGGGCAGATCGCCAACGCGGTGGTCACCCGGGCCAACCAACTCGGCGCCACTGTCACGGTGTGTAACCGCACCCGGCGGCACGCGGAGCGGTTCGCCGCGCACGGCGCCACGGTGGTGGACCTGACCGAACTGGACCGATGCCTGGCCGAGGCCGACGTGGCCGTGTTGGGCACCGCCGCACCGCACCCGTTGGTCGACCCGGTGGTACTGGCCCGGACCCGGCCCCAGGTACCGGCAGCCCAGAATCAGAACGGTCGACGGTCAGCGCTGCTGCTCGTCGACCTGTCGATCCCCCGCAACGTGGACCCGGCGGTACGCGGCCTGGCCGACGTGGAACTGGTCGACCTGGCTGATCTGCGCACCGCCGGATCGGGCGACGCGGCCACCCTGGCCACTGACGTGGCGTTGGCCGAGGACATCCTCGAGGAGGAACTTGCCCGGTTCGGCCGATGGTTCCGGGCTCGCTCGGCCGCGTCGGTGGTTCGCCTGCTGCGGGCACAGGCCGACGACGTGGGTCGGCAGGAGTTCGACCGGGTGGCCACCCGGCTGCCCGTCGAGGCCAGGGCGCTGCTGGAACTGGCGGTACACCGGACCGTGCACCGGCTGGTGCACGCACCCACCCGGGCGCTGCTGGACGCGGCGGCCACCGGAGACGGGGACCTGGTGGATACGTTGGCCCGCGCGCTCAGCCCGAACGCCGGGGACGGGTCAGGCTCGGACGATCCGCGCGCAGCAGGTTCCGCCGTCGGTGTCGCCGGACGCGGCGCGTAGCCCGGTCAGCCCGGCCCCGGTGAGCAGGCCGTCGAGCAGGGCGCTGTTCATCCGGCAGACCAGTTCGCGGTGCGACTCGGCCAACTCGGCGAAGATGCAGTTACCCAGAACGAGGTCACAACTGCGCTGGTGCGGCTGGAAACCCAACTCGGTCAGGGTGCGGTCCAGGGCCGCGTAACGGGCCCCGCCACCACGGTGCTCGGCCCGGATGTCCGCGCCGAGCCGCTCACCCACCTCGGCGGCGACCCGTTCCACCGCGGCCCCCCCGTCGCTGTTCAGGTCGGGCCGGGACAGCGCCGTGGCCATGATCGCGGCGGCCAGCGCGTAGCCGGTCTGTGGCACCGCCACGGAGAACCTGCGCGGGGACAGGCTGTACAGCTTCGCCGGGCGGCCGGCCCCCGGTCCGACCCGACCCGACAGCCGCCGGTAGTCCACACCCAGCAGCCCGGCGTCGGCCAACCGGTCCAGGTGGAAGGCGGCCAGTTTGCGGGAGATGCCGGCGGCCTCCGCGGCCTCGTCCCGCCCGACCGGGTCGTGGCGGTCGCGCACGTACTCGTAGAGTCTGCGGCGCACCGGCTCAGCCAGCAACGCCACGGCCACGAGTTCGTCCACGGTGTTCATCCGGTCGCATCCGAGTGACGGATGCCCTCCCTCTACGGTTCAGTCTATGCCGAGTTGTGAGGCATTTGGCAGGCTGGGCGGCTGTGATCCGGGCCGTGACCGGGCGGTTCCTGGTGGCCGTGCGCCCGGTACCGGCCACCGGCGGTGGGCCAGGCGGCGAAGCCGGGCGGCGAGCCAGCGGTGAGCTGCACCCGGCCCGTTCGGCCGTCCACCGACGCATCGGAGACCCCCGTCCCGATACCATCGTGATCGCGACACGCGTCCGTGTGCCGCCCCTGCTGTCAGCAGAACACGACAAGGAGCAGTCCTGTGTCCGAGCCCCGGCTGTCCGTCGACCGTACCCGCGTCGTGGTGGCGGCCGGCACGACGGCCCAGGCCGCCCTGACCGCGAGTGGAGCCGCCGCCGGCGGCACCTCCCGGCCGGTGGTGGTGCGCGAGGTGGCCGATGGCACGCTGCGTGACCTGTCGTGGACACCCGAGGTCGACACCGAGGTCGAACCGGTGCCGATGGACTCACCGGATGGTCGGGCCGTGCTGCGGCACTCCACCGCGCACGTGCTGGCCCAGGCCGTCCAGGATCTGTTCGCCGACACCCTGCTGGGCATCGGTCCGCCGATCGAGAACGGCTTCTACTACGACTTCCTGCCCGAACGGGCCTTCACCCCCGAGGACCTGACCCGCATCGAGAAGCGGATGCAGGAGATCATCAGGCAGGGGCAGCGGTTCGTCCGTCGGCCGATCGCCGACGACGAGGCCAGGGCCGAGTTGGCACACCAGCGGTTCAAGCTGGAACTCATCGAGTTGAAGGGCGCCGGCAGGGCCGGTGAGGACGCCGCCGAGGGTGCCTCGGTGGAGGTCGGCGCCGGTCAGCTCACCATGTACGACAACCGGGACCCGCGGACCGACGAGCGGGTGTGGACCGACCTGTGCCGGGGCCCGCACCTGCCCACCACCCGCGACATCCCGGCCTTCCGGTTGATGCGCAGCGCCGCCGCCTACTGGCGGGGTAACGAACGCAACCCACAACTGCAACGGATCTACGGCACCGCGTGGGAGTCGCGCGAGGCGCTCAAGGAACACCTGCGGATGCTGGAGGAGGCGGCCAGGCGGGACCACCGCAAGCTTGGCGTGGAGCTGGACCTGTTCTCCTTCCCGGAGGAGATCGGTTCGGGTCTGGCGGTGTTCCACCCCAAGGGTGGGGTGATCCGTCGGGAGTTGGAGAACTACTCGCGCCGGCGGCACGAGGAGGCCGGGTACCAGTTCGTCAACACCCCGCACATCACCAGGTCGACGCTGTTCGAGGTGTCCGGTCACCTGGGCTGGTACGCCGACGCGATGTACCCGCCCATGAAGATGGAGGGCGCCGACTACTACCTCAAGCCGATGAACTGCCCCATGCACATCCTGATCTACCGCTCCCGGGGCCGTAGCTACCGCGAACTGCCGTTGCGGCTGTTCGAGTTCGGCACGGTGTACCGGTACGAGAAGTCCGGTGTGGTGCACGGGCTGACCCGGGTCCGCGGTATGACCCAGGACGACGCGCACATCTTCTGCACCCGCGAGCAGATGGCGCAGGAGTTGCATGACCTGCTGGTCTTCGTGCTGAACCTGCTGCGTGACTACGGCCTGTCCGACTTCTACCTTGAACTGTCCACCCGGGGCGAGTCGGAGAAGTTCATCGGCAGCCCACAGGAGTGGGAGCAGGCCACCGAGACGCTGCGCGAGGCGGCCGGGAAGATGGGTCTGGAGTTGGTCATGGACCCGGGCGGGGCGGCGTTCTACGGGCCGAAGATCTCGGTACAGGCCAGGGATGCGATCGGCCGGACCTGGCAGATGTCCACCATCCAGGTCGACTTCCAGCTTCCGCAGCGGTTCGACATGGAGTACCAGGCCGCCGACGGCTCGCGGCAGCGGCCGGTGATGATCCACCGGGCGCTGTTCGGCTCGATCGAGCGGTTCTTCGGCGTGCTTACCGAGCACTACGCCGGCGCGTTCCCGGCCTGGCTCGCCCCGGTGCAGGTGGTCGGCATCCCGATCCGCGAGGACCACGCTGCGTACTTGGAGTCGTTCGTGGAGCGGTTGCGGGGCAACGGCATCCGGGCCGAGGTCGACACGTCGGACGAACGGATGCAGAAGAAGATCCGGACCGCTCAGCAGCAGAAGATCCCGTTTATGGCGATCGCCGGCGACGAGGACGTCCAGGGCGGCACCGTGTCGTTCCGCTACCGCGACGGGTCGCAGCGCAACAACGTGCCGCTCGACCAGGCGGTGGAGCACGT
>DATCWR010000099.1:0-5019 GCA_036566245.1 Mycobacteriales bacterium | reverse complement strand
GGCCGCTGCTGGGCGTGCTGGCGGTGGCCTTCTCCGGGGTGCTGGACAATCTCGACGGTGCGGTGGCCGTGTTGTCCGGACGGGTGAGCCGGTTCGGTTACGTCTGGGACTCGGTGGCCGACCGGTGCGCGGACACCGCCTACGTGCTGGCGTTGTTCCTGCTCGGTGCGCCGGGTTGGCTGGCCGTGATCGGCGGTGGGTTGGCCGCCGGGCAGGAGTACACCCGGGCCCGCGCGGGCAACGCCGGGATGGGTCAGATCGGTGTGGTCACCGTGTCGGAACGGCCCACCCGGGTGCTGGTCACCACCTTCACGCTGCTCGGCGCGGGACTGTGGCCGCCGGTCGGCGGTGTGGTGGCCACCGTCGGGGCGGCGGCCTGGACGGTGCTCGGCCTGGTGGGTTTCGTCCAGGTGGTGGTCGCGGTGCACGCCGCACTGCGGGACTGACCACGGTCGGGCCGTCGCTGTTTGTCGGCGCGGGTGGGGCCGTGCGAGGTCACGGTGACCGGTGCGCCCAGCGCCCCGGTCACCGTCTCGGTCACCACCTCGGCCCAGTTCCCTGCCGGCCGGACCAGCACCGGCCGGCAGGACAACAGGGTGTCGGTGAGCTGCCGCTGGCCGAGAAGGTCACGCGGTCGACCAGGGATGATCCGGTCGATCCGGGAACGGCCGGCCCGGTACGCGACACCCACCCGCAACCGGGGCTCGGCCCGATCCAGGTGGGTCACCGCGAGCGCGTCCACACCCCCGCAGACCTCCACGGCGTAGCGGTGCGCGACCAGGTCCAGGTGGCCGACCCGGAACCGACCCTGCCAGCGCCCGGTCCGGTTGTGTGGTTCGGGCAGGGCGTCGGTCAGTGCCGGGTCCTCGGTGACCAGCGGGCCGGCGCCGTGCCGGGTGGTGTAGGCGCGCAGCACCCCCAGTCGCGTCGCCGCGCCGGCGCAGCCGGCCTCGGCCAGTAACGTCTCGGCGTTGTCGAACGTCGTGGTCGACCAGGTGGTGTATGGGTGGAACCCACGCCACTGGTCCAACAACACGCCCTGCGCGCCCTCGAAGAGGACCGGCCCGGCGGCCAACAGGGCCGGCAGGTAACCCTCGTCCACCACGGTCACCGAGGCGGCGAACATCCGGTACGCCCTGACCAGTTCGGCGACCGGTGGCATGCCCAGGTCGGGGCCGAACCTGTCCCGGCAACTGTCCCGCAGCCGATGCAACATGGCGGCCAACCGGGCCGGCCGCAGACAGTCGCCGATCGTCGGCGCGTCACCGGGGTTGGCCAGCGCGTACCGCACGGTCTCGCCGATGCCCATCCCACACGACCCGTGCCGGGACGCTCCCCGAGCGCGCTCCCGGGCCCGGTTCGCCGCCGCGTGGTACGGGGTGGTCACCAGGGCTCGCCGGTCCACGCTGAGCAGACCCAACGGATCGGGCACCCCGATCCCGGCCAGGTGCGCGGCCTCGGTCGCCAGGGCAAGTGGGTCGACCAGCATGAACCGGGACAGGTGGGTCGGCACGCCGTGGAAGGTGGCCGAGCCGAACTGGGAGAAGGTGTGGTGCAGGCCGCCCGGGGTCACCACGTTGTGCGCGGCCTGTGCGCCACCGTTGAACCGCACCACCGCGGTGACCGGCGGCCCGCCCGCCCTGCCGGCCGGACCGGCCAACCAGTCGACGATGCCTCCCTTGCCGGCGTCTCCAAAACCCAGGTCAACCACGATGGTGTGCACCGGCTACCACCGGTCTGTCCGGCCCGAGCCACCACGACCATGACCCCGCCCCCGTCCTCGACCCCGGTTTCTCGGCCCGGTGATCCTGGCCGGCCCGGTGGGCCCGGTTGACGGTCGCACCCGCGACAGTGCCTGGCCGACACTGTCCACCGCAGTGGATCCCATCTGGTCCAGGTGGGACAGTCCCTCGTCCAGTTCGTGCAGCGCGCCGGTGCCCAACCCCACGGTCAGCGCGATGGTCTCGCAGACCGCGTCCAGGTTGTCCAGGCACAACACCTGCTGGCCGACCAGGCCGCGCCAGTGGTTCAACACCGCCGGGTTTCCGGCGTGGCTCGCGGCCGAGGGAAGGATGAAGTACACGTCGAAGGTGCGCCGCAGTTCGTCGAAGATCGCCGTGGTCGGGATGTCCTCGGTGATCTGTTCGCCCAGTACCGCGCGCACCTCGCTGGCCCGGACCGTCGGGTAGGCCATCTCGTCGCCGATCATGAACAGGAAGCCTCGCTCTCCGCGCTTCTGGTGGCAGTCCAGAGCGGTGTGCCTGGCCATGAAGTAGGCAGCCAACTGGTAACTCTCGGTGAGCTGCCCGCCTCCGCCGCCTTCCAACAGGATGGAACCGAGCTGGTCGTCCATCCGGTTGTCGCTCTCGAACTGCCCGATCTGGAGCGGCACGCGGTCGGTCGTCGCGTCACCCACGGCGCCGAACAGGATCTGCGGGTGTGCCACGTACCGCCGGTGGGTGAGCAGGCCGAACAGGTCCGGCAGTTTGGTCTGGAGCATGCGCGGCACCGAACCCATCGATCCGGTGACGTCGAAGAGGACCGCCACCGGGGTGCTGGTCGGGTGTTCGGTGGAGTCGCGGGACTCCCGGAACCGGACTCCGCGCGGGTCCAGGTCGGGGTGGACCCTCCAGTCCTGGTACGGCCGGGTGCGGATGATCGCGTCGTAGCCGAACGCGTCGGTACCCCTGACCGCCCGGTATGCGGCGGCGGCCTGGTAGGCATCGGTGGACCAGTGTCCACTTCCCATGACGACTCTCCTCGGGTGGGTTGGCCGTGCCGGGTATGGGCGACGGCCGTGGGTTGCCGTTGGTGGACCTCAGCGGATTCGTTCCTCGGTTGCCGTGCGGAGCAGTGGGGGATGCAGCAGGCGGGCGTCGCCGGCTCGGTAGAGCGCCCGGGTGCGCGGTCCGCCGCGCGGGTTCGCCCGGTCCTCGGTGCTGCCCGCGCTCTCCACGAATCCCGGTGTGTTGAGCACCTTGCGGCGGAAGTTCGAGGCGTGCAGTCGCTCACCCCACACCGCCTGGTACACCTCGCGCAGTTCGCCGAGGGTGAAGGGTTCGGCGACGAACCTCGTCGCCAGGGGCGTGTACTCCAACTTCGCCCGGGCGCGCTCCACCCCGTCGAGCAGGATCCGGGCGTGGTCGAAGGCCAGTACCCGGGACGTTCCGGGGCGTTGCCGTACTGGTCGGATGGGTGGTGAGGTGTCCGGTTCGGGCAGTCCGAGAGTGTTGACCGGCACCCATGCCGCGTCGGCGGCGTCGGTGCCGGCTCGGGGGTCGGGTAGTTCCGGTGCCAGGGCGAGGTAGGCGACCGAGACCACCCGCATGCGCGGGTCCCGTCCGGGGGTTCCGTAGCTTCCGAGTTGTTCGAGGTGGATCCGCCCGAGGGACTCCTGCGACAGGTGACCGGGTTGGCCCGGTTGGGCGGTCAACCCGGTCTCCTCGGCCAGTTCCCGGGCGGCGGCCTGGTCCAGGTCCTCCTCGACGACTCCGCCGTGTCCGTCCGGCCAGGTCTTCAGGAAGCCGCCGGGCAGTGCCCACGACCCGGCGTGCGGAGCCTCACCGCGCCGGATGAGCAGCACCGACAGTGCACCGTCCCGGATGGTGAGCACGACCACGTCGACCGTGACCGCGGTGGGTGGGAAGGCCCGTGGGTCGTATCCGGGTGGTCGCTCCGCCTGCTCCGCCACTGTCCTGCTCCAGTCATACTCATAGTGAGTTCTACTCGGGCTGAGTATGACTCTCGATGAGTCGAACTGTCAAGAGTTTGACGAGAGGGGAAGCCGGTCCGGCCCGATGGCGGGGGAGGAGGGGTCGAGACTCGTGGTGACGTTGGTATTCAACGATGTTTGATAGCAATCATATGAATTATTCATAGACCACGGTGTTTGCCGTTGATCCGTGGGATCTTCCTCTGATCCGGAAGCACGTTCGGACCACGAGGAGGCGTTCATGCGGAACAAGGCGTTGGTGGCCGAGTTTGTCGGCACACTCGTCCTGGTGTTCGTCGGGGTGGGGGCCGCCGTGCTCGCCGGTGACGTCGCCGGCGGGTTGGGCATCGCGGTCGCCTTCGGGCTGGTCCTGACCGGGCTGATCTACGCGCTGGGCCCGGTGTCGGGTGGGCACTTCAACCCGGCCGTGACCATCGGCATGGTCATCAGCGGGCGGATGCGATGGGCTGTGGCGGTCGGGTACTGGATCGCCCAGGTCATCGGTGCGATCGTGGGCGCCGCGCTGCTGTTCCTGGTGTTACACCTGGGACCCACCGTCAGTACGCACGGTGCTTTCGGAACCAACGGCTACGGCGACAGGTCGCAACTGCACACCGACGCGGTCGGCGCACTGCTGGTGGAGATTCTGCTCACCGCCCTGTTCGTGTTCGTCATCCTGGCGGTCACCGGCCGCCGGGGCGCGCCGAACCTGGCCGGGCTGGTCATCGGGCTGACCCTGCTGATGCTGCACATGGTCGGCCTGCCGTTGACCGGCCTGTCAGTGAACCCGGCGCGCAGCATCGGCCCGGCGCTGTTCGCCGCCGGTGGCGCGCTCACCCAACTGTGGGTGTTCATCGTCGCGCCAATGGTCGGTGGCGCACTGGCCGCCGTACTGCACACGGTGTTCGAGAAGGACTGACCCGGCGTGATGGTCCGGCGCGCCCTGTGTCGGGACAGGACGGTGCCGGCCCGCCCGGCCACCTGACCGGTCGAGGGTTGGTCTTCACGCCCCGCAAAGGTTCGATGCCAACCTGAGCGGTGGCCGTCTGGTCAGGGGCGGTCGAGTTCGGCGATGGTGGCCAGGGAAGGGCCACGGCGGCCCTGCAACGCCCGGGCCACCGACTCGGCGTCCCGCAGCACCCGCAGTACGTTCCGGCAGGTCAGCTTCCCGATCTCGGTGTCCGACCAGCCCCGGTCGAGAAGTTCGGCGACCAACCGCGGGTAGCCGGCGACGTCGTCCAGCCCGGGCGGTTGGGTGTCCACGCCGTCGTAGTCTCCGCCCAGACCGACGTGGTCCACTCCGGCGA
>DATCWR010000092.1:0-11009 GCA_036566245.1 Mycobacteriales bacterium | reverse complement strand
TGGTGCCGCCCGCGGTCTCCGCGACGGTTCGTCGGCAGCGGCAGGGCTGGTACTGGTACGCGTGGGCGAGCCACACCTTCCCGACCACGGTGACCACGGTATTCATGAGCCGGTATCTGACCTCGGTGGCCGAGACGGCCGCCGGTGGTGCCGACGGGCGGGTGCACGTGCTGGGGATACCGGTGGCGCCTGGGTCGTTGTTCGTCTACCTGGTCAGTTTCTCGACCGCGTTGCTGGTGGTGTTGATGCCGGTGACCGGGGCGTTGGCTGACCGCACCGGGCGTAAGCGGGAGTTGCTGCTGGGGTTCGGGTACGTCGGTGCGGTGGCCTGTGTGCTGATGTGGTTCGTGCGGGGCGGGAACTGGCAGTTGGGGGCGTTGCTGTATTTCGTGGCATTCGTGGCGTACAGCTGCGCGATCGTGGTGTACCACTCGATGCTGTGTGACCTGGCCGGGCCGCAGGAGCGGGACGGGATCTCCTCGTACGGGTGGGCCTTCAGCTATCTGGGTGGCGGGATCCTGTTGGCGGTGAACTTCGGGTTCACCTTCGTGATCTCTGACCGGGCGGTGGTCGCCCGGCTGTCGTTGATGTCGGCCGGGGTGTGGTGGGCGCTGTTCGCGCTGGTGCCGCTGGTGGCGTTGCGTGGTCCGTTGGGTGGTGTGGTGCGGCCGGTGGCCCGACCCGAGGGGTCGGTGTTGCGAGACGGGTTCGTCCAGTTGCGGCGGACGGTTCGGCGGCTGCGGGCGTTTCCGCTGACGTTGTCGTTTCTGGCGGCGTTCCTGGTTTACAACGACGGGATCCAGACGGTGACCACGGTGGCCGCGCAGTACGGGGACAAGGAGCTGGGGCTGGACGAGTCGACGCTGCTCTCGGCAATCCTGTTGGTGCAGTTCGTAGCGTTCGGTGGGGCTCTGTTGCTGGGGCGGCTGGCCAGGTGGTTCGGTGCGAAACGCGTGGTGCTGGGCAGTCTGGTGGGCTGGATGCTGGTTGTCGTGCTCGCCCATGGGATGCGAGCCGGTGATCCGGTGGAGTTCTTCGCGGTCGCGATGGTGATCGCGGTGGTGTTGGGGGGCAGTCAGGCACTGTCCCGGTCCCTGTTCAGCCATCTGGTTCCGGTTGGTGAGGAGGCCGAGTACTTCGGTCTGTACGAGGTCAGCAACAGTGGGACCAGTTGGTTGGGTCCGTTGTTGTTCGGTCTGGCGTTCCAGAACACGGGTAGCTACCGCAGCGCGTTGGTGTCGTTGGTGGTGTTCTTCGTGGTGGGCTTTGTGTTGTTGGCGTTGGTGCCGATGCGTCGGGCCATCGCTGCGGTGGGTAACACCGCGCCGGTGCGGGTCTGATGCGGTATTTGTAACTTTTTGCCCGAGTTGTTGGGGCGGCTACGTGGGGGCACGCCGGTGGGTTCTTCGGATTCACCCGTTCGGCCTGGCGTGCGCGTGGGGGGTTGGGTTGGCTTCGTGGGTAGTTTCGGGAGCGTGAACGTCCACGTGGTGCGGGTGTATGACGACCCGGGCCGGCGGCGCGGCCGGCTGTTTCTGGTTGAGCGGCTGTGGCCGCGCGGTGTCCGTAAGGAGGAACTGTCAGATGCCACCTGGCTCAGGGATGTGGCGCCCAGTGCCGAGCTACGGATGTGGTTCGGGCACGACCCGGACCGCTGGGAGGAGTTTCGGAAGCGGTATCGGGCCGAGTTGGAGGGTGGACCGGCCGGGGCGGCGCTGGAGAAACTCAGGCAGGAGGTCAGCCGCGGCGAGGTGACCCTGCTCTACAGTGCCCGGGACGAGGAGCACAACTCCGCGGTGGTGTTGGCCGAGGTACTTGACGAGCAACGTTGACTGTCGGATCCGGGGGCCGGCGTGCTGCGCCGCGCCCCCACTCCCGGTTCGGTCAGGGCGTGATCGCGGGTGTGCGCGGGTTGACCGTCTAGCCTGTCGCCGTGACAGATCCGACCAGTGCGCTGACCGCGGTGCCGGCGGCCGACAGCAGACATGAGCTGCCGGTTCCGGCCCGACTGACGTTCTTCTACGGGCCGATGGACTGTGGCAAGTCCACCCTGGCGTTGCAGATCGACCACAACCACTCCCGACAGGGACGGTGTGGTCTGCTGTTGACCAGACATGACCGGTCGGCCCGGCCGGTCATCAGTACCCGGTTGGGTATGTTCCGTTCGGCGGTTGAGGTGACCGACGAGTTGGACCTGGGTGTGTTGGTGCGTGAGCACTGGGCGCGCGGGGTGCGGGTGGACTATCTGGTTGTGGACGAGGCGCAGTTCCTGACTCCCGAGCACGTGGAACAGTTGGCCGAGTTGGTGGACCAGGCCGGTGTGGACGTGTACGCGTTTGGTCTGGCGACCGACTTTCGTGGCAGGTTGTTCGCGGGCTCATGCCGGTTGATCGAGCTGGCTGACCAGATCACCGCGGTGCAGGTCGAGGTGTTGTGTTGGTGTGGTCGGCCGGGGCAGCTCAACGCCCGGGTGCACGAGGGCAGGCTGGTCAGGGAGGGCGACACGGTGCTGGTCGCCGACACCGGGTCGGATGCCGAGGTGCGGTACCAGGTGTTGTGTCGGCGGCACTACCGGGCTGGTGATCTGGGGCCGGTGCGGTCGGCGCCTGGTCAGTTGGCGTTGGAACAGGACGGGGACCGACAACCGGAATCGGCCACTCCCCCGCCGGGGCGGGGCGACCAGGAGGTCCGGTCACGGTGCGTGCCGGTGGTATGAGGGTGTGGCGGGCGGGTATCAGCTAGCCAGCGGTGCCCCAGCATGATGTCGGTCGGTTGGGTGGCCATGGGGTCTGGCCTCGGTGGGTGAAGGCACCATCTGGTCCGGTGGACGCTGGGCGAAGGGAAGCCCATGGGTTCTGGTCGCGTTCGACTCCCGGTGGGCCACGGTCTGCTGGGGGGTCAGCGTCGTGGTCTGCTGGCGAGCAGTTCGCTGAGCGCTCCGGCCACGGCGAAGGTGGTGGCTGCCAGGGCGCGTGCGGTGGAGATCTGGCCGGAACGTATGGCCAGTAGCAGGGCTGCCGTGTCGGCGGTGTCAGCGGTGGCCTGGGCGAGCAGCCAGGGGCGTACCGGGCGGCCGGTGAGCGCGGCGTGTAGGGTGCCCAGGCCCAGTGCGGTTTCCCGGCCGGCGAGCAGTCGGGTGATCCACTCGGTGCGGCGTGCGGTGATGCTGTCCACGCCCAGCAGTTGTGCGAGGGTTTCGGGCCGGGCGAGCAGGGCGGGTCCCGCGGCGCTGCGGAACAGCCCGGTGGCCACGGCGAGTGCTCGTGCGGACCGTCGGGGTGTCGGTGCGGGAAGCAACCGGGTGACTCGCACGTGCGTCATCTCCTGTGTGGTGTGGTCGAGGGCACGACCTGCCGATGGGGCTGGTGGGAATCTTCAACTCGTTACGGTCGTTAGCCAGCCAGGCAAGCAATCACGCCCGGGGGAGGTAGCACAACATGGCCGAGCGCACACTGCGTGGTAGCCGTCTGGGAGCGATCAGTTACGAGACCGAACGTAACACTGAACTCGCGCCTCGGAAGACGGCTGAGTACCGCTGCCCCAGGGGTCACACGTTCACCGTTCCGTTCTCCAACGAGGCGGACATTCCGCTGGTCTGGGAGTGCCGGTCTGACGGTAGGACGGCGAAGTTGCTGGACGGGGCCGATCCCGAACCCAAGAAGGTCAAGCCGGCCAGGACCCACTGGGACATGTTGATGGAGCGGCGGACCGTCTCGGACCTGGAAGAGGTGCTTGCCGAGCGGTTGGAGTTGCTGCGCGGGCGGCGTTCCAAGTCGGCCTGAGTCCTGCTGGTTTTCCGTTGCTGTCCTGGTGGTCTCCGTCGGGCTGGTGAGATGGCGTGGTGTTGGGGCCGCCCCCGCTTCGGTGGGGGTGGCCCTGTGTTGTCTGGGGGTCAACCGCCTGAGACGGCCAGGGCTGGCTCGACGGGTAGGTCGGTGTTGTGGTCGGTGGCGAGCCAGTTCTCGGGTAGGGCGACGCGGCGGGGTGAGCCGGTTGTCCGTCCCCGGGGGGCGCCCAGTGCCGCGGGTGGGAAGGGTTGGTCGGGGTCCAGGCCGGCCAGTAGTGCGTCGAGTTCGTTCAGGGTGCTGACCTGGCCCAGGCGCCGGCGGGTGTCTCCGCCGAGGGTGAAACCCTTCGTGTACCAGGCGGTGTGTTTGCGGAAGTCGCGGACGCCGCGGTCCTCCCCCATCCAGGCGGCCAGCAGGGTGGCGTGGTGGCGCATGATCGCGGCGACCTGGCCGAGTCGGGGGTGTGGGTGGGGCTGGTGGCCGTCGAAGGCGGCGGCCAGGTCGGCGAACAGCCAGGGTCGGCCCAGGCAGCCGCGTCCGACCACGACTCCGGCGCAGCCGGTGTGGTGGATCATGCGTAGTGCGTCGGTGGCCTCCCAGATGTCGCCGTTGCCCAGTACGGGGATGTCGAGGGCGGCGGTGAGTTCGCCGATCCTGTCCCAGTTGGCGGTGCCGGAGTAGTGCTGGGCGGCGGTGCGGGCGTGCAGGGTGACCGCGGCGGCTCCTTCGTCCTGGGCGATGCGTCCGGCGTCGAGGTGGGTGAGGTGTTCGTCGTCGATGCCGGTGCGCATCTTCATGGTGACCGGGATGGGTCCGGCGGCGCGGACGGCGGCGGCGATGATGCGGCGGAGTAGGTCGCGTTTCCAGGGCAGTGCTGATCCGCCGCCTCGCCGGGTGACCTTGGGTACCGGGCAGCCGAAGTTGAGGTCGAGGTGGTCGATGCGGTTCTCGTTGACGAGCATGCGGACCGCCTCGCCGATCACGGTGGGGTCCACTCCGTAGAGTTGGAGGCTGCGTGGTGCCTCGTGGCGGTCGAAGGCGATCATCGACATGGTTTTGGGGCTGCGTTCCACCACGGCCCGTGAGGTGATCATCTCGCTGACGTACAGGCCGGCGCCGTAGTGGCGGCACAGGGTCCGGAACGGGGCGTTGGTCACTCCGGCCATGGGGGCCAGGACGACCGGTGGCCATACCCGGTGTGGGCCCAGGTGCAGTGGGTGGAACTCCCCGGACCTGGCCGGAGGGGTGTGTGCGGGTGTGGCGGTCAACTCGGCGCGTCCTGGTCGTGGTCGGGGTGGTGGGGTGTGGTCGGGGTGCCGACCTCTCCTTCGATGATCTTGCCGTAGCCGGGTCTGTCCTCGGGGTGGGCTGGGCCGCGGTGGGAGCGGACCCGGATCACTCCGGCGGTGGTGACCCGTCGGGCCGTGGTGGTGAGCAGGATGTGGCGGGTCAGTGACCGGGTCGGCGGGAACAGGCACAGTAGGCCGAGCAGGTCGGTGACGAAGCCGGGGAAGAGCATCAGCAGGCCGCCGAGCAGGACCAGGGTGCCGTCGATGACCTCTCGGTGTGGTGGGCGTCGTTCGGCCAGGGCGGTGGTGAACGCCCGCCAGGCCCGGGCGCCCTGGTGCCGTAGCAGCCAGGCGCCGGCCATCGACGTGGCCAGCAGCAGGGCGACGGTGGTCAGGGCCCCGAGGGCATGCCCGACCTGGAGGATGACGTAGATCTCCAGGAACGGGATGCCGATCAGGGCTGCGAGCAGGATGAACGAGGCCATGTTGTGTCAACGCCGGGCGGCCAGTGCTCGCTTCCGGACGGCGCGGCTGGGGGTGGTCAGGCCCCACAGGGTGACCCGCCAGAACGCCTCGGCGACGATTGCCCGGCTCATCTTGCTGTGTCCGCGAACACGTTCGGTGAAGGTGATGGGTACCTCGGTGACCCGGTGGCCGGTGCACCAGGTGCGCCAGGCGAGGTCGACCTGGAAGCAGTAGCCCTGGGAGGCGATGTCTGCCAGGGGTAGGGCGCGCAGCAGGTCACTGCGGTAGGCGCGGTAGCCGCCGGTGGCGTCGCGTACCGGCACACCGAGCAGGATGCGGGTGTAGATGTTCCCGCCGCGGGAGAGGAACAGTCGGGATGCCGGCCAGTTGAGTACCCGGCCTCCGGGTACGTAGCGGGAGCCGATGACCAGGTCGGCGTCGGTGAGCGCGTCGAGTATGCGCGGGAGTTCCTCGGGTGCGTGGGATCCGTCGGCGTCCATCTCCACGACGACGTCGTAGCCGTGCTGGAGGGCCCAGTCGAATCCGGCGATGTAGGCCGCGCCCAGGCCGTTCTTGTTCGCGCGGTGCAGGACGTGGATGTTGTGGTCGGCGGCGGCGAGTTTGTCGGCGAGTTCGCCGGTGCCGTCGGGGCTGGCGTCGTCAACGACCAGGGTGTGGGCGTCTGGTACGGCCGCGCGGAGCCGGGTGAGGACCGGCTCGATGTTGTCGATCTCGTTGTAGGTCGGGATGACGACGAGGACCCGCCCGACGTCGGCTGCGGTCATGCCTGTGGGTTCTCCTTCCGGGTTGGGTGCGCGCGGCGGCGGGTGACCAGTGCGGCGGTCAGGGCGCCCAGGGCCAGGGCGGTGAGGGTGAGTTCGGGGATCGCTCCGAGCCGCGTGGCCAGGGTGTGTCCCGAGCGGATCGTGACGGCCTGGTCGTACACCGCTGGGGTGAGGATGCCGGTGCTCCAGCGTAGTGACCCGTCCGGTGCGATGACGGCGCTGATGCCGCTGGTGGCGGCGACCAGGACGGTGCGGCCGTGTTCGACGGCGCGGAGTCGGCCCATGGCCAGTTGTTGGTAGGTTTCGCCGGTGCGTCCGAAGGTGGCGTTGTTGGTTTGGACGACGAGTATGTCGCCGCCGTGTGTGGTGGCGTCGCGGACGATGTTGTCGTAGGCGACCTCGAAGCAGATGACGTCGCCGAGGGTGACCGGGCCGACGCGTAGGGCGCCCGGGGTGTCGCCGGCGACCATGTCGCGGGCGACCAGGTCGACCTTGTCGCTGACGGCTCGGGCCACCGAGCGCAGGGGAATGTACTCGCCGAACGGCACGGGGTGTCGTTTGACGTAGGTGGCGCCGGGGCCGGTCCGGGGATCCCAGACGATGCCGGCGTTGCGGCGTTTGTCGTCGCCGGGCCCGTCCAGGACGGCGCCGACGAGGATCGGGGCGCCGATGGCCTGGGCGGCGCGGTCGATCTGGTCGGCCGCGTCGGGGTTGGTCAGCGGGTCGATGTCCGAGGAGTTCTCCGGCCAGATGACCAGGTCTGGTCTGGGGGCGGTTCCGGCCTGTACCCGGGTGGCCAGGTCGATGGTTGCCGTGGCGTGGTTGCGGAGTACCTGTTCGCGTTGGGCGTTGAAGTCCAGGCCGAGGCGGGGCACGTTGCCCTGGATGACCGCCACGACCGCGGTGTCGCCGGCGGTGGGCAGGGTGGGGTGGAGTGCCAGCCCACCGGCTGTCACCGCGGCGGCCATGACCAGGGCGAGGGTTCGTGGCCGGTGGGGGTGGGCTGTGAGGGTTGTGGCGGGTGTGAGTGATCGGGCCAGTAGGGCGCCGGTGAGGGCCACGGTGAAGGTGACCAGTGGGGCGCCGCCGAGGGCTGCGTAGGCGGTGAACGCTCCGTCGGGTTGGCTGAACGCCAGCCGGCCCCAGGGGAAGCCTCCGAAGGGGACCCGGTCTCGGACGGCTTCCTCGGTGACCCACAGGCAGGCCACCCACGCCGGCCAGGCCGGTAGTCGTCGGACCACGGTGGTGGCTGCGGCCAGGGGGGCGAAGAACGCGGCCTGGCTGGCCGCCAGGAGCAGCCAGGGAACGGGGCCGACGTAGACGCCGCTCCAGTGCAGCAGGGGTAGGAAGAACGCCAGGCCGCCGGCCAGGCCCACCCAGGCGGCCTGTCTGGCGGTGCGCCGGTGGGTGGCCAGGGTCAGTCCGGTGACGGCGACGACGGCCAGTGGCCACAGGCCGGTCGGGGGGAATGCGGCGACCAGAGTGACGCCCGAGGCGACGGCGACCAGCGTGGGTACCCCAAGTCGGCGTGCCAGCGTCTGGTGGCGGGCCGGGGTGTGGGTGGGCGCAGGGTGTGGGCCGGTCGCGTCGGTGGCGGGTCGGGTGGCGGGGCCGTGGGTACTCACGGCGCGGTGGGCGCCTTGGTCTGCTGTGGCACCTGTTCACCTTACGGTGTCGGTTGTTGGGCCACCCCACGCGCGCCTGTCGGTGCCGCCCGGCCCAGGGACGCGGCAGGGGCGCGGACTGTGCCGCGCCCCTGGGCCAGGGTGTTTCCGGCGTAATCCGGTGCACCCGCCAGGACCGCGGGTCGCCCGGGGCAGGTTCGGTCGCCCTTCGGACCGGCCGGTCGCCCGCTGGCCGCGGGCACCTGCGCCGTTGTCTACTGGTCGGCCGAACTCCTCCCCGTGGTGCCCGCCCCGGTGTGGTACGACCCTCGGCTACGTCGCCGCGACCGACCCTGGCCTGTCGGGGAAACGTTCCCCGTACGACCCGGTGCGGCGGCGTGGTCGGCCGATTCGAGGGTATGACCATACCGGCTGTCCTGACGTGTGACTGGCGAAAGATACCCAGGGCATGTGGTGGGCTGTCAACCGGGCCCTGACCTGGGCTTTTTCGCGTTGTCGCAGGTCAGCGCGCGTGTTTGGGCGGCAAAGTTTTCCTGACTGGTTGGGCTCGGACGGTGTGTCGGGGGTGTGTCGGGCCCGGTCAGGGGACGACGACGGTGCCGCTGGCCCGTACCACGCACACCGGTTCGTCGAGTACGTCGGCGGCTGACGGTGAGCGGTGTGGGGCGGCCCGGCAGACGACGTGTGCGGTGAAGGTGACCGATCTGCTGCGGGTGCCCACCCGGGTCAGGGTGGCGGTGGCTTCCAGGACGTCTCCGGCGTGTACCGGGGCCAGGAACCGGATCTGGTCGTAGCCGGCGAACAGTCCCTCGTCGCCGTCGGTGCGGATGCACAGTTCGGTGGCGGCGTCACCGAACAGGCCCAGTACGTAGGCGCCGTCGACGAGGTTGCCCCCGTAGTGGGCGTGGGAGTGGGGAACGTAGCGGCGGTGGGTGACGGTGGTGCCCAGCCGGGGATCGTCGGTCAAGCCTGCCCTCCGCGGGGTCCGGGTGGTGGTGTGGGTTGGTGGTTCACCGTACCGTCGTGGGGTCGGTGGCGGCCCGGCGTGTGACCAGTGCGTGGACCAGGTAGGAGGCGACCTCCCCGGGGGTGGTGCCGCGGCCGAAGATGCGGTCCACACCCAGTTCGTCGGCCATGGTGGGGTCGAACCGGGGTCCGCCGATGACCAGTAGTGGGCGTCGGTGCCCCATCGCCTCGGCGAAGGCCGCGCTCAGTTCCCGGGTGTTGTGCAGGTGGGCGTCCTTCTGGGTGACCACCTGGGAGACCAGCACCGCGTCGGCCCTGGCGGCGCGGGCGCGGCGGACCAGGTCGGGGATGAGGACCTGGGCGCCCAGGTTGATGACGGTGATCTCCCGGTAGTGTTCCAGGCCCTTCTCCCCCGCTATGCCCTTGACGTTGAGGATCGCGTCGATGCCCACGGTGTGGGCGTCGGTGCCCACGCATGCCCCGACGACGACCAGTCGGCGGCGTAGGGTTCGGCGGATGGCCAGGTTGATCTCCTTGGCCGGCAGCAGTGGGTACTCGCGTTCGACCACGTGGATCTGGTCGAGGTTGACCAGGTGGTTGACCCTGCCGTAGACGACGAAGAAGGTGAAGTCGGGTCCCATCGCGGTGGCGTGGACGACCATGGCCGGGTCCAGACCCATCTTGCCGGCAAGTTGCAGTGCCGCGCCCTCGGCGGTGGCGTTGTGCGGTATGGGCAGGGTGAACGACAGTTGCACCATGCCGTCGCCGGTGGTGTCGCCGTAGGGGCGCACGATCGGGCCGGTGGTGGGGGCGGTGGCGGGATCGGTCACTGGTCGGGCTCCTCGAGCAGTTCCACTGCGGGGTTGTGGTAGTCCTCGGCGTGTTCGACGACGCCGTCGAGTCCCCTGCCGCCGTCGACGGGGCGGCGGGTGACCCCGAAGGTGCCCTCGGCGATCGCGGTGAGCAGACCGTCGGTGCCGATGGTGTCGAGCAGTTCCACGGCCTCGTCGAGTACCGCCCGGGCGCGTTGGGCGATGAATCCGTCGGGTGCGGGGTGGAAGTCCTCGTGCAGGTTGCCGGCCGCGTCCAGGACGTACCGGACGTTACGCAGGGCCAGGTCGCGGTCGGACAGGAACGGTGTGGCGACGGCTTCGGTCATCATGCCGACCAGCAGGATGCCCTGCCCGGTGAGGGCTCCGGCGAGGTTGAAGAACCCGTTGAGCAGGTAGCCGCGGAACACGTCACCGGTCATGTGTTTGGTTGGCGGCATCCACTTGAGGGGCGCGTCGGGGAACAGGGTGCGGGCCAGCAGGGCGTGGGCCAGTTCCAGTCGGAAGGAGTCTGGTAGGTCCGGGTTGATCTCGAAGGCGTGGCCGAGTCCCAGTTGCCAGTCAGCCAGGCCGGCCTCGTGGGCGAAGTGTTCGTTGAGGAGTTGGCTGACGGTGACGGTGTGGGCGGCCTGTACCGCGTCGGCGGTGGTCAGGTAGTTGTCCTCGCCGGTGTTGATGATGATGCCGGCGCGGGCGTGCACCATCCGGGAGAACCGTTGGTCGACGAAGGTGCGGATGGGGTTGATGTCGCGGAACAGGATGCCGTACATGGAGTCGTTGAGCATCATGTCCAGGCGTTCGAGACCGGCCAGGACGGCGATCTCGGGCATGCACAGTCCCGAGGCGTAGTTGGTCAGCCGGATGTAGCGGCCAACCTCGGCGCTGGTGTCGTCCAGGGCGGCGCGCATCAGCCGGAAGTTCTCCTGGGTGGCGTAGGTGCCGGCGAATCCTTCCCGGGTGGCTCCCTCGGGGACATAGTCGAGCAGGGACTGTCCGGTGGAGCGGATCACCGCGATGACGTCGGCGCCCTGGCGGGCGGCCGCCTGTGCCTGGGGGATGTCCTCGTAGATGTCGCCGGTGGCCACGATGAGGTAGATCCAGGGTCGGCGGGCCGGGTCGCCGTGTTTGGCGATGAGCCGTTGGCGTTGGCGGTTGTTGCGGTCGATGCGTCGGATTCCGGCGGCCACGGCGCGGCGGGCCGCGCTGCGGGCGGCCTGGGCGTCGCGACCGGTGGGCAGGGTGTAGCGCACCGATCCGGCGG
>DATCWR010000523.1:0-3315 GCA_036566245.1 Mycobacteriales bacterium | reverse complement strand
CGACGGTGGTTCGACCCGGTGTTCGTCCAGCCCGGGTCGACGCCGCCACCGTTCCGGCGCCGGGTTCTGCGCGGCCCACGGCGAGCGCCAGGGCGCGGCCGGGTCAACCGGATCACCCTGCTCCGTCGCGGCACCCGGGTGGTGCGGATGGGGTGTGTTGTCCGGCCCGGCGGGGCCGCCCGGGTGGACCGACCCGGCCGGGGGCGGTGGCATCGGATTCGGGATCGGCGCCGCCGGTGGCATCGCGCCGGTGGGATCGACCGGGGCGTCGGTCTGGTCGGCCGGGTCCGACCCGGGGTCGGTCTGGGCACGCATCCAGTCCTGTGCGGTGTCCCACCGGGCGAGGGCTTCGGCCAGGCCGGGGTTGCGTGGGTCGTCGTCCGAGCGACGCCGAAGGCTCACCGGCGCCTCCTCCCACTCGTCACCGCGGGCGTCATGTCAGGCCGGAACCGTGGGACGGAACCGTGCTGTGCGGCAAACCTGACCAGGTACCGCGAACCGCCCGCGACGCGCAGCCACCCGACTGCCTCCACGCACGGAGCGTAGAGCGTCCGGAGGCCAGACCACACGCGGTGTGCCCGACCGGGCACGTCGAGCCGCCCGACCACCGGGGCCCACCTCGGCGGAACCCCGGGTCATTCCTACAGACCGGCGTAGGAGTGCAGCCCCGAAACCACCACGTTCACCACGAAGAAGTTGAAGATCATGGCGGCGAACCCGAGCAGGTTGATGCTGGCCGCCCTGCCCCCCTTCCACCCGGCGGTGGCCCGGGCGTGCAGGTAACCGGCGTAGATCACCCAGGCGATGAACGCCCAGGTCTCCTTGGGGTCCCAACCCCAGTACCGGCCCCAGGCGGCCTCGGCCCAGATCGCGCCGCAGATGATGCTGAAGGTCCAGATCGGGAAGCCGAACGCGATGGTGCGGTAGGCCAGCGTGTCCAGCGTGTCGGCCGACGGCAGCCGCCAACCCATGGTGGCGGGGAACCGCCGCACCGGTTCACCGGCGTCGACCAGCCGGTCGTGCCGGCGCCGGACCAGGTACAGCACGCTGGCGACGAAGCTGAGCAGGAAGATGCCCGTGGAGGCGATCGCCGAGGTGACGTGGATGGCCAGCCAGTAGGAGTGCAGGGCGGCCACCACCGGGCCGGCCTGGGTGTACAGCACGGTGCCAGCCAGGAACATCAGCACCACGATGGGGAAGAGCACGAACATGCCCAGTCGGCGGGCCTGCGGTACCCGCACCATCAGCACCAGCAGGGTGGCCATCGCGGCCAGGCCCATCGCCGAGGAGAACTCGTACATGTTGCCCCAGGGCAACCGGTGCGTGGACAGTCCTCGGGTCACCACCGAGGTCACGTGCAGTGCCACGCCCAGCGCCACGAGCCAGACGGCGGCCAGCCCGCACCAGGCACCGAACCGCCCCGACCTCAGGAACCGAGCCAGCTCGGACACCGCGTCGTCGCCGACCGGCGTGTCGGCAACGCTGACAGCGCCGTCACCGGTGGTGGTGTCCGACCGCGCACCCACCCCGGTCAGCACCCGGGCTCCGGTGGCGTCGGCGGTGGCCATGGCGGCCTCGGCCGGTCTGCGCCATCCGAACGCCCACTCGGCGCAGAAGGCGATCAGCGCCGCCGCGTACACGGCCGTGGCCCCGGCGAACAGCCCGTCCGACAGGTGTGCCAACCCGGCGTCGACAGTCATGGCCGGTTCTCCCCTCGTGCCCCGTCTGGTGACCCCACCGCACTGCCGTCCGGGCAGTCCGAGCCCGTTCCGCCCGTGTCGGGGTCGGTCCGCAACCGATCGACCAGGCGCGCGAACTCCGAACCGAACACGCCCGAGTCGGTCCTGGCCAAGCCTCCGGCGTGCACCACCGTACGGTCCGTGCCACCGGCCGACCCGGCCGGGGTGAGCCGCAGCCACAGCCTCCGGCGGCGCACCCGCAGCGACAGAATCAGCCCGAGCACCATCAACCCGGCGGCCACCAACACCACCTCCTGGCCCGGGTCCCGGGAGACCTGGAGGCTGGCCCACTGGATGTATCCGTCGAAACGCACCGAGGTGCCGTCAGCCAGGGTGAGGCTCTGGCCCGGGCTCAGGTTCTTCGCGCCGACCCGGGTCAGCACCCCGCGCTCGATCTGCTGCTGGTCCAGCGCGTACACCGACTGTGGCCGGCCACTGTCCAGGCCGAGATTCCCCCGGTACACGAAGATCGCCACCATCGGGTTGAGCGGCCGGGCCGAACCCGAGGTGATCACCCCGTCGCCGGTGTCCACCGCGGTCGGGGCGAACAGCCCGTCCACGGCCAGTTGTTCCGGTTTCGCGTCGGGCAGTTTCAGCACGCCCTCGGAGGTCAGGTTGCCGTCCTGCGGCACGAACGGGGTGGTCACCCCGTCGAAGACCTGGCCGGAGGGGGTGCGCACGGTGAACCTGGGCGAGAAGCCGTGGTTGATCAGGTACAGCCGCGCGCCCTCGATCCGCAGCGGCGAGTTGATCTCCAGCCGGAACCTCTGCTCCGGGCCGTCAACGCCCCTCGAGTAACGGATGTCGGCCCGGTACTCGGTGGGCGTGCCGTTGGCCGCGTAGGTCGCACCGAACCGGTCCAGCGTGACGCAGAACGGAGCGAGCGCGTCGCCCTTCACCTCGCGGCCGGGCCGGAACGCGTCGTACTGCTGCACGGCGTTACAGAACCCCTTGCCCTCCTCGACCAGCACCGTGCCCTGGTAGCCCCACAGCTTGCCGGCCGCCACCCCGAGCAGCAGCACGGCCAGGGCGACGTGGAAGAGCAGGTTGCCGGTCTCGCGCAGGTACCCCTTCTCCGCCGAGAGCGTGGTGGTGCCCGACGGTGGCTCCGACCCGACGCGGCTGACCACCCGCCAGCGCCCGCGGCGCAGCAGGGCCCGCATCCTGGCGGCCACCCGCTCGGGTGTGCCGTCCACCTCGAAGGAGGTGGACTCGGGCAACCGGTCGAACCGGCGGGGCGCGGCCGGTGGCGCGGTCCGCAGTGCGCGCAGGTGCAGCCGGATCCGCGGTACCAGGCAGCCGATCAGCGACACGAACAGCAGCAGGTAGATGGCCGCGAACCAGGGTGCGGCGAACACGTCGAACAGCCCGAGCCGGTCGTAGACCGCGGCGAGGGTGCCGTGTTCGGCGATGTACCGGTCGACCTTGATCGGGTTCAGTGGCCGTTGCGGCAGCAGTGAGCCGGGCACCGCGGCCAGGGCGAGCAGGAAGAGCAGCACCAGGGCGGTGCGCATGCTGGTCAACTGCCGCCAGGCGCGCCGCAGTCGGGCCCGTGGGCCCCGGCGCGGCGCCGACC
>DATCWR010000056.1:0-7188 GCA_036566245.1 Mycobacteriales bacterium | reverse complement strand
GCTCTCACGGAGCGCAACGAGAAGTTGGCCACCACGCTGCGCGAGGCACGTGACCAGGTGATCCAGCTCAAGGAGGAGGTCGATCGACTGGCCCAGCCGCCCAGCGGCTACGGCATCTTCCTGCGTCGCTACCCCGACAGCACCGTCGACGTGTTCACCGGTGGCCGCAAGCTGCGGGTGGCGGTGTCACCGAACGTGGAGGGGACCGAGCTGCGCCGTGGCCAGGAGGTCATGCTCAACGAGGCCCTCAACGTGGTCGAGGCACGCGAGTTCGAGCGGGCCGGCGACGTCGTCATGCTCAAGGAGCTGTTCGAGGGTCCCGAAGGCGTGGCCGACCGGGCACTGGTCATCGGTCACACCGACGAGGAACGCATCGTCCACCTCGCCGACACGCTGATCGGCCAGCAACTGCGGGTGGGCGACTCGCTGCTGCTGGAGCCACGCTCGGCCTACGTGTACGAACGGATCCCCAAGAGCGAGGTCGAGGAACTGGTCCTCGAGGAGGTACCCGACATCGGTTACACCGACATCGGGGGCCTGTCCCGGCAGATCGAGCAGATCCGTGACGCGGTCGAACTGCCGTTCCTGCACGCCGACCTGTTCCGTGAACACAAACTGCGTCCGCCCAAGGGCGTTCTGCTCTACGGTCCGCCCGGCTGCGGCAAGACACTCATCGCCAAGGCGGTGGCCAACTCGCTGGCCAAGCAGGTCGCCAAGGTTCGTGGTGAGGGACACGCCCGGTCGTACTTCCTGAACATCAAGGGCCCCGAGCTGCTCAACAAGTACGTGGGTGAGACCGAGCGACACATCCGGCTGGTCTTCCAACGGGCCAGGGAGAAGGCCAGCGAGGGCACCCCGGTCATCGTGTTCTTCGACGAGATGGACTCGATCTTCCGGACCCGCGGTTCGGGAGTGTCCTCCGACGTGGAGAACACCATCGTGCCCCAGCTGCTCTCGGAGATCGACGGCGTGGAGGGCCTGGAGAACGTCATCGTCATCGGCGCGTCGAACCGCGAGGACATGATCGACCCGGCGATCCTGCGTCCCGGGCGACTGGACGTGAAGATCAAGATCGAACGGCCCGACGCCGAGGCCGCGCGTGACATCTTCTCCAAGTACGTCACCACGGATCTGCCGATACACCCGGACGATCTGGCCGAGCACGGCCAGAGCCGGGAGGCGACAATCCAGGCGATGATCCAGCGCACCGTCGAGCGGATGTACACCGAGAGCGAGGAGAACCGCTTCCTGGAGGTCACCTACGCCAACGGTGACAAGGAGGTCCTGTACTTCAAGGACTTCAACTCCGGGGCGATGATCCAGAACATCGTCGACCGCGGCAAGAAGATGGCCATCAAGGACCTGCTCGACACCGGCCAACGCGGACTGCGGATGGCGCACCTGCTCCAGGCCTGTTTCGACGAGTTCACCGAGAACGAGGACCTGCCGAACACCACGAACCCAGACGACTGGGCCCGGATCTCGGGCAAGAAGGGTGAGCGGATCGTCTACATCCGCACGCTCGTCTCGGGTAAGGGTTCGGAGACCGGCCGGGCCATCGACACGGTCACCAACACCGGGCAGTACCTGTAGGAGAGTCGTGTGACCGTCCGCCGTGTGATGGGTACCGAGATCGAGTACGGCATCTCGGTACCCGGACAACCCGGGGCCAACCAGATGCTGTTGTCCTCACAGATCGTCAACGCCTACGGCGGTCGCGCCGAGATCTCTCGCGGCCGCCGTGCGCGGTGGGACTTCGAGGAGGAGTCACCGCTGCGCGACGCGCGGGGGTTCGACCTGGGCAGCGCGCTGGGCCCGGAGTACCTCGACGTGGAGGACGACGCCGGTCTGGCCAACGTCATCCTCACCAACGGCGCCCGGCTGTACGTCGACCACGCCCACCCGGAGTACTCCACCCCTGAGGTGACCACCCCGCTGGACGTGGTCCGGTGGGACAAGGCGGGCGAACTGGTGATGGCCGAGGCGGCCCGCCGCGCCTCGACGATCCCCGGCCAGCCATCAATCAACCTGTACAAGAACAACACCGACAACAAGGGCGCCTCCTACGGCGCACACGAGAACTACCTGATGGCCCGGTCGACGCCGTTCGCCGACATCGTCCGTCACCTCACCCCGTTCTTCGTGTCCCGGCAGGTGTTCTGTGGCCAGGGCCGGGTGGGACTGGGCCAGGACGGCACCGGCGAGGGATTCCAGATCTCCCAACGGGCCGACTTCTTCGAGGTCGAGGTGGGGTTGGAGACAACCCTCAAACGCCCGATCATCAACACCCGCGACGAACCACACGCCGACGCGGAGAAGTACCGCCGGCTGCACGTCATCATCGGGGACGCGAACCTGTCCGAGATCGCCACCTACCTGAAGGTCGGCACCACCTCGTTGGTGCTGGCGATGATCGAGGACCGGTTCCTCACCGGTGACCTGGCCGTGGACGAACCGGTCGCGGCACTACGCGCGGTCTCCCACGACCCGGCACTGCGGTACCTCATCACGCTGCGTAACGGTCGAAGGTTGACCGCGGTGCAACTCCAGATGGAGTACCTCGAACAGGCTCGGAAGTACGTCCAGGACCGGTTCGGCCACGACGTCGACCCGCAGACCGCCGACGTGCTGCGCCGCTGGGAGTCGGTGCTGGTCCGACTGGAACAGGACGCGATGCTCTGCTCCAAGGAACTGGACTGGGTGGCCAAACTCCGACTCCTGGAGGGTTACCGGGAGCGGGACGGGCTGTCCTGGGGTGCCCCACGGCTTCAACTGGTCGACCTGCAGTACTCCGACGTGCGTCCCGACCGTGGCCTCTACCACCGGTTGGTCGCCCGCGGTTCGATGGACCGGCTGCTCGACCCGCAAGAATGCCGGGACGCCATCGACCAGCCGCCACCCGACACCCGGGCCTACTTCCGGGGCGAGTGCCTACGCCGCTACCCCAGTCAGGTCGCCGCCGCGTCCTGGGACTCGGTGATCTTCGACCTGGGCCGGGAGTCGTTGGTACGGGTACCCACCCTCGAACCGCTGCGGGGAACCCGCCACCACGTCGGAGCGCTGCTGGACCGCTGTCACACCGCCGAGGCACTGGTCGACGAGCTGACCTCGGGCCATTAGACAGTTGATGCCGGTGGACCCGGTCTCTCCTGCCGGCAGCACCTCGGTGGTGAATGCCACGATGTCGCCGAGTGTCTGCGCGAGCCCGGGGGTTTGAGTGTGGGGTGGAGCGAAGCTCCCCCCACAGAGGGCAACACCGCACCATGCCCGTTCACCGTGTGCCGGAACCGGGGCTCCGCCCCGGCGAGGGCCTGGAACCAACCGTCTGGTCACGCTGCGCGTGCGCGGCGGCATCCGGTCCGCCCGGCAAGGTAGGTTTGCGGCAGGCGTGGAGAGGAGTCAGGCATGGCCAGGCAGGAGACCGGTGGGGGCCAGTCCCGTGGCACCCGTCGTGAGGACCAGGTCGACGAGGTCGAAGACACCACCCAGTCAGACGTGGCCGAACGACACGAGAAGCTCAGCGAGGACGTCGACGCGATCCTCGACGAGATCGACGACGTTCTGGAAGAGAACGCCGAAGAGTTCATCAGGGGATATGTCCAGAAGGGCGGCGAATGAGTTCCTCGCCATAGAACCACCTGAACGAGGGCGAGATGCCCGCAGGGCCGGCATCCCTGACCTCGGCATGCCCCGTCCCGGAACGCCACCGGTAGGGTAACGCGGCGCCGGGTCACCCTCGCCGCCACGGCGGTTCCGGGCCGCCCGTACCTCGCACCACCACCATCAGACCGACCACTCCACAAGCTGAGGGGACCACGTGGCAGAACGTCTCGGAGCGGCCGGCGGTCTGCCGCCGGCCTTCATCGCGGCCGGTACCTCGTCGTTCACCGAGTTCCTGAGCATCGCCGCACCGGACCTGCTGCCGGGCCGCCGGCCACTACCACCTGGTTCGGCCGCCGAACTCGGCCCACACGCCACCACCATCGTCGCGCTGGTCTACGCCGACGGTGTACTGATGGCCGGCGACCGGCGGGCGACCATGGGCAACCTGGTCGCCCAACGCGACATTGAGAAGGTGTTCGCCGCCGACGACCACAGCGTGGTCGGCATCGCCGGGGTCGCCGGCATCGCCAACGAGATCGTCCGCCTGTTCCAGGTGGAACTTGAGCACTACGAGAAGATCGAGGGAAACCCGCTCACCCTCGACGGCAAGGCGAACCGGCTCGCCGCGATGATCCGGGCCAACCTCGGTGCGGCCATGCAGGGCCTGGCCGCGATCCCGCTGTTCGCCGGCTACGACGTGGACGTCCACGGCGACGACCAGACTCGACCCGGGCGCATCTTCAGCTACGACATGGCCGGTGGAAGGTACGAGGAACGGGACTTCCACGCGGTCGGTTCTGGTTCGCTGTTCGCCAAGAGCGCGCTGAAGAAGCGGTGGCGCCCCGACGTCGACCACGACACGGCGGTTCGGTTGGCCCTCGAGGCGCTCTACGACGCCGCCGACGACGACACCGCCACCGGCGGCCCGGACCTGATCCGTCGGCTCTACCCGGTGATCATGGTGGTCACCGACGAGGGCGTGCGCAGACTGACCGACGACCAGATCGGCCCGGTGGCCCAGGCCGTGGTTTCCGACCGGATGACCACTCCCGGCGGCTGAGACCGGTCACCGCCGGTCGCCCACCTGCCTGCCCAAGCCGCCCGCCGAGCCGTCACCGAGTCAAGGAGCCGGAACAAACCATGACGATGCCGTTCTACGCCTCGCCAGAGCAGGTCATGCGGGACCGCTCGGAGTACGCGCGCAAGAACATCGCACGCGGACGTGACGTGGTGGTGCTCACCTACGCCGACGGTGTCCTGTTCGTGGCAGAGAATCCCTCGACCACGCTGCACAAGGTTGGCGAGCTCTATGACCGGATCGGTTTCGCCGCGGTCGGCCGGTACAACGAGTACGAGAACCTGCGGGTCGCCGGGGTCCGGCTGGCCGATACCCACGGGTACTCCTACGACCGGCGGGACGTCAATGGCCGGGTACTGGCCAACGCCTACGCGCGGACCCTGGGTTCGATCTTCACCGAACAACTCAAGCCGTTCGAGGTGGAGATCTGTGTGGCCGAGATCGGTGACACCCCGGCGGGGGACCAGCTGTACCGGCTGATCTATGACGGCTCGATCGTCGACGAACCAGACTTCGTGGCGATGGGTGGGCACACCGCGGCGATCTCGGCGGCCATGCGGGAGCGGTTCCGGCACGGTATGGACCTGGCCGAGGCGGTCGGGGTCGCGGTGCGGGCCCTGGAGTCGGCCGGCGGGGACAACGGCGCCGCACGCCGCCTGTCCGCCGAGCAGTTGGAGGTGGCGGTACTCGACCGCAACCGCTCCAAGCGCCGGTTCCGTCGGATCACCGGCCCGCAACTGGCCACCTTGCTGCCCGAAAGCACTCCCGAAACGCCGTCCGACGAACCGGAGGCCGGACCGGACGCCACCCCCGGAGACGGACCCACAGCGGCATCGTGACCAGACCCGCGCGCCGGGCCTGTGCCCACGTTCTCGCGGCGCGATCAGGCCCGGTAACGTACTGTCGTACCTCGAACACGCGATGTCGCCAACCATAACCGCCGGGCTCTGCCGTGCCGAACTTCCGGAACCACCGGAACTCACCGGAACTCCACGCCCCCTCACACACATAGGGTGGAGGTATGGAACGCCGCATCTTCGGCATCGAGAACGAGTACGGCGTCACGTGCACGTTCCACGGCCAACGCAGGTTGTCACCCGACGAGGTGGCCCGCTACCTGTTCCGACGGGTCGTGTCATGGGGACGCAGCAGCAACGTCTTCCTGCGCAACGGCGCACGGCTCTACCTGGACGTCGGTTCCCACCCGGAGTACGCCACTCCGGAGTGTGACAACGTCGTCGACCTGGTGGTGCACGACAAGGCCGGCGAGCGCATCCTGGAGGGCCTGCTCGTCGACGCAGAGCACCGCCTACACGAGGAGGGCATCAGCGGCGACATCTACCTGTTCAAGAACAACACCGACTCGGCCGGCAACTCCTACGGCTGCCACGAGAACTACCTGGTCGCCCGGCACGGCGAGTTCAGCCGCCTGGCCGACGTGCTCATCCCCTTCCTGGTCACTCGCCAGATCGTCTGCGGGGCCGGCAAGGTGCTCCAGACACCCCGCGGAGCGGTGTTCTGCCTGTCCCAGCGGGCCGAACACATCTGGGAGGGGGTGTCCAGCGCGACCACCCGGTCCAGGCCGATCATCAACACCCGCGACGAACCGCACGCCGACGCCGAACGGTTCCGTCGGCTGCACGTCATCGTGGGCGACTCGAACATGAGCGAGACCACCACCCTGCTCAAGGTGGGCGCCACCGACATCGTGTTGCAGATGATCGAGTCCGGCGTGGTGCTCCGCGACCTGACCCTGGAGAACCCGATCCGAGCGATCCGCGAGGTGTCCCACGACATCACCTGCCAACGCAGGATCAAACTGGTCAACGGGCGTGAGGCCACCGCCCTGGAGATCCAACGGGAGTACCACGGCAAGGCCGTCGACTTCGTCGCCCGACGCGGCCCCAACCCGATCGCCGAACGGGTCGTCGACCTGTGGGGGCGGGCTCTGGACGCCATCGAGTCGGGCGATCCGGCCCGCATCGAACGGGAGATCGACTGGGCGACCAAGTACCGACTGGTCGAACGGTACCGGGCCAAACACAACCTGGCCCTGTCCAGCCCTCGGGTCGCCCAACTTGACCTGGCATACCACGACATCCACCGCGGGCGCGGCCTGTACTACCTGCTCGAACGCCGAGGCATGGTCGACCGGGTGACCCACGACGTGGCGATCTTCGAGGCCAAGAACGTCCCACCACAGACCACCCGGGCCCGGTTGCGTGGCGAGTTCATCCGTCGCGCCCAGGAACGGCGGCGTGACTTCACCGTGGACTGGGTGCATCTCAAGCTCAACGACCAGGCCCAGCGCACCGTGCTGTGCAAGGACCCGTTCCGGGCCGTCGACGACCGCGTCGACAAACTGATCGCCAGCATGTGACAACCCGGTGACGGCGGCCCGCCCCGCCACCTGCCCGGTCCCGCCCCGCCACCTGCCCGGTCAGGTGACCGAGACGGCGGGTGCGGCACTCACCCGACCAACAGGGCGGCGGCGTGCCGGCCGGCGG
>DATCWR010000048.1:0-5563 GCA_036566245.1 Mycobacteriales bacterium | reverse complement strand
TGGCCAGGCTCGCCGAGGAGTCCCGGTAGCGTGCCTCCAGGTCCTTACCCACGCTGTCGGCGACGGACTGACCCCAGGCCTCGAATGCGGAGAGGGCACCGCTGCCAAGGACGATTCCTGTGGAATTGCCGGTGGCGGCGGCCTTGCTGGCTCCGTAGGCGATTCCGGTGCCCTGCAGCCACTGCCTGAACATCTGCCAGCCGAGCTGGCCGTTGGTCTTGCCTCCGCCGCTGCCCTCGGCCGCCCACGGGTTGGCCAGGGTGCCTCCACTGCTGCAGTCGACCGAGTCCGAGGTGGGCATTCCGTCGCCGGAGCCCCACATCATGCCGCCGCCGAAGCCACCGCCCAGGCCGCCGAGGCCACCGTCGCTGTTGACCGACCGTGCCCCTTCGGGCACCTCCAGCGAACAGTCGTGGCGCAGGCCATCCACGGTGGGCAGGCTGTTCGGGGTCGCCGAGCCCAGCGTGCCGCCGCGCTCACCGCACTGGACGAAGGTGACCGAGTCCGGCAGCTCGCCGTCCTTGAAGACGGCGAGGCCGGGATAGCGGTCGAGGAAGTACGACAGATCCAGTTCGGGCTGGGTGCCGTCGTCCTCCGGAAGCGCCTTCGTACACAGCGCGTGGTCGAGGGCGACCGTGTACCTGCCGTCGGAGGTCTGTACCGACGCCTCTTCGGTGAGCGCCTCGCCCTCCGCGCTTCCCTCGTCGAGATAACAGATCCACTCCACCGGCCGCGGTTCCGGCTCGGCGGCGGTCGCGGTGCGCACCGTCGCTGTCGTCCCGGCCGCAGTGAGCGCCACGACCGCGAGCGCGGTCAGCGATGCGCGCCACCGTCTCTTGCTCATCTCATACCTCCCCCAAGGATGATCTTGTGAAGGGAGTAGAGCGCATCGGGCGGACAGTTATATATCTGATTTATCAGGAGTGCCCTTTCGGGCAGCCTGCCACGGTGCGGGCTGAGCGTTGGTGTCGGCCGGTGGTGTGAGGCGGCTGTGTATGCGACGTAGCACACCCTCCCAACCAGGTCGCTGGCGCAGTTCGGCAAGGGCCTGTCGGGCTGCCTCCCGGTCACCGTGCCGGACTGCGTCCAGCGCCGTGTACAGCTCGGGAACCACGCCGCCTGCCCGTTCCCGCAGCACGGCGAGGTCCCCGCTCTCGTAGGCCCGCTGCAACCGGACCAGTCGGTGTAGTTCGGCGACCGGGTCGGGTGCGTCGTCCACCCGCAGATCCATGGTCACCTCGTCCCACGGGGTGTCGGTGCGGTGGCCGGACACCACCAGGATCGCCGCGGACTGCCGGCCGCGAAGGTCGCCGCCGGCCTCCTCGGCCCCGGCCAGGGCGGCCAGCAGCCGTTCGGCCAACGGGCCCTCGGCCGCACCGAACGCCTCGTCCATCGACGGGAGCACCGACCGGGACCGCAGGGTGTTGCCCTGCACGCTGTGCTGGGCGCCGGTGACGTGCCCGCACGCGGACAGGCACCCACGGCCGGTCCAGGCCGCCACCCGACCGGCCGCGTCCGCGACGGCCACCTGGCGGGTGTCACGCTGTGGGTCGTCGGCGGTGAGCCGGTCCAGTACCTCGTCGGGAGCCAACCCCTCGGCCAGCAACTCCAGGCCACGGGCCCCGTAGGTCCGGCTGGTGTGCGCCTGGGTGACCACCACGCCGACCCCGGCCAGGGCCCAGGGTGCGGCCCGGCCCACCGCCATGGTCGAGGTGGCCACGGCCACCCCGAGTTCGCCGGTGGACCGGTCCCTGGCCACGATCGAGAAGGTCACCCTGGGATACCTGGATACCTGGATACCTGGGGTCAGACCCCGGCGGGTAGCCGCATCTCGGTCGGGGTGCCGTCGATGACCAGCGTCGGTTCGGTGGACGCGCGCACCTCGTCCACGGTCACCCCGGGGGCCACTTCACGCAAAACCAGTCCCTGGTCGGTCACGTCGAGCACCGCCATGTCGGTGATGATCCGGTTCACGCAGCCCCGTCCGGTCAACGGCAGTGAACACTCGTTGACGATCTTGGGCGAGCCGTCCCGGGCTACGTGCTCCATCAACGCGATGACCCGCTTGGCGCCGTGCACCAGGTCCATCGCGCCGCCCATGCCCTTGACCATCTTGCCGGGGATGACCCAGTTGGCCAGGTCGCCACGAGCCGACACCTGCATGCCGCCCAGGATGGCCGCGTCGATGTGCCCGCCACGGATCATGCCGAACGACAGCGACGAGTCGAAGAACACCGCGCCGGGCAGCAGGGTGACCGTCTCCTTGCCGGCGTTGATCAGGTCGGGGTCCTCGTCACCCTCGTACGGGTAGGGGCCGACCCCGAGGATGCCGTTCTCGCTCTGCAACACCACGGTCACGCCCTCGGGCAGGTAGTTCGGTACCAGGGTGGGCAGACCGATACCGAGGTTGGCGTACTGTCCGTCGCCCAGTTCCCGGGCGGCGCGGGCAGCCATCTGCTGACGGGTCAGCTTCATGTCACTTCCCCTCCCGCGGGCGCGTGGTGCGCCGCTCGATCCGCTTGCCCTCGGTGCCGACCGGGCCGACCACCCGTTGCACGAAGATGCCCGGCAGGTGGATCTGCTCGGGGACCAGTTCGCCGGGCTCGACCAGTTCCTCCACCTCGGCGATGGTGACCCGGCCGGCCATGGCGCACAGCGGGTTGAAGTTGCGGGTCGACTCGTGGAACACGAGGTTGCCGTGCCGGTCACCCACGCTGGCCCGGATGAGGGCGAAGTCGGTCACGATCGACTCCTCCAGCACGTACTCGCGACCGCCGAAGACCCGGACCTCCTTGGCCGGTGAGGACACCGCGACCGAACCGTCCGCGTTGTAACGCCAGGGCAGCCCACCCTCGGACACCATGGTGCCGACCCCGGCGAGGGTGTAGAAGGCCGGGATGCCGCAGCCACCGGCCCGCAGCCGCTCGGCCAGGGTGCCCTGCGGGCACAGTTCGACCTCCAGCTCCCCGGCCAGGAACTGCCGTTCGAACTCCTTGTTCTCCCCGACGTAGGAACTGGTCATCCGGGAGATGAGCCTGTCCTTGAGCAGTACGCCCAGGCCCCAGTCGTCCACACCGCAGTTGTTGGACGCGACCCTCAGATCATTGACTCCCGCGTCGTGAAGGGCCCCGATCAACACGTGCGGTATCCCGCACAACCCGAACCCACCCACCGCCAGAGTCGCCCCGGAAGGAATGTCAGCGACCGCCTCGGCGGCGCTGGGAACAACCTTGTCCATCGCGCCTCCTCCGTGTGCACAGACGGAGGCGTGGCCCCGAACGCCTCCCTCAACGAGGCGACTCTATCGAGACAGGCCAGGCACTCCGGGCGGTGAGGCACCGATCGTTGCGGTCACCCGTTCGGCCGTGGCCCGGCGGGACAGCAGTGCGGTGTCGTTGGATCCCACACACTGCACCAGGCTCGCGCCGGCGGCAAGCGGTGCCAACCAGCCGTCAACCCAGTCCTCGGGTCCGTTCCACGGCAGGGTGCTCAGTACCCGGTCGCCGGCCCGCAGACCCAGTTTCTCGGCCCGTCCGGCGGCACGGGCGACCAGTTCCCGGCCGGACAGCAGGTCCGAACCCCGTTCCAGCGCGGGAGAGTCCGCGTCGACCGCGGCCGTGGGGACGAACCGGTCGGCGTGTGCCCGGACCTCCACCGCGTAGTCCACGACCCCGGGTGGCACGGTGTCCAGGCCGCGTCCCAGCGGGGCCAGCGACAGGGCGACCACCTCACCGTCGCCGGCCGTTGCGACCCGGGCCGGATCGCAGAACGTCGCCACGGCGCCGGCCGTTTGGTCGCAGGCCACCGCGCCGACCGCCCAGATCGCCAGCAGTACGGCCGCCGTCTGCCAGTGCGCGGGCAGCAGCACCGCCACCCGGTCACCTGGCTGCACGTCCAGGTCGTCCTGGATCAGGTTGGCCGTCTTGGCGACCCAGTTGTCCAGCGTGGTGGCCGACAGTTCGGTCCGTTCGCCGGTGGTGTCGTTGTAGTAGGTGAGCAGCGGCCCGGCTGGATCGCGGTCCAGGGCGGCACGCAGCAGTGTGGTGGTCGGCGACATTCCCCTCAAACCTGTCCAGGCCGCGGTCCAGCTTCAGTTCACGCAACCGGTGTCCGCCGCGGTGCGGTCCGGGGTCGCGGTCGGGCCGGACGCCGACAGGTTCCCGCCACCGGCCGAGCCACCCGCCGAACCGGCGGTGTGCCCGGTCGAACCGGCGCTTCCGGAGGGAGCGGAACCCAGGCCGTCGAAGTCCGATCCGAGCACCAGTTCCACCGTACCGTCGAGCGAGTCGTCCTGGTGCAGGGTGGCCCCGGGTACCGCCGCGGCGAGGGTGCGTGCCGCGGCCCGCTGGTCGGCCGGGTACCGGATGGTGGTGGACTGCTGTGGGGCTGATGCGTTTCCGAAGCCGGCGACCGCGAACCCGTGTGACCCCAGCGTGCCGGCGGTCTGTTCGGCCAGCCCGCCCTGTCCGGAGCCGTTGAGCACGCGCACGTGTACCTGGCTGGCGGGCACGGTGCTGGCGGACTCAGCCCGGTTTCCCACTCCGTCGCCGAGGCTGGCGAAGAACGGGGCCATCGCGTCGCGGTCGGGCAGCACCACGCTCTGTCCGTCGATGGTGGACGGTCCCAGGTTCGGCGCGGTGAGGAACCGGACGTTGCCCGCGGCCAGTTCACGCATCTGCTGGGACAGTCCGAGCGGGTCGAACCCAGGGTCGGCGTGCAGTGACGCGGTGACCGCGTCCAGCACGCTGTTGAGCTTGACCGGGTTGAGCAGCACACCGGCGCTTGTCATCTTGCGCACCACGGCCCCGAGGAAGTACTGCTGGCGGTGGATTCGGTCCAGGTCCCCGTTGGGCAGGCCGTGCCGCTGCCGGACGAAGGCCAGCGCCTGGCTGCCCTCGATGAGCTGCCGGCCGGCGGGCAGGTCGATGCCGGAGAAGTGGTCCCTGGCCGGTTTACACAGGTTGACCTCGACTCCGCCGATGGCCCTGGTGATGTCGTAGAACCCGAGTAGGTCCACCTCGACGTAGTGGTCGATCCGCAGCCCGGTCAGGTCACTGAGCGTCTGGATGAGCAGTCGGGCACCGGCGGCTCGGGCTTCCTTGCTGGAGCCGCCCTTGCTGCCGTTCGGGTACGCGGCGTTCAGCTTGTGCGGGCCGATGCCGGGGATGTCGACCCACAGGTCGCGGGGGAAGGACACCACGGTGGCCTGGCGGCCGTCGGCCGGGATGTGCACGAGGATCATGGTGTCGGTGTTCGTGCCGCCACCGTCGCGTTCGGTGCCCAGTTGGGGCAGTTGCGCGTTGCTGGCCGAGTTGCGGCTGTCGTTGCCGACCAACAGCACGTTCACGTCCTCGCCGTCGACATCCTCGGTGAGGTGGTTGCCGTGGGTCGGGATCGCGTCGATCCGGTCGATCTGGCCCTCGTACCTGTGGTAGCCGGCCCAGAGCAGGCCGCTGACCACCAGCACGACCGCGGACAGCAGTGCGGTGAGCAGTTTCAGTACGAAGGCGACCCGCCGTCGCTTGGCCCCTGGTCGGGGCGGTTCGGGAGAGCCGGCCGGCGG
>DATCWR010000025.1:0-4801 GCA_036566245.1 Mycobacteriales bacterium | reverse complement strand
TCGGTGCTGTCGGTCGCCCACGCCGCGTCGCTGGTGCACCGCGACCTCAAACCGTCGAACCTGATGCTGGAACCGGCCGGCACGGTCAAGGTGCTCGACTTCGGCCTGGCCGTCGCCCTGGACCTTCCCGACGTCTCCCGGATCACCAACACCGGCCAGTCCCTGGGCACCCCCGCCTACATGGCGCCCGAACAGGTCAGTGAGGCGACGAGCACCGCGGCCACCGACCTGTACGCGCTCGGCTGCACCCTGCACGAGATGCTCACTGGCACCCCACTGTTCACCGGCCCGACCGCCTACTCGGTGATGAGCAAGCAGGTCAGCGAACAACCCGTGCCGGTACGCCGCCTGCGTACGGACGTGCCGGCCGCACTGGACCGGTTGGTCGCCGCGCTGTTGGCCAAGGCGCCCGAGGACCGCCCGGCCAGCGCGGACGTGGTCTACCAGCGGTTACTGCCGTTCGTCACCGAACTGGGCCCGCTGCCTGGTGCGCTGGACCCGCCGTCGAAACCCAGCCCGGTGCGGATGTACGCGGGGGTGCTCGGCCGGGTGTTCACCGGCACGGCCGAACCACCGGTCCGACGCGGTACTCAATCCCCGGCGACACGGTCGGCACCGCAACCGGCCGGGGCGCTGTCACCCGACACCCCACAGTTCCACCACGCGGAGCTGGCCAGGGTCCGTGACCAGGCCGCCGCACTGGTGCGGGCGTCCCGCCACGGTCAGGCCGCCGAGGTGTTGGCCGCGGCCATCGAGGCGGCCGACCGCACGTTGGGCAGTCGCGACCAGGCCGTGGTCGGTCTGCGGTTGGACCTGGCCAACGTGCTGTACGAGGGGGGCGACTACCACGCCGCCATCCCGGCCTACCACAGCCTCGCGAGTGACCTGTCCGCCGAGGAGGGCGCTGATCAGGCGCTGGTGTTCCACTGTCGACTCCGGGAGGCTACCTGCCACGCGCTACTCGGCCAGACCAGCCTGGCGCTGCGGCAACTGGTCGACCTGCGTGACGACGAGGAACGGGCGCTCGGACCGGACGACCCGGGAACCCTGGAGGTGCGGCGCCAGATCGGCCTGCTGCAACTCGGCGCCGGACAACGCGACACCGCCGAGGAAACCCTTCGGGCGCTGTTGGTGGACCTGGCCCGGCTGAACGGAGCAGACCACCCGACCACCAGCAAGATCCGCGAGATCCTGTCCGCCCATTCTCACGACTGACCACACCTCACCACGTGTGGTCGCCCACGGCCGTCAGTGTCCACCGAAGTCCACTGAGGAGAGTGACGTGTCCAGCCTTGGCATCCACAAGGACTTTCTGCTGGAGTTCGCCAGGTTGGAGGGACCGGTGCAGGACCGGATCCACGCCGTGTTCAGCAAGTTCGAGAGCGCCACCCACACCGGGTTACATCTGGAGAAGGTCCACAACGGGCGGGACGGCCGCCTGCGTACCATCCGGATCGACGGGTTCTGGCGTGGTGTCGTGCTCGCCCCGGACTTCGGTGACCAGTACACCCTGCTGACCGTGCTCCCACACGACGATGCCTACGCCTGGGCCCAACGCCGCCGGGTGTCGGTGAACGCCGCCACCGGCCGGATCGAGATCCGGGACATCGCCGCCATCGACGCTACCCTGCCGGAACTGTCCAGGATGGCCGAACGGGCACCGGAACGGCTCTTCGCCGGGGTCAACGACGCCGATCTGCGCCGGCTCGGCGTGGATGAGCAGACCCTCGTCTTCGCCCGGGCGCTCACCGACATCGTGCAACTGGAGGCGGCCCGGGCGTTCCTGCCGCAGAACCAGTGGGACGTGCTGTTCGGTCTGGCCGCCGGGCTCACCCCCGAACAGGTGTGGGCCGAGGTGGGCGCCACCGTGCCGGCCGTCCCGTTCGACACCGACGACCTGGCCGCGGCCGTGGCACGCAGCCCCGAGCGGGTGGCCCTCGTCGACGGGCCGGAGGAAATGCTGGCGGTGCTGCGGCACCCGTTCGCGCTGTGGCGGGTCTACCTCCACCCGACCCAGCACCAGGTCGCCCACGCCGCCTACCGGGGTCCGGCCCGGGTCACCGGTGGCCCGGGCACCGGCAAGAGCGTGGTCGCGCTGCACCGGGCCCGACAGTTGGCTCGGCGCCTCCTGTCCAACCGCGACACCGATGACACCGACGACACCGGCGGCGGGGTGCTGCTGACCACCTTCACCTCCACCCTGGCCGCGTCCCTGATGGACGGACTGGACCTGCTGGTGGAGGAGGCCGCGGTACGCGACCTGATCACCGTCCGGCACGTGGACCAACTCGCCAACCAGATCTTCTTCGAACAACACGGCCACCGACCTGCGATCCTCCGACCCACCGAGCAGGAGGCACTGTGGAAGGTCATCATCGGCCGGCTGGAACTCCCGTTCACCGAGTCGTTCCTGGCCGAGGAGTGGCGTCAGGTGGTACTGGCCCAGCAGATCAGCGACGCCGACGGATACCGACGGGCTGACCGGACCGGCCGGGGCCGTCGGCTGGGTGCCCGGCAGAAGGCGCAGGTCTGGCAGGCGGTGTGGGAGTTCGAACGGGAACTGAGTGACCGCCAGATGTGGACCTACGAGACGGTGTGCGTGGAGGCGACCCGGCTGCTCGACGGGTTGTCCGCCAGGCGCTACCGGCACGTCGTGGTGGACGAGGCGCAGGACCTCAACCCCATGCAGTGGCGACTGCTCCGGGCCGCGGTGCCACCCGGCCCGGACGACCTGTTCATCGCCGGCGACACCCACCAGCGGATCTACGCCCACCAGGTCAGCCTGCGCAGGCTGGGCATCAGCGTGGCCGGCCGGTCCACCCGGCTGACGGTGAACTACCGCACCACCGCGGAGATTCTGTCCTGGAGCCTGGGCATGCTGCGCGGCGAACCCGTCGACGACATGGACGAGGGGCTCGACTCGGTCGCCGGATACCGGTCACAACTACACGGCCAACCGCCGACCCTGCGCGGATTCGCCACCAGGAACGACGAGCTGGCCGCGATCGCCGACCAGGCGAGGTCCTGGTTGGACGCTGGCGTCCGTCCGGCCGAGATCAGTGTCGCCGCCCGCACCAACGCACTGGCCGACTCGGTGTTGGCCGTGCTCGGCCAGGCGGGCATCGTCGCCCGTTCCCTGGCCAGGTCGGCGCCGAAGGGCAGCTCGGCCGGCGCCGACGACGCGGTCGCGGTGGGCACCATGCACCGGATGAAGGGACTGGAGTTCCGCTGCATGGCGGTGGTCGGTGTGACCGAGCATCTGGTGCCGTTCCCGAAGGCGGTCACCCCGGCCGACGAGGACGAACTCGTCCATGCCCAGGATCTGCTGCGGGAACGCTGCCTGCTGTTCGTGGCCTGCACCCGCGCCCGGGAACAACTCCACCTGTCCTGGCACGGAACCCCCAGCCCTTTCCTGACACCGGTGCGCTGACCGGGTTCAGCCCGCCGAGGCGGACGGGGCTGGGGTGGCGGCTCTGGTTGCCGGGACGGGGGCGGCCGGTAGGTCTCCGGCCCTGCGACCGGCCAGCACGAGAACCGTCGCGCCCAGGCAGTTCAGCGCCGCCGCCGACGTCCAGGCCAGGGGATAGCCGAACTTGGTGACCGCGAAACCGAAGATCAGCGGACCCAGTGACGCGCCGGTGGCGGCGCCGGCCTGTACCACTCCGGTGGCCCACCCGGAAGCCGACGGGAACCGCCGTGCCGCGGTGAAGGCGAGCAGGCCCATCCATCCCCAGCCGGCTCCGTAGGCGATCACCACGGCCGGCGCCATCAGCCACGGTCGCGTGGTCGCCATCAGCAGGTAACCGAGCGTGCCGACCGCGACCATGGCAGCCACCCCCAGCACGTGCCCACGGCGCCGCCGCCCGCCCACGTATCCGGCCAGCAGCCGCATCACCAGGCTGGACAGCCCACCGAGCATGACGAGCACCCCGGCGGCCACCTCACCGACGCCCGCGTCGGTGGCGGCCAGCACGAAGAACGCGCCGACGCAGTTGGCCGCCAGTGACGAGAGCACCGCCCCGACCGCCATGGTGTACAGCCTGGGTGTGCCCGCGGGCCGGGCTGTCCGCCGCCTGACCGCCGGCCGGTTGGCCGCGGTCCGCCGGACCTGTCCCCGACGCAGGCCCGGGTACCTCGCCCCGGTGGCCCACGGCAGGAACAGGCCCAACAGGAGCGAGCACACCGCCGCGCCGGCGAAGGCCCAACGCCAGCCCACGGTGATCCCGAGGGTGGGCACGGCCAGACCGCTGATCAGGGTGGCCGCCGGCACGGCAGCCTGCTTCATGCCGAACGCCAGGCCCTGACTGCCTGCGGCGATGGCCCGGATCAGCACCTCGTTCGCCGCGGTCTGCACACCCCCGTTCGACAGGCCCGCCACGGCCAGCGCCACCGACAGGGTCACCCAGGAGTGCGCCCAGAACGCCACATACCCCAGGGCGATTCCGGACGGCAGGCTGAACAGCCGAAGCATCCGAACGCCGCCGAACCGGTCGGACACCCGACCGAGGGTCAGGTTTCCGGTGGCCGACGCGGCGAAGAACGCGCTCACCGCGACACCCAGGTGGCTCTCGGTCAGGGCGATGTCGGCGCGGATCTGCGGGGCCAGGGCACCCACCAGAAAGACCGGCACCAGACAGAGGACAGCCAACGCGACCGAGGTGACCAGCGGCCATCCCGCCAGTCCGCCGCGGCCGTGGGGGGGTGAACCACTGTTCGGTTGCGCGCGGCCCGCCACGGCCCCGCCAGACCCGCCTCGCACCACTGATCCCCCCACCCGGTCGGTCAGCCGCCGTCGCCACGG
>DATCWR010000006.1:0-7726 GCA_036566245.1 Mycobacteriales bacterium | reverse complement strand
GCGGCCGGGTGGCGGCTGGTCGGGGAAGCGGCCGGGCCGACCATGCGGGCCGCCTACGCGGTGGTCATGTTCGGACTGGTCGCCGGGATCATCGGCCTGGTGCGGGGAGGCCGCCGGTGACCGGCCCCCACCACGGCCGTCCGGCCCGTCCGGACGGTCCGGTACTCATCCCGCAGATCGTCTGTCACGCCTGTGGCGGGTGTTACGTGGCCGCGTCCGGTGGTCACGCCGCCCGGATGTTGGCCGGCCTGCCGGCGATCCGGCGGGCACACGACCCGGCCGCGTCCGGGCCGCCGACCGACGGGGAGGTCGCCGTGCTGCTCCAGGCCGCCGGCACCTACGCGCTGGCCGACGGTTGGGTGCAGCGGGCCGACGGGTTCTGGCTGTGCCCGACCCACGCGGTGATCTACCTGGACCGTGACCCGAAACGCTTCACCGTCGCCGAATGCCTGCACCGCCACCGCATCCGCCGCCGCGACTGACCCCGGAGCCAACCCGGTTCACGCCGGGACACACGTCCGGCGCCCCGAGGACGGGCACGTGCGGGCCATCTCCCTCGGGGCGCCGGGCATCCACATCAGCTCGACGGCTGGTGTGGTCACCGCCTGACTCAGTGCCGGAACTCGGGCTGGTCGAGGATCCGCAGCCACGTTCCGTCCGGCTGGCGGCGCACCACCTGCGCCCGGGCACCGGCGCCGTCCCTGGGCGGTGTCGAGGTGAGCGCGAGGTCACCGCTGCGCAGTGTGGGCAGCGGCTCCTCCGGTTCGAAGTGGGGCCGGTCGGCCAGGAACCGTTCGAACAGCGCCTGGATCGCGGCCCGGCCCACGGTGAACTGCCCCGGCGGGAAGGCCATCACCGCGTCCGGTTCGTACAGCGCGGCGACCCCCTCCGCGTCGCCCGCGTTCGCCCGCTGCACGAAAAGACGGGTGATGTCCTCGGGTTCCTTCGCCTGTTCTTGATCTGCCACCGGGCCTCCGATCACTCAGATGTGTGCCGCGCCATCATCGAAGCCCCACCATCCAGAAGTCCAACAACTACTTCCGATCGCATCTAGCATCAACGGTGATGCAACTTCGCCAGCTTGAGTACTTCGTCGCCGTGGTCGAGGAGTCCAACTTCACCCGGGCGGCGCAACGGGTGCACGTCAGCCAGTCCGGCGTCAGCGCGCAGATCCGCCAGCTCGAACGGGAACTGGGCCAGGTGCTGCTGGACCGATCCGGGCGTGCGGTCCGGCCGACGCATGCCGGTGCGGCCCTGCTGCCCTACGCGCGGGCGGCCCTCGCGGCGGTGTCGGGGGCACGTCAGGCCGTCGACGAACTGACCGGCCTCGTCCGTGGCCGGGTGGCCGTCGGCATGGTCATGGCGTGTTCGGTGACGCATCTGTTCGACCAACTCGCCAGCTTCCACACCACCCACCCCGGCGTGGACATCACCCTGTCCGAGGACAACTCCGGCCGCCTGCTCGACGCGGTGGAGGCCGGACGACTCGACCTGGCACTGGTGGGCCTGGCGGGCCCGCCTCCCGACGGATTCGAATTCCGGTCGATCGCCGAGGAGCCGCTCGTCGCGGCGGTCAGGACCGACGACCCGCTCGGCGGTCGCACGGTGATCACACTGACCGACCTGGGGGACCGCACGGTGGTCAGCATGCCGGCCGGAACCGGGGTGCGCACCGCGTTCGACCGCGCCTGCGTGGCGGCGGGTGTCAGCCCCCGCGTCGCGCTGGAGGCAAGCGCGCCAGACGCCGTGGTCCGACTCGCCCTGCGGGGCCTGGGCGTGGCCATCCTCACCCGATCCATGGCCGGCGACGCCGGGCTGCGTGCGCTCACGATCGAGGCGGCGCCGTGCGCACGACTCGACCTGGTCTGGAAGGCCGGCGTCCAGACCAACCCGGCCGCCCGGGTGCTCATCCAGCACGCCCGGAACTGGTCCCCGGTCCAGTCGGCACGGTGACTCCGGCCCGGACCGATCGCGGCGACAGTCGCGGAATGGCCCATCTGATCGTGGCTTGATTGGCCCTTCTGATGGGCCAATAACGGTCCTAGCGTGGGCGCCATGCCAGCCAGCCAGCCCGAGACCAAGACGGCCCCCACGACCCAGACGGCCCCGACCGAAACCGAGACCATGACCGAGGTCGACATGTGGTTCGACCCGCGTTGCCCGTGGGCGTGGACCACGTCCCGCTGGTTGCTGGAGGTCGAACAGGTCCGCCCGGTGCGGGTCACCTTCCACGTGATGAGCCTGACCATGCTCAACGAGGGCCGCGACGGGCTGGACGAGTGGTACCGGGAGTGGCTGGCCGACGGGCTCGGTCCGGTACGGGTGGCCATCGCCGCCGAACAGCGGTTCGGCACCGGGGTGCTGCGCGGCCTGTACACCGCGATGGGCCGACGCATCCACTACGACCGCGCGCCGATCAACCGCGACCTGTACACCGCGACCCTGGCCGACCTGGGGCTGCCCGCCGACCTGGCCGACGCCGCCGACACCGACGCGTACGACGAGGCACTGCGTGCCAGCCAGCACGCCGGCCTGGACCCGGTGGGGGAGGACCTGGGCACCCCGGCGATCCACGTCACCGGCCCCGCCGGAACGGTCGTCGCCTTCTTCGGCCCGGTGGTCTCACCGATCCCGCAGGGAGAGGCCGCCGGGAAGCTGTGGGACGGGGTGCTGCTGGTCGCCGGCACCGAGGGGTTCTTCGAACTCAAGCGGGCCCGCACCCGCCGCCCGATCACCGACGAGGACCGCGTGGCGGCATTGACCGCCACGGTGTGATCCCGGACATGTAATGGAATACCCGGACCTGGCCGGCGAGTTCTGCTCGCGGCACGGGCCCGGCAGGCGGGTCCGGCACAATCCAGAGGAGAGTTGATGTCCAGACGCGGGTGGCTGCTGTTCGTCGCGCTCGGCGTCATCTGGGGTGTGCCGTACCTGCTGATCAAGATCGCGGTCGCCGACATCAACCCCCTGGTGGTGGTGTTCGGCCGGACCCTGGTCGGCGGCCTGCTGTTACTGCCGCTTGCCCTGCACCAGCGGGCGCTGACAACAGCCGTGCTGCGCCGGTGGAAGGCCGTGTTGCTCTACACCCTGGTGGAGATCTCCGGTCCCTGGCTGATGCTCGGTTACGGCGAGACCCGGCTGACCAGTTCCACCTCCGGCCTGCTGGTCGCCGTGGTGCCGTTGGTCGCCACGGTGATCCTCGTCGCCGGCGGGGACGAACGGTTCGATGCCCGGCGGCTGGCCGGGCTGGGCGTCGGCCTGGCCGGCGTGGTCTGCCTGGTCGGGTTGGACGTGCATCTGGACGACATGATCGCGGTCGGCGCGGTCATGCTCACCGTGCTCGGGTACGCCTACGCCCCGGTCGTCATCAGCCGCCGGCTGTCCGACCTGCCGACCATCGGCGTGGTCACCGCCACCCTGATCCTGGCGACCGTCATCAACGCGCCGTTCGTCGGCTGGTTGTGGCCCAGCCACGTCTCGGCCGCCTCGGCCTGGTCGGTGGTCGGCCTGGGTGTGGTGTGTACCGGCGTGGCGTTCGTGATCTTCTTCGCGCTGATCGCCGAGGTCGGACCCGGCCGGGCCACGGTCATCACCTACGTCAACCCGGCGGTGGCCATCGTGCTGGGCGTGTTGGTGCTCAGCGAACCGTTCACCATCGGGGTGGCCGTCGGGTTCCCGCTGGTGATCATCGGATCGGTGCTGGCCACCGCCCGCTCCCACCGACCCGACCCGGGCACCCAGGCGGAGGCCCCGGACCTGCCCCGCCAACCAGAAGCGGCGGTCAACTGCTGATCACTGCCACAGCGATCCGCCGGGTCGGTCAGGGCAGGAGTTTGTCCGGGGTGATCGGCAGGTCGCGGACCCGGATGCCGGTGGCGTGGTGGGTGGCGTTGACGATGGCCGAGGCGGCACCCACGATGCCGATCTCACCGATGCCCTTGGAACCCATCGGGTTGTAGTGCGGGTCGCACTCGTCGATCCAGGTGGCCTCGATGTCCTCCACGTCGGCGTTGGTGGCGATGTGATACTCGGCGAGGTCCCGGTTCACCACGTGGCCGAACCGTGGATCGACCACGCTGTGTTCGTGCAGGGCCATGGACAGGCCCATGGTCATCCCACCGACGAGCTGCGAACGGGCGGTGCGGGGGTTGATGATCCGGCCCACCGCGAACACCCCGAGCATCCGTGACACCCGGATCTCGCCGGTGTCGGCGTTCACCCGCACCCGGGCGAACTGCGCACCGAAGGCGTGCCGGGCGAACCGTTCGGCCTCCGGGTCGGCCGGGGTCCCGGCCCGGGCCTGTGCCCCCGGCGCGGGTTCGGGGCCGTGTTCGTCGCGGAACGCCCGGGCCGCCGCCACGATCGCCGAACCCCAGGCACTGATACCGGAGGAACCGCCCTCAACCGTGGCCGGGGGCAGGTCGGTGTCGCCGATCTCCAACCGGATGTCACCGACCGGGCAGGCCAACGCGTCGGCGGCGATCTGGGTCAGCGCCGTCCAGGTGCCGGTGCCGATGTCGGCCGCGCCGATCCGCACCCGGTAGCAGCGGTCGGCGCCGAAGTGGATCGCCGCCACCGAACCAGGCGGCACATGCCCGGGGTAGGTGGCGGCGGCCACCCCGGTGCCGACCAGCCAGCCGTTCTCCCGCCGTGCCCCCGGGGTCGGGTCACGGTCGGCCCACCCGAACATCCGCGCCCCCTCCCGCAGGCACACCGGCAGGTTCCGGCTGGAGTAGGGCAGGCTGGTGTGCGGGTCGAGTTCGGGTTCGTTGCGCAGCCGGAACTCGATCGGGTCCAGCCCACAGGCGATGGCCATCTCGTCCATGGCCACCTCGCCGGCGAACATCCCCGGGGTCACCCCGGGCGCGCGCATCCAGGTCGGTACCCCGACGTCGAGCGCGGACAACCGGTGGGTGGTGCGCCGGTTCGGCGCGGCATACATGGTCCGGGTGGGTGTCGCGGTCTGCTCGGCGAACTCCTTGATCCGCGCGGTCTGTTCGACCACGTCGTGTGCGATCGCGGTCAGCCGCCCGTCGCGGTCGGCGGCCAGTTGGACCCGTTGGATGGTCGGGGTGCGGTACCCGACCAGGTCGAACATCTGCTGGCGGGTCAGTGCGCACTTCACCGGCCGGCCGGCGACCAGTTGCGCGGCCAGTCCGGCCAGCACGTTGTGCGCCTTGGGCATGCCCTTACAGCCGAACCCGCCGCCCACGTACGGGGAGATGACCCGTAGTTTCTCCAGGTCCAGACCGAACACCGGGGCCAGTGCCTCCCGCACCCGGTGCACCCCCTGGGTCGAGTCGAACAGGGTCAGACTTCCCGACCCGGCGTCCCACACCGCCACCGTGGTGTGCGGCTCCATCGGGTTGTTGTGTTCCATCGGGGTGCGGTAGGTCTGCTCGACGGTCACCGCCGCGGTGAGGAACGCGGCCCCGATGTCACCCTGCTCGGTGTCGGTGGGATAGGTGGGGTTCACCACCTCCGGCGCGTACAGGGCACGCCCCTCGGCCCGTAGTTCCACGTCGTGTGGACCCACGTCGTAGTCGACCCGGACCCGCCCGGCCGCCTCCCGGGCGACCTGGGGTGTCTCGGCGATCACCGCGCCCACGATCTGGCCGTGGTAGAAGACCTCGTCGGACTGCAACACCCAGTACTCCCGATCCTGGTCGGAGGCCAACCGGGGGGCGTTGAGGTGGGTGAGGACCGCCACCACGCCGTCGAGCGACTCGGCCACGGCCGTGTCGATGGTCCGCACCCGACCCCGGGCCACGGTGGCCTGCACCGGATACAGGTAGGCCGGGTTGTCCACCGGATGCTCGTAGGCGTAGGGGGCCTGGCCGGTCACCTTGGCCGGGCCGTCCAACCGGGACAGTGACTGTCCGATCGCGCGGGCCCGCAGCAGCTCGGTCATGGCCGTTGCTCGGCCAGTTCGCGCAGCACCGCGACCATGGTGTTGCGGACCATCGGGATCTTGAATCCGTTGCCGGCCAACGGTCGGGCCTCGTCCAGTTCGGCGAACGCGGCGGTGCGGAACACCTCCTCGGTGGCCGGGGCGCCACGCAGCACCTGTTCGGCGCGCAGAGCCCGCCACGGTTTGTGGGCCACCCCGCCCAGTGCGACCCGCACGTCCCGGACGGTGCCGTCGGCGAGGTCCAGGGCGGCAGCCACCGAGACCAGCGCGAAGGCGTAGGAGGCCCGGTCGCGTACCTTCCGGTAGGTCGAGCGGGTGGCGAACGGCAGTTCGGGCAGTTCCACCGCGGTGACCAGTTCGCCGTGGTCGAGCACCGTGTCCCGCTCGGGGGTGTCCCCGGGCAGGCGGTGCAGGTCGGCCATGCGGATCCGGCGCTGCCCGCCCGCGCCCAACACCACCACGGTGGCGTCCAACGCCACCATCGCCACCGCCATGTCCGACGGGTGCACGGCAACGCACATGTCCGACGCGCCGAGGATGGCGTGGTAACGGTCGTAGCCGCCGATCGCCGAACACCCCGTGCCCGGTTCCCGTTTGTGGCACGGGGTGGCGGTGTTCTGGAAGTACACGCACCGGGTGCGTTGCAACAGGTTCCCGGCGGTGGTGGCCAGGTTGCGCAGTTGCCCGGACGCCCCGGACAGCAGCGCCTGGGACAGCACCGGATAACGGGCCCGGACCACCGGGTGGGCGGCCAGGTCACTGTTGCGCACCGCCGCACCGATCCGGATCCCGCCGTCGGGCAGGGCCTCGACCCGGTCCAGGGGCAACCCGGTCACGTCCACGACCAGGTCGGGGTTGCGCAGGCCCAGTTTCATGTGGTCCACCAGGTTCGTGCCGCCACCCAGGAACACCGCACCGGGACGGTCGGTCACGGTGGCCACCGCGCCCGGCGCGTCGGTGGCCCGCTGGTACTCGAACGGTTTCACGCCGAGGCCGCCTGCCGGATCGCCGCCACGATGTTCACGTAGGCCCCGCAGCGACACAGGTTGCCGCTCATCCGTTCCTGGATCTCCTCGTCGGTCAACTCGACCGGGCGGGTCAGGCTCGCGGTGACCGCGCTGGGATGACCGGCCCGAACCTCGTCGAGCATGCCAACCGCCGAGCAGATCTGCCCGGGCGTGCAGTATCCACACTGGAAACCGTCGTGGTCCACGAACGCCTGCTGCATCGGGTGCAGCACCTCGCCGTCGCCCCCACCGACACTGTCCACCAGGCCCTGCGCGGTGGTGATCTGTGCCCCGTCGTGGGCCACGGCCAACGCCAGGCAGGTGGTGGCACGGCGTCCGTTCAGCAGCACCGTGCATGCCCCGCACTGGCCGTGGTCGCAGCCCTTCTTCGGCGACATCACGCCGAGCCGGTCCCGCAGCGCGTCCAACACCGTGGTCCGGGTGTCCACGGTCAACGACCGCTGCTCGCCGTCCACCCACAGCGTGATCCGAGCCTCCACCGACCGGCCCCCCGTACCCGACGCCCGGCTTTCGGCGCATGGCACAGCGCGACCACGCACCAAACCCGGCTGTCAACCGTCATCACAGGCGCGGTGACCTGTGGTGTGCGACCTACCCCGTCGCGGTGTCCGCCACACCGGCAGGCACTGGCAGATCGGGCGGTCGGGCGGTACCCGACTCAGGGCGCGTCCTGGAACCCGTCGTGCCGGAGGGACACCAGTGCGCCGGGCGGGTGAGTGCCGGGGACAACCTGGTGGCGTCATCCCCCCTGGTCGCGTTGATCTGGGACTGGGTGAGGAAGAGGCTT